>CAYJBP010000006.1:0-44330 GCA_964368605.1 uncultured Peptococcaceae bacterium | reverse complement strand
AAAGATTAAAAGATTAAAAGATTAAAAGATTAAAACCGTGCTTTTTTTTGAAAAAAAAAGCACCAAAAAAAACTTTAAGGGGCTGTCGCGCTTTTTTGCGACAGCCCCTTTTTATTCTTTATTCAACAGTAACACTCTTGGCTAAATTGCGTGGTTGGTCAACATCGCAATTACGGGCAACCGATGCATAATAGGCCAATAACTGTAGGGGGATAACAGCCAGTATCGGCGCTAAATCATCTAAAGTTTTAGGTAAATATAATACCTCGGCACAAACTTCTTCAATATGTGCCAACCCTTCAAAGGCAATACCCAAAACATGAGCCTTACGGGCATTTAATTCGGCAATATTGCTAATCATTTTTTCAATAACATGGCTTTGGGTGCAAAGCGCAACAATAGGTAGCTGCGGCACGATTAAGGCTATAGTTCCATGCTTTAATTCGCCGGCCGCATAAGCCTCGGCATGAATATAGGAAATCTCCTTCAGCTTTAAAGCACCTTCTAAAGCCACCCCATAATCAAGGCCGCGCCCGATAAAGAAAGCCGGTTTATGGGCGCAAATTTCCTCGGTAAGCCGCTCGATATAATTAAATACATTAGCGGTATGATCATAAGGTTTTTCTGCTAGCTTAGCAATATCGGGGCGGCGAATAGCCTGGGGCTTAGTCTTTTTAAGCATATAGGCATAAGATTCGCGTAGTAAAGAAGAGCATTGATCGTTTAAAGTGCAAAAAGTATCGGCCATGCCCTTGATTTGCTCGGATTTGGTATCCAAAATAGTCTGCACACCATCAGGTAATTCGGCCAAAGCCCGAATATATTCCAGGTAAAGATTATCAGCAATTTTATCCTGCTTTTTGGCGATAAATAAGGTTAATAAATATAAAACCATTAGCTGGGTAATATAAGCTTTGGTTGATGCCACGGCAATTTCCGGGCCGGCATAGGTATATAAAACATGGTCGGCCTCATTGGTAATGCTGGATGCTACCACATTGCAAATAGCAATAGTTTTAGCGCCCTGTTGTTTGCTATTGCGCAAAGCTTGCAAGGTATCGGCGGTTTCGCCACTTTGAGAAATAACAATAACTAAAGTTTTATCATCAATTAAAGGGTCGCGATAACGGAATTCCGAGGCTACATCAACCTCCACCGGCTGGCGCAAAAGTTTTTCCATAATACTTTTGCCAATCATACCGGCATGATAAGCCGTACCGCAGGCCACCAAGGTAATTTTATTAATACTATGCCAATAATCGGCCGGTAAATCTAGGCCATCTAAAGTAATATCATTGCGATCTAAAGTAATGCGGCCATTCATAGCCTGGCGCAAGGCCTGGGGTTGCTCCATAATTTCCTTAAGCATAAAATGAGGATAACCGCCTTTTTGAGCAGCTTGTTTATCCCAATCAATATGCAAAATTTGGCGCTCTACCGGTTGATCATCATGATAAACTACAACACCCTGCTCGGTAATTTCGGCAATATCGCCATTTTGCAGCACGATAATATCACGGGTATATTCAATCAAGGCCGCCATATCCGAAGCTACAAAGTATTCGCCATCGCCAATACCGATAACCAAGGGGCTTTCTTTGCGTGCAACCATTAGTTTACGAGGCTCTAACTTGCTCATGGCCACCATGGCATAGGCGCCACGCAAATCTTTAACCATGCGCATAAAGGCCGATTTTAAATCGCCTTGATAATAATTCTCTAATAAATGAGGCAAAACCTCGGTATCGGTTTCGGAACAGAACTTATGGCCTTTGGCCAGCAAATCCTGCCTTAATTCCAGATAATTTTCGATAATGCCATTATGAATCATCGCCAATTGTTTTTTGCAATCCAAATGGGGATGAGCATTGGCCTCGGAAGGCTCGCCATGGGTAGCCCAACGGGTATGGCCGATACCAAAAGTAGCCTCACCATAATTATCACCGATTTTTTCCTCAAGAGTTTTAATTTTACCTTTAGAACGAATAAGGCGCAGCTGATTATCTTCCAGTAAGACAATGCCGGCCGAATCATAACCCCGATATTCCTGGGATCGTAAACCATTTAAAAGAATAGGCATTACTTGCTTAAAACCCACATAACCAATAATACCGCACATAATAAACCTCCATAAATTAAAACTATAATCTGTTATATATTCGCTAAATAGGTATCTTTTCCTTTTTTTGGTTTAGGTGAAACCAAACAAAGAGAATCCCCAAAAGTTTTTCTATTCTTTTTTTACAAAAAGAATAGAATTTATAAAGTAAAAAGGCTGTTACAAATATTTAAATTTGCAACAGCCATCTGCTAGCTCAATTCGGCTTTAATAATCAAAGCAATACCTTCGGCCAAATCTTTAATTTGATTAAGATCTGCTCCTTCGGTCATAACCCTAATTACCGGCTCGGTGCCCGAAGCCCTAAGCAATATGCGGCCATTATCGGCCAAAATTTGGGCAATTCTTTCCTTTTCGGCAACAATATTGGGCTTGATTTGCCAATCTTTATCATTAACCTTAATATTAATCTGATACTGCGGAAAAAGCTTAATATCTGCACAGTAAGCGCTTAAAGGCTTGCCGCCTTGGCTCAGTACGGTTAAAAGATAAATGGCTGCTACCAGGGCATCGCCGGTATTATTATAATCGCTTAAAATCAAATGGCCGCTTTGCTCGCCACCAATTTTAGCCCCAGTTTGATTCATCACTTCGGCCACATAACGATCGCCCACCTTGCTCTCGGCAATTTGAAGGCCGGCTTTGGCCAGGCTTAGGCGCAAACCCATATTGCTAATTTCGGTAACTACCAGCTTATCACAGTTGTTTTTGGCCTTCATATCAAGGGCAATAATTGCCATAATTAGGTCGCCATCCACAACTTGGCCTTGCTCGTCAACGGCTAGTAAGCGGTCGGCATCGCCATCAAAGGCAAGCCCCAAATCGGCCTGATGCTCGATTACTGCCGCTTGCAGGGCTTCGATATGGGTACTACCGCAATTTAAATTGATGTTTTGACCATCGGGGCTATTGTAAATGGCAATAACCTCAGCCCCTAAAGTGCTTAATACCTGCGGCGCAATCTGAAAAGCCGCTCCATTTGCACAATCGATTACTACTTTTAAGCCGCTTAAATCGGGGTTTTGTTTGGCCAAAATAAATTCGCTATAATGCTTGCCGGCATCCAGTAAAAGTTTGGTTTGGCCAATCTTTAAGCTTGGCTCAAATTCGGTTTTACCCAGCAAATAATCTTCCATTTTTTGCTGAATTTGATCGCTGATCTTACAACCCTCGGCCGCAAAAAATTTGATGCCATTATCATAATATGGATTATGCGAAGCCGAAATTACCACACCGGGGCAATTATAAAGCCTGCATAAGGCCGCTACTCCCGGGGTGGGGATTATCCCTAAATAAATTACATCTAAACCGGCACTCATTATCCCTGCCGATAAAGCCTGCTCGAGCATGCTGCCGGAAATACGGGTGTCTTTGCCGATTAAAATTTTCTCGGCTTGGCTGGCCTCGGCAAATACAGTTGCTGCCGCTTTGCCTAAGCTTAAGGCCAATTCCGGGCTTAAAAAGCTATTTGCTGCTCCTCTAATTCCATCTGTTCCAAAATACTTTGTCACTACTATCACCTCTATAAATCGATTAAATATATTTATGCCCAAATTAGGGCGATTATGATTAAATTTGATTTTTTTGCCAAGCCGCTGCAGCTTTAAGCCCATCAATAGCCGAACTCATAATGCCGCCGGCATAGCCTGCCCCTTCGCCACAAGGGTAAAGGCCTGCTAAATTAAGGCTTTGGCCATCAGCATCACGCAATATCCTTAATGGCGCAGATGTGCGGCTTTCGATAGCGGCCAGCACGGCATTTTGCTTAAAGCCTTTAAGCTGCCGATCCCAATGGTTTAAGGCCTTAATTAGCCCATCTTCGATATCTTCGCTTAAAAGACCACGTAGATTTACCGCTTTTGCGCCATGGCTAAAGGGCTTAAAATCGCTGGGCAAGGTCGCCGATTTTTGGCCTAATAAAAAATCTTCTACTAAACAACAAGGGAGGCTATAATCGCTACCACCCAGCTTAAATGCTTCTTGCTCTAGTTTTTCTTGAAACTCTAAGCCGGCTAAAGGCTGATCTGCAAAATCATAATCGGGGGAAATGGCCGCCACCAAGGCACTATTGGCATAGCCACTATTACGAGCCGCATTGCTAATGCCATTGGTTAATAGGCCGCCTGTCGCAGAGGCTGCATTGATAATATGGCCGCCCGGGCACATGCAAAAACTATAATAGGAACGCTTTTTTGAATCATGATACTTTAATTGATAAGTGGCTGCTTCTAAGGCGGCATGGCCTGCATATGCGCCATATTGGCATTTATCGATTAAGGCTTGGCTATGCTCTATCCTAAAACCAATGGCCAAAGGCTTGGCTTTTAAAGCTATATTATATTTAGCCAAAAGCCGATAAATGGCTCTTGCCCCATTGCCGGTAGCCAAAATCAGGCTAGTGCAGGGGATTTGTTTGGCAAATTTACCGCTAAGCTCAATACCTTCCAGCTTAAAGCCATTGGCTTTAGGGCTTATTTGTAAATCTTTAAGGCAGGTATCAAAATAAAATGTACCGCCTAAAGCAATAATTTCGGCTCTTAAGCGAGGAATAATTTGACGCAGCATATCACTGCCTAAATGGGGCTTATGCCAATAAAGCAAATTAGAATCGGCACCAAATTTAATAAATTGCTCCATAATAAAACGGGCACGGCTATCTTTGCCTCTAAAGGTTAATTTGCCATCGGAAAAAGTGCCGGCACCGCCTTCGCCAAATTGGGCATTGCTAAACTCATGCAATTGGCCATGTTGCCAAAAATCTTTAATATCTTGATATCTTTGTTCTATCATTGAGCCTTGCTCGATGATTATCGGCTTAAAACCCTTTTGAGCTAAATCTAAGGCGGCAAAAAGGCCGGCCGGCCCCGCCCCAATAATCACAGCAGGCATCGCCTGTTTAAGTGGCATCGCCTGCTTAAGTGGCACATCCTGTTTAAGTGGCATAGCTTGCGGATTTGCCATATCTAGCTCTGCTTGTGGCTTAATTTGCTCAATTTTTTGATTGCGCTTAAGATGGGTTTTTTGACGCGGCTTTTGGCCAAAGGCCATTATGGTATAGATAAAGCTAATTTGCTCTTTATCTCGGGCATCCAAAGATTTGGCGCTAATCTTAAAATCGAGCAAATCGGTGGCCTGCCAGCCTAAGGCTGTACAGATTTTAATAGCCAAATTTTGCCGATAATTAAGATCTTCGTCTAAGGTTAATTGCAGCCCTTGCAGGCTGTATTGATAATTTTTGATAATAACTCATCCTTAATTTTCTGTATTTGGTGCTTCCTCAGTATCTAAAGCCTGGGGATCTGCTGTTTCGGCTTCAAATATTATCTCATCGGTTTCCTGATTAGGGCTGATTTCGACATTAATTAAAGTGGGATTAATATTCATAACATAAATATTGGCCGGTAAAGAAACTTCAACAGGTAAATCATAAACACCTGCTTGCAAGCCTGTACAATCCACATAAGGAATGATTTCGTCGGAAGATAAATCATCAATAAAAGAATCGGCGCCGTAAACGCTAATATCTAAAGGCTGATGATTAACCTCGGCTGTCATGCCCGGGAAAACATTTTGGCTATGCGTTAGCAAAATCGTAAAGTTTTTGCTGGCAATCGGCTCGATTTGCAGGGATACGGTAACTGTATCCTGGGCATAATCCAAGCCGGCAATTTGCTCTAAAGGAACCTCTAGGCTGGTAGATATATTTAAATTGCTCAAATCAATCGGCGCAGTAGAAATATGGCTTAAGGCCTGCAAATCATTAAGATCACCAAATACACTAATGGCATTGGGGGTGGCACTGTAAAGGCTTAATTGATAGCCCGGCGCTACCTCATTAGTTAAGCTAATCCTAATTGGGATAATTTCCTCCGGGCGATTATGGAAAATCGGTACTGTTACCTGCGCTGCCAAAGGATAAATATTATTGGTAAAATAAGAAGTTATATCATTACCATTAAAATCTTCCACCATAATCGTCGTGTTTTTTTGATATTGGGGATTACTTAAATCCTCGATTTGATTAAGATCGGCCACTACATAAACACGAGATACCAGGTTTAAATAATCCTCCGGGCCGGATAGAGAAATTTCCTCCGGGCTAAGCAGGGGATTATGCATCAGATAATTGGCCGGTGGCTCGCCGATAATTTCTACTTCTAAGGGGAAACTTTCGGTGGCAATATCTTTAAGCTCTACCTCGATGGTAGCAGGCGTTAGCGAGAGAACCGTAATATTATCGGGGGCGGTAATTTGCACTTCTACCGAGGTTTGCCCTGCCCTTAAACCAATTAAATCAATAGTAGCCTGAAAATCGGCATTGGTTAAATTATTTAATACCGCCGAAGTGCCCTGCACCCTAATATTTACTTGATTGGTAGTTTCGAGCATGGATAAATCGCTTTCGAGGTTTTGGGGGATAATAGCCACGGGGAAGGTGCGCTCGTCTAAGGGATTTGCGCTGACGGTAACCATAACCCAAAGTGCTATGGCAATTAAAACCGCCCCCATTTTATAGCCCCAATTAGCCCCTAAAAGCTTATCAATTTTTTTGATAATGGCCAGCCCCTTAATGCTTTTAACCATTTTGAGCACCCCCCTTTTTTTGCCAGAAAAACTTGTTTTCGCCGGCATTATTAAGGATAGAGGATAGCGATTCGCGCAATTGTTTTTCGTCTAAAGAGCGCATTAATTTGCCGCCACGTGCTAAAGAGATAATGCCTGTTTCCTCGGAAACAATTAGGGCAATTGCATCGCTAACCTCGGATATACCAATACCGGCTCGATGGCGGGTGCCTAAGGTGGTGCTTAAATAGGGATTATCGCTTAAAGGCAAAAAACAGGCCGCAGCGGCTAAACGGTCGCCACGGATAATGGCTGCCCCATCATGCAAAGGGGTATTGGGCACAAATACATTAACCAAAAATTCTTGGCTAATGGCCGAATCCAACCTAACCCCTGTTTCGATATAATCATTAAGGCCGGTTTCGCGCTCGATAATTAAAAGTACCCCGGTTTGGGTTTTAGCACAAGCAACCAAGGCTCCGGTAATTTCGTCGATGATATGGACAATATCGCCGGTATTAAGATCGGCACGATTGCTAAAAATAATCTGTTTACGCCCAATTTGCTCTAAGGCACGGCGTAATTCCGGCTGAAAGATAACCGCCAAGGCCACAAAAACAACCGCCCATAATTGATCTAAAATCCAGCTCATGGCTAATAAACCCAGCTCTTGGGTAATGGTAGCAGCCAAGAATAAAACCAAAATACCTCTAATTAAGGGGATAGCACGGGTTCCTTTTATCATCAGCAGAAATTTGTAGATAATAAAGGCCAAGATGGTAATATCAAATAAGGCAGCTATAATAAACTCAAAGCTCCATTCAAAATAATGCGAAATAGACAAAACCAGCCCTCCTTTTTTAACCTATATTATTTCGACGATTTATCAAAAAAACCCTTTTAGCCGCCTTAAATCTAAGGCCAAAAAAAAAAATAAAATAATACTATTATTATTAGCCAATTTGTTGTATAATTATATAATAGGAAAGTTGTATTGTGTTTTTAAGAGGTATATATATGAAATCACGCAAAGGTCAATTATTATTTTTAACTTGTTTATCCTTTATTGCCGGCATTTTTTTGATGATAACCATCAATGGCAATGCCTCTACCATTAATCAGCCCGATCCCCGTAATGAGGAACTAATTCGTTCTATTAATAACTTAGAGGCCGAAATTGCTCAAATGGAATCATCGGCAGTTTTGATTAATCAACAAATTGCAGATATCCACTCCGAGCAGGCCGAAGGGCAAAGCCGCCTTAGTTATTTAGGCGATGAATTGGCCGAGGCGCAAGTTAATGCCGCCTTAACTAAACTGCAAGGGCCGGGTATCACCCTTACCGTTGATGATAATAAAAGCGGTGCCGAAAAAGCACGCCTTAATAATCCCGATACCTATAATCCCGAAAAATTTATTGTTCATGATAAAGATTTGCTGTATATGGTGCATGCTATTGCTCCTTATAGCGAAGCCATTGCCATCAATGGTATTCGCTTGCATGATACCTATAATATTCGCTGCGTGGGTACGGTAATTTTGGTAAATTCGGCTCGTTTGGCGCCGCCATATACCATTAGTGCCATTGGCGATGCCGAGCTTTTAACAGCAGCTTTGCATCAATCAAGCCGTTATCAAACTTTATTTACCAATGGTTTACCCTTAAAGATTACGGATGAGGATAATTTAATTATTAATAATTATACCGGCTCTTATACCTATAATTATAGTAAAATTGCACCATAATTTCTTTTGAGGAGATTTAGTTATGTGGTTGCCTTTAATGGGGCTAATTTGTGGTTTATTATTAGGCTCGGTTTTTGCCTTTGCCTTGCCTACTTTTTTGATTAAGTATATGTCGATTGCGGTACTGGCCAGCCTAGATTCGCTTTTAGGTGGCTTTAAAGCTGTTTTAGAAGATAAATTTGATGGCGCAATTATGATAAGTGGCTTTTTTATCAATAGTATTTTAGCCGCAGCTTTGGCTTATCTTGGCGATTTATTGGGTTTAGATTTGCATTTAGCGGCGGTTATTGCTTTTGGTATTCGCATCTTTAATAATATGGGTTTTATTCGCCGTGGCTTGGTGCAATATCATCGCAATAAAAAAGCCCGCAAAGCGGCGCAAAAAAGGCGTAATCAAAACCAAGAAACCGGGGCCCGCCAATACGAAACCCTTAGCTATGATTTGGTAGTTAGCGAGGATGACCAGCATGAATAGCCAACCTAAGCAAGAGCAAAACTCCAAAAAAGCATCACTTAAAACACAAATAACCTTGGCCTTTATTTTTATTGCTTTTGGCATTTTAATTGTGGCGCAATATCGCACCCATACTGCTTATAGCGACTCTTTAGAATCGCAAAGCTATCAGGATTTAAGCGCCTTGGCCTTAAATTTGATGGACAGAAAAAATGATTTGCAAGCCGAGCTGGATGCCTTAGAAGATGAGCTAAATGCCACCGAAGAGCTGGTAAATTCCGGCCTGGATGTGGCCGCCACCCAAGAGGCCAGGCTAAATAGCCTGCATATTGCCGATGGTAGCAAGGATATTGAAGGGCCAGGCATTACCGTAACCATAACCAGCGAATCTTCTCGCTTGATAGCCTATGATTTAATCGATATTGTTAATGAACTTTTTGTAAGTGGCGCCGAGGCGGTAGCCATCAATAATATGCGCATTAATGCCCAAAGCCAAATTAGCGATAAAGATATTGGCTATGGTAATTTTAGCATTGTAATTGATGATGAGGAATTATTATCGCCGGTGGTTATCAAGGCAATTGGTAATCCCTCTACCTTAGAAACCGGCCTGGTATATTCCGGCGGTATTATTGATACGCTAAGGATATTGCAAATATTTCCGGTAGTAAAGCAAGAGGAATTATTAACTATTCCTGCTGCCAAGCCTAAGGAGTTGGAATTGGCTTTGCCGGTAGAAGACTAATATTTAGGGTTTGGCACAAGCAAATAATAATGCTATTTAGATAGTAGGGGTAGCTACCAATGAACAAATTTTTAGGAGCAATAGTGATACTTTTTCCTTATGCAATTGCCTTTGGTATTTATTGCGTATTTAGCGGATTTTTAATGGATACGGTATTTGACACCAATGCCTACCTGCTTTTATTTGCTCTTGGAGTATTCTGGTTGCTTGCACTTATTGCTACGATAATTCTCTGTTTTAGTATCCGGCATAGTAAATGCGATTTTGAAGAAAAATGCCGGATCAATATGTTAATTAAAACAATTCCTATTCCGGCCTATCTTTTTATTTTTGGATTTGGCATGATCTTTATGTTAACTATCTTTACATTCGGGATTTCGATAATTTTATGGATATTGGACATGATGGCGATTGTATTAAGTGGCCTAATAGGGCTAACTGCGATAAGGCATGGCTATAAAAGCAGTGTTTTATCTTCAAAACAGGCACTGCTTCATGGTATTTTGCAATTTGTATTTATCGCCGATATTATTAGTTCTATTAACTTATTGCATAAGGCAAAATTACTTAATAAATCAAACTAACCAATAATCATTTCCTCCAGCAGGCATTGGCTATGTAAATTACCATTTGCCAAGTTATTTAGCTGCTCGATAATGTTAAGAGCTAAATCGCTGGGTAATTTAATTAAAAAGCATACTTTATCCAAATAGCTTTTTTCGGCTATTTGGATATTTTGATTATTAAGCAAAATTTCGATTTTGGCAATCAGCCCATAATCAAAATGAATAGCCCAGGTTTGGCCGGGAATTAATTTGATAATTTGGGCTGCCTCGATAGCCAAGGCTGCACTTTTACCATAGGCTCTTACTAATCCGCCGCTGCCCAATAATACTCCCCCAAAATAGCGAGTAACAATAATTAGGGTGTTTTGCAAATTTTGATGCTTAATGGCCTCTAAAATAGGTCGGCCGCCGGTGCCGGCAGGCTCGCCATCATCATTAGAGCGCTGAATTTGATTGCTTTCGCCGATTTGCATGGCATAAACATGATGATTGGCATCCTTGTAACGGCGGCGAATTTGGGCTAAAGCCATTTGGGCTTCCTCTTCGCTGGCAACCGGAAAAATATTTGCTATAAAGCGAGATTTTTTTTCAACTAATTCGGCCTGGGCAGGGGCTGCTATGCTCAAAATTTGATTAGCCATACCCGCACCTAAATTAAGCCTTCAAAATTATTTTGACGCAAGGCCTCATAAACAATTATCGCCACCGAATTGGCTAAATTTAAAGAGCGAATATCTTTACCCATCGGAATACGCAGGGCATTATCCATATACTTAGCCAAAAGCTCGGGCGGCAGACCTGCTGTTTCGCGGCCAAATACAATAAAGTCATCATCTTTAAACTTAATATCGGTATAATAAGATTTAGCCTTGGTAGTAGCCGGCAAAAAACGTGCATTAGGATATTTGGCCTCTAATTGCTCAAAATTATCATAATAATGTAAATCTAAATGCTGCCAATAATCTAAACCGGCACGCTTTAATTGCTTATCATCGGTAGAAAAACCCAAAGGCCTAATTAAATGTAAGCTGCTACCGGTAACGGCGCAGGTACGGGCTATATTACCGGTATTGTTGGGAATTTCCGGCATCACTAAAACTATATGCATAAAACACTCCTTAAATTTATTATAAGTATTTGGCCATGGTGGCGATTGTTATATCAATATCAATCGGCTTGCCGATATGATCATTCATGCCGGCAGCTAAGCAGCGATCTATATCTTCTTTAAAAACATTAGCCGTCATTGCTATAATTGGAATTTCGGCCGCTTTAGCCTGCGGTAAAGCACGGATTTGGCGGCTAGCCTCTAAGCCATCCACCTCGGGCATATGTAAATCCATCAAAATCAAATCATATTGCTCAGCATTTGCAATCATTTTATTAATTGCTATACTACCATTTTCGGCAAAATCGATGCTAATTGCCGTATATTCCAGTAAAGCTGCAATAATATCACGATTGATTTCGATATCTTCGGCAATTAATACCCTTTTATCGCTAAAAGCATTGGTATAATCATTAATTGTGGGGGTAATTTTAGCTAACCCCTGTGGGTTAAGCAATTCTAGCGCCGCTTGATAAAATAAGCAATTAAAAAGCGGTTTGTGAATAAAATTATTAAAGCCTGCCGTCTGTGCTTCTTCTACTTCTGGTACGCTATTTAGGCTGGGCATGATGATAATTAGTTTATCCTTGCTGATTTTAGATGCTAAATCAAGTGTCTTTTTCTTATTAAAATACCAGCTAAGTAAAATGATATCAAAATCTTCCTGCTGATTATTTATTAAGTCGACAGCCTGCTGATAATCGGGACAAACTTGATAATTAAAATTATCTTTAATTGCCAGATGATAGAAATAATTGTCGATTTCCCTGCTATCATCGATAATTAAAAGCCTTATCTGCGGCCAGTTAATAGCTATTGGCGGAGGCTGGATAGCCACCTTGCCTAAGCGTAAGGTAAAGATAAAGGTTGACCCCTGATCAAGTTGCGAATTAACCCAAATTTGGCCGCCCATTTTTTCGACAATCCGCTTACAGATGGCCAGCCCCAAACCGGTGCCACCAAAACGCCTGGATATGCTGCTATCGGCCTGAGCAAATGATTGGAATAATTTTTGCTGATTTTCTTCGCTAATGCCAATGCCGCTATCTTTAATCGAAATGCGCAAAATGATATCATGCTTTTCCTCGGCTTCGATAGCAACTTTTAATTTTATTTGCCCCTTTTCGGGCGTAAATTTAATGGCATTAGAGATTAAATTGGTAATAACTTGATTAAGATGCTGCTCGTCGCCCATTAATAGCTGCGGTATCTTATTATCAATCTCCATCATAAAGTAAAGCTGCTTTTCTTCGATTTTAAAGGACTGAACATTGGCAATTTTAAGTAGCATTTGCTCAAAATTAAATTCGGCATGGCTGATTTCGGTTTTATTAGCCTCGATTTTAGACATATCCAAAATATCATTAATAACCCCCAGTAAATGGGTAGAGGCTTGAGTTATTTTAATCAAACAATCATCTTTTTTAGCTATATTCTCCGATTTTTGGGCAATAGTAGTCATGCCGATAATTGCATTCATCGGAGTACGAATTTCATGGCTCATCGTCGATAAAAATTCCGACTTGGCCATGCTGGCTTGCTCGGCCTTTTCCTTGGCTAAAACAATATCGGTAAAATCATGAAAAATAATCAAAGCGCCAACTGCCATTTGTTCATCATCTGCCATCGGTACAATATGAATATCGTATTTGCGGGGATTATTAACACCACGAATATCAATTTCTGTGCGTAAATATACATCATGATGATTATTGATAGCCTCGTTAAAAGCCTTATCAATTTGTAATAAAACATCCATTTCCAAATAAGGATTAAAAATAGTATTATAATGTTGGCCATTAATTAATCCAATATTGGCTATGCCTGTTTCCTGTAAAAATATATTGGTGCAATAGGCTAAATAGCCTTTGGCATCAACAAATAACATGATATCGGGGCAGTTTTCTAAAAAAAGGCTTAGGTAACGCTCTTGACGCAACCTTTCGGCATTGATTAAGCTATTTAAATTACTTTTATTAGTAAGGCTAAGCTTAGAACGCTCGATAATTGTATTTAAATAGTTTACCTGCCTTTTCAAGGCCTTAATTTCTAATTCGGCCTGCTCCAGACGATTTGCTTGTTCTTGTTTTTTAATGTCATCAATCATAGTAAATACCCCATATATTTAGGAAAGAAGTAGCCCGATAAGTGAATAATTATGATAGCGAGTTAATAAATTGCCTTGTTTATCATCAATTGGGCAAATTTCCCCGGCGGCATAGGCGATTAGGTAGGGAAGGCTGCTGCCAATTTTTTGGCTAATAAACTCCAGCTCGGCTTGGGCATCCGGGCCTAAAACAGCATTGCGTGATTTACAGGGAAACAAGATTAAAGCTTGGCCATTTTTGGCTAAGGCTTGGCTAATTAAGCTATCGGCAGTTTGCAAAACATCCTCATATTCTAAGTATCCAAGTGCCAAGGTAGTACCTGGTGGCAGTAAAGATCCGCAAACGGCATAGCCTTGATCATTAATGCTAAAAATAGCGCGAGCTAATGGCAAATTACCATCCTTAAAATCAGCAACAAAGGGAATAGATGTGATAATATTATTACCTCCACCTAAGCCAATGCTTTGCGTATATTGTTCTAGGGTTAAATTATTGATTTCTTGCAAAATGTTGTTCTGAGAGGCAGTAATAATCGAATTTTGCTTTTGAATATTGGTAGAGGGTATCGAAGTTAGGAAAAAATCGGTTTTAATATTGCCATAAATGGCCAGTAGGCTAAAACTTTTATCAGAGTATTGCTGATTATGTAGGCAAAAGTTTTGCGAAAAATTTTCAAAATTACTGGCAAAAAGGCCAAAAATAGGGCTGGGTGCGGCAATATTTTGCAAATAATCACAAAGATTACCGCTAACAAAATTATTATTTAAAGGGAAAAAACTCAAAATTACGGCGGCAGGGCCTAAATCAGCATCCGCTACCCGATGATAAGCATTTTCCACAGCCTGCTGCGGATCTACTATTAGCGGCTCGGAAAAAGCCGTTTTAAACTGAATATCATCGCCGGTTAAAACCATTAAGGCCAACATCATCGGGCCATTTTGGCCGGCCGTAGCATTACCTAAGGTGCTACAACCCACAATATCAAAGGGTAAAGCCTGTGCCAAGGCTGCTACCAGGCCATTTTCTATAAATTCATTATAGCAGGTAATTATACCCACACTGTTTTTTTGCAGATTTTCGGCCAAATTAAGCTGCTCTAAGATTTCGGCAATGGCTAAGTCGAAATGGTCGAGCTGATAGGTATAAGCAGTTAATGATTTTAGCATTGTGGCTCCTTTATAAATCATGCTAGCTAGATATATATATTATCTCATAACTTAGCCTAAAAAGTCAATAAAAGTTAAGCTAAAACTAAAAATTTGCCGAAATTTATAATTTGAATTAAGCAAATAGTTATGCTATAATTAATACGTAAATATTTAACTTGTTTCTACTATTATATATATTATTTTTGGAGAGTGAATTATGGATAGCTTTTATCAACAAAAAATTAAAGATAGCCAGACTAAACTTAAGGAAAGGCAAAAGCAGTATAGCTTAATCGGCAATTTAAAATTGCTTAATTTTTTGGCCTTAATCATTTCAGCAATAATTTTTATTAATAGACCCAATTATCTACCCTTAGGTATTTTAGCCGGCTTATTGTTAATTGTTTTGATTTATTTATTTTATTATCAGCTTAAGCTTAAAAAGCAACTGCATTATCAGCAGCAAATTATTATTATTTGCCAAAATTATTTGGCCAAAATCGAGGGTGATTTTAGCAAAACTTATTCGCAACCCTTAATCGAGGTGGTTAAGGGGCATCCTTATGCCGCCGATTTGGATATTAATGGCCCCAATTCGCTATTTAATTTGCTAAATTTAAGCCATAATTATTATGGACAAGCCGCTTTAAGTGCGGCTTTACTGAATGCCGATTTTGATTTGCCAATGTTAAAAGAAAGGCAAACGGCGATTGCCGAATTGGCAATCGCCAAGGATTTAGCCTGCCATTTTGAATATTTAAGTGCCGGCTTAAACTTTAAGGGTAATATTGAGCAAATTATTAATCGCCTGGCCGATGGCAATTATTTTGGCCAAAATTCGCCGCTAAAATATTTGGCTAAAGGCTTGCCTATTCTTACTTTAAGTGCTTTAGCTTTAGCTTTGCTTTTTAATAGCAATATTTTAAATATTATTGCCTTGGCTGTATTTTTAGCCCAAGCGGCTACTTGGCTGCTTTTTAGCCTTAAAACCAATAATTATTTGGCTGGGGCATCCCTAGCGCCCACGCTCTTTTATCATTATGAAGAGATGTTTATTTGCCTGCAAAAGCAGGATTTTAAGGCATCGCTGCTGCAAAACATTAAGCAAAATATCGGTATTGGCCAGGATTCGGCAATTGCAGCCAGCCATAAATTGGCTAAAATTATCAATCGTACCCATTTGCGCAGCAATGGTCTATTTTATTTGATTATGAACCTGTTTTTGCTCTGGGATCTTAATTGCGCCATGGATTTAGGCCGCTGGAAAAAAGATTTCGGCAGTAAGGTTAAAACCTGGATTAATGATTTGGCCAGCTTTGAAAGCCTGCTTAGCCTAGCTTCGATGGCTAATATTTGCAATAATTGTTCGCTGCCGATTATCAGCGAGCAAAAATATCAGCTTAGAGCCAAAAATTTGGGGCATCCTTTGCTAAATAATCAAAAAAGAGTTAATAATGATCTTGATATGACCGACAATATTATTATTATATCCGGCTCGAATATGGCCGGCAAAACTACTTTTTTACGTAGCTTGGGTATTAATTTAATCTTAGCTTATAGCGGGGGATTTGTTTGTGCAGAGCATTTGGAATGTTCACGCTATCAGGTAATGTCTTCGATGCGCATTGCCGATGATTTGCAAGGTGGAATCTCGACCTTTTATGCCGAATTAAAGCGGATTAGGGCAATTGTAGAAACTGCCCGCCAAAGCGATAATTTGCTATTTTTGGTTGACGAAATTTTTAGAGGTACCAATTCCGAGGATCGAATTTATGGCGCTAAGGAAGTTATTTTGGAATTGGCACATAATCAGGCCATGGGCATAATTACCAGCCATGATTTGGCGATTTGCGATTTGGCTTTAACAGAAAAAAGGGTTAAAAACTATAGCTTTAGGGAAATTTATGAGCAAGACACAATGTTTTTTGATTATAGCTTGCAAAATGGCAAATCAACCTCGACCAATGCTGCCTTTTTGATGAAACAAATTGGCATTTTACGGTAACCCTTAGGGCCTAGGCTGCATATAATGAGGCCTAGGAGGGATATTATGCGTCGTAAAAAATGGGGTTCACCTAAAAGAGGCGGCTTAAGCCGCAAAGGGCGCTTACTTTTATTTGCCCTATCTTTAATAATAACTATCATCATGCTCGAAATTAAAATCAGCCCGATTCTAGAAGAAGCAGCGCAGATAAAAGCCCATAGCCTGGCTATTAGCGCCATGGAAAAAGCGGTGCTTACTATTTTGGATGCTAATCCCGAATATCAAAATTATCAAAACCTAATTAGCATGGAAAAAGATAATGAAGGCAAAATAGCAGTGATGATTCCTAATACCATGCGTTTAAATTCCCTGGTAAGCGATGTTATAATTGCTATCGAGGCCGATTTGGATAAGTTAAATAATTTGCAAATATCTTTGCCCTTAGGGATATTAACCGGCAGCCAATTATTGGCCGGTTTTGGCCCTAAAATAGATTTGCCGTTTAGCGGTATCGGTAGCCCCACTTTAATGATTAAAGACCAGTTTGAGGAAGCCGGAATTAATCAAACCAGGCATCGAATTTGGCTGGAGATTGAGAGCGAAATTTTGATCACCGCTCCCTTTATCGAGCAAAAATTTAAGGTGGCCACCGATTTGCTTTTGGCCGAAAGTGTAATTATCGGCCCCATACCCGATACCTATTTAAATGTAGGATTAAGTGATATTTGGGGGGCTACAAGCCGCTAAAAAAGTTAAAGATGCAGCAAAACCAGTAAATATTTGCGCTTTTTGGGGTTTTATGTTATAATTGCCTAATGGGGAATTTGCCCCATTATCTTACTATGAAGTTTAAAAAGAGTTTTGGGGGTTTATATGTCTACAGTAACAACAAAAAGAAATAAAAAGCAGGACAAGCCTAAAAGAAAATTGAATATAGGGCGCATATTCGCCACCTTATTTTTAAGTTTATTGCTGGTAGTTATTATAGCAGGTGTTTTGGTAGCTGCTTGGACATTTAGCTTAGCCGAAGAATTGCCACAATTAGAGGCCGAACAATTGGTTATGGCGCAAACCGGCTTTGTTTATGATAAAGATGGCGTAGAAATCGGCAGCCTGCATGGTGGCGAAAACCGGGTAAATGTAAGCTTAGACGAGGTTCCCGATTATTTAATCGATGCTTTGATTGCCACCGAAGATAGGCGCTTTTATGAGCATATCGGGGTGGATGTTTGGTCGGTAGGGCGTGCCGTTGTGGAAAATGCCCTGGCTTCTTTTCAGAACCAAGAATTAAGCTATGAGCAGGGTGCTTCTACTATTACCATGCAGTTGGTGCGTAATGTGGTGGGCGATACCGAGCGTTATATGGAACGTAAAGCTAAAGAAGCCCTGCTAGCCGTGCAGTTTGAGCAAAACTATGATAAAGACGAAATCCTTTATCTATATGTAAACGAAATTTATTTAGGCCCTAGGGTTTATGGTATGGCAGCGGCTGCCGAATATTATTTTAATAAAGATGTTCAGGATATATCTTTAAGCGAAGCTGCGCTTTTAATCGGTATTTTGCGTAACCCCGGTTATTATAGCCCTTATCAATACCCGGATCGAGCCATTACCGTGCGCGATACGGTTTTGAATAATTTAATCGATTTTATGCCCGAAGTATATAGTGAAATAGCACAAGAGGCTAAGGCCGACGAGCTGGTTTTAAACCAAGGATTGGGTGAAAATACCGGTGCCGACTATCAAAATGGCTGGTTTGTTGATTATGTAATCGAAGAGGCCACCGATATTTTAGTAAGCATGGATATGTCGCCGGATTTAGTCTTTTCGGGCGGTTTGCATATTTATACCACCATGGATCCCCGTATCCAAGGCATTATGGAAGCCGAATATGCCGATCCGGAAAACTTTATCGAAAGTGATACCGGCGATATTGTTGAAAGCGGCATGGCTATGATGGATCCGTATACCGGGGAAATTGTGGGCTTAGTGGGTGGTAGGGAGTATTCGACCACACGTGGTTTTAACCGCGCCACCTCGATGGCCAGGCAGCCCGGTTCTTCGATTAAGCCTATTGTATCTTATGCGCCGGCTATCGATTTAGGCTATGGCCCTAATTTTGTTTTTGACGATTCGCCTTTTACCGGCGGCTATAATCCCAAAAACTCCGACTGGGCATATTTAGGCAGAATTACCATGCGCAGGGCAGTTATGCAATCTAGAAATGTGGTTGCAGTAAAGGCTTTGCAGATGATTGGTACTGAAGTTGGCTGGAGCTATGCGGTAAATATGGGCTTACCATTATCCGAAGTTGATGCCAATAATGCAGCGATGGCTTTAGGCGGGGTAACCGAGGGTGTATCGCCGCTGGAAATGGCCGGCGCTTTTAGCACCTTTGCCAATGCCGGCGTATATACCGAACCCTATGCTATTACCAGGATAGTAGATTCGGCCGGTAATTTAGTATATGAAGTAGAGCCTAGCCGCCGCCAAGTATTAAGTGAGCAAAGTGCTTATTTGATGACCGATGTATTGATGAGTGCTGTATCGGGCGGTACCGGTACGGCGGCTAAAGTATCCGGTTGGCAAACAGCAGGTAAAACCGGTACAGTAGAATTGCCGCCGGGCAGCGAAGATCCGGATTATGCCGGCAAAAGCGGTACTAAAGATATTTGGTTTTGCGGTTATACTCCTGTATATTCGGCCGCAGTTTGGATGGGCTATGATAATAAGTTTGATGAATTTGACGAAGTGCAGTATATGCCCAGCGTTTACGGGGGCGGTGCTACGGCCGATTTGTTCAATGAAGTAATGACTCAAGCCTTAGAGGGCATGGAGGAGCAAACCTTTACGCGCCCGGATGGCTTGGCCTCGGTAACTATTGATACTAAAACAGGCATGTTGCCAACCGAGCTAACTCCCGATCAATTTATTGGCTCGGAGTTGGTAGATGCCCGCTTTGTGCCCGGCCAAGGCCCGGAAGATTTTTGGCAAATAGTAGATGTTTGCCCGCAAACAGGCCTATTGGCAACCGATTATTGCCCGGACAGAGAAACCAAAGTTTTGATGAAAACCGTAGAAGGTCAAAAAATCGACTCTAGGGTAGGCGACTATGAATACTATATGCCTACCTCAACCTGCACAACCCATACTGCCTTTACACCCGGCTTGGAGCTTTATTATGTGTGTACCCATCCTGAGCATTTAGCGGTAAGGCATTTGGCCAATGTGGCCGAAGGGCTTGTAACAGGTGGTTGTCCGCCGGAATATGTAGAGATGTTATATTATGATCCACTATATGCGCCTACAACCTATTGCGATATAGAAGAGCATGCCTTAATCGGCGGCGTAAATATCCCGGTTAACCCGGGGCCAGATCCGGATACAGATTTGGATACCGGCCTGGATAATGGCGATCAAGACAATTTAGTGGGTGGCGACGAGGAGGTAGACGAGCTGCCAACACCATATAATCTGGGGGTATCGCCGTCTGAGGGTGGTTGTAATTTATCCTGGCAGGATGCAGGTAATAGTGATGATACCATCTATGTAATCGAAAGAATGACCAATAATGATCCGGCCACAGCAATTAGATTAAGGGCACAAAACCAGAACAGTTATGTGGATATGGATATCGAATCAGGCAATATTTATTCATATCGGATGTATGCCTATGATGCCAATAATAATATAACCAGTCAATGGTCAACAACAGTATCATATACAGCATTATAAGACTTAAAAGGGGCTATCGCAAAAATTGCGATAGCCCCTTAAACTTTTACTCAATTTTTTATAAAAAAATTGCGGGGGTGGGGGGGGGCAGAGCCACCATATTTTTAATAACCATAATTATGTCTATGTGCTTTATAAAAGTAATAAGCCACAATAATTGCCAAAAATTCGGCAACAGGAACAGCTAACCAAACCCCATTAATACCCCAAATTAAAGGTAAAATAAGCAAAGAAATCACAATAAACACCAGGCTACGAGCCACCGAGATGGCGGCCGATACCTTACCGTTTGAAAGGGAAGTAAACATAGAGGAAAGAAAAATATTAAAGCCCATAAATAGGTAAGCAGGCAAGAAAAGCAATAAGCCATTTTTAGCCAGGTCAAAGGTTGGGCTAGCCTGATCAATAAAAATACCAATGGCCTGATCGGCAAAAACAAGAGTTAAGCTAATAACAATCAGCGAGGCTGCGGCAATAACTTTAAGGCTTTGCTTGATAATACTTTGTAAAGCTTGGCGATTCTTTTCGCCGAACTTAAAAGCAATAATCGGTGCTACCCCCATGCTAAAGCCCATGTAAATAGCATTTTGGAACATTTGAATATAAAGAATAACGCTAATGGCGGCCACCCCGGCCGAGCCGGCTATATCAAGTAGGATAAAATTGAACATCATGGTAGTAATCGAGGTAGCCAAAGAACCAACCAATTCGGAAGAACCATTAAACATGCTTTGACCAATCAATTTAAGATTGATATTTGGCTTCATAAATCGCAATTCACTTTTTTTATTAAATGCTAAATAAAATACACCAATAATCCCGGGCACAGAATTACCAATACCGGTTGCAAGGCCTGCTCCGGTAATGCCTAAATCGGCAAAATTAGGCGAAATAAGCAGATAATCGAGGATGATATTGATTATCCCACCTGTTAAGCTCAAAATTAAGCCCAGGCCGGGGCGGCCAACCGTAACTATAAATGATTGGATAAATATCTGAAAGAAGATAGGGGCGGCAAAGGCAGCCAGGCTTAGCAAATAATCTTTGGCATAAGGATAAAGATCCTCGCTAACGCTTAAAGCATTAAGCATTTGATCGGATAAAACAATGGTAAAAATGCTAAAAATTAACCCTAAAGCTGCCCCAATAATATAGATAATCGTCATAAATTGGCAAGCCTCTTTGGGCTTGCCTTCGCCCATAAATTTGGCAATAATGGCATTGCCGCCGGTGGCAAACATTAAGGCCAAGGCCATCAGAATGCCCAATAAGGGCATGATAATATTGGTAGCGGCCAAAGCCTCTTCGCCAACTAAGCTTGCCACAAATACGCCGTCGATAATGGAATAGGTAGACATAAATAGCATCATAAATATGCTTGGTAAAGTAAACTTTAAAAGGGATTTTAAGGTAAATTGTTGAGCGAGCGGATTACTGGTCATTTTTTTCTCCTAAAACTTTTTCATTATATAAGGCATCTGATAAAAATTCTAGCATTATACATAATTGATCAAATTGTTCCATGCCAAATTTTTCGATAATCATTTTGCTAACTTTAAGCTCCTTTTCATAATGCTCGGGCATAAAATAATCTTTTTGCTCATTGGGTGCTAAATAAAATAGCCGTTTATCAGTGGGGCTTTGCTTACGGATAATATAGCCTTTTTTACTAAGCTCATTAATTTTTTGGGTAATGGCCGGGCGGCTAACCTTTAGTAAATCGGCAATTTGGCTAGCCGTATAGCGATAAGGATGCGCCGCTATAATATTTAAATATAGAGTATCATGATAGGATAAATCTGCACTTTCCCTTTTTTGATAAACAGATTGCAATTCGGCTATGGATAAATCATGGCAAAATTTATCGAGAATTTTAATTAATTTTTCGCTCATTTTTTTAGTCCTTTCAACAAATAGTAATAATTAAGTAAAAATAATTATTTTTACTTAATTACTTTTGCTTAAGTATTTTAGCTTAACTATTTTGATTTGTCAAGAGTTTAGCAAAATTTTTTTAAAATTTTGTATAAATATTTTTAACAAATTAGAGCTTAAAAGGCTTATTTTTATAAAGGACAAATAAAGTGCATAAAAAAACATGTAAAAAATATATATATAATATAAGCAAAAAAATAATTAAATTTTTTTAATTATTACCTGTTAAGGGTGAAAATTTTGTTACAATATGTCGAATTTAAGCAACGAGGGAGGATAATTGAAATATAGATAGAATAGTATATTAAAATATACTTGCATACAGTAATCCTGTTTTGTTATTAACTTTTAAATAAATAGTAATCTGCTGATTAAATAATTTAGCAATCTAAATTATTAGACTAGTGGGCTTAGGGAGGTTGATTTATGGCTTTACTGGAAACACAAAAAATCTCGATTAACTTTGGCGGCCTATGGGCGGTAAGGGATGTGGATTTTGTAATCAAGCAGCAAGAAACCATCGGCTTAATTGGGCCTAATGGTTCCGGCAAAACCACATTTTTGAATATTATCAGTGGCATTTATAGCGCCACCGGTGGTAAGGTTCTTTTGAATAATGAAGATATTACAGGCCTAAAGGCCGAGCAAATCTTTAAAAAGGGGATGGCCAGAACTTATCAAAGCAGCCGTCTATGCTGGGAACTTTCGGTTGCGGATAATATTCTTATCGGCCTACATACCAAAACACAAGCCACTTTGCTTGATGCTATTGTTCGCCCTAAAAAAACCGACCAGGAAATTTATCAACAATTACAAGAATCCATGGATATGCTCAATTACTTTAATCCGCAATTATTAAATAAGCGCTATGAATTAACCAAAAATATTCCCCATATCGATCGCAGGCGCATTGAAATTAGCCGTGCTTTGGTCGGCCATCCGGCCATTTTATTATTGGATGAACCAACAGCAGGCCTAAACGATGAAGAAACCATGCAGATGATGGATGATATCGGCAAAATTAAAGAAAAAATTGAAAATATCTGCATTATTATCATCGAACATGATATGCAGGTTATGGAAAAAGTGCCGGATCGGATTGTGGTATTTAATGCCGGCGAAAAAATTGCCGAGGGTTCATATCATGATATTATCAGCGATCAAGGAGTTATCAATGCTTATTTAGGAGGCGAGGCGGTATGAGCGAGCAGAATATTTTGCAAATCCAAGGCTTATATACCAGCTATGGCCGCATCCCTATGCTGCAAGATGTTAGCCTGGATGTGCCCGAAGGCCAGGTTTGCTGCGTATTAGGTGCTAATGGTGCCGGTAAAACTACGCTGGTTAAGGCTATTTTAAATATGGTAAAAGCCGATCAAGGGCATATTAGTTTAGCCGGAGCAAATATCGACGATTGGCCATCACATAAACGGGTAGAGCAGGGGATTGCCGTTTCGGCATCGGCCTTTGGCTCTTTTCAAAAAATGACGGTTGATCGTAATCTAAAAATGGGTGCCTATTATATTAAAGACCCGGCTGTTAAAGAACAGCGCTTGCAGGAAATTTATCAATCCTTCCCCATTTTAAAAGAGCGTTTGCAGCAAAAGGCCGGTACCTTATCCGGCGGCGAGCGTACTATGCTAGCCATAGCCAGGGCGGTTATCAATAAGCCCAAGCTTTTGATTTTGGATGAACCATCCCTAGGCTTAGCCCCAATTATGGTGGAGGAAGTGTTTGCGATTATCAAAAAACTAGCCGCCGAAAAAATGAGTATTCTTTTGGTAGAGCAAAATGCCACTAAGGCTTTATCGGTAGCTACCAGCGGCTATATTATTCAAAAAGGGATGATAATCTTTAATGGTAGCAGTGAGGAAATTGGAAAAAGTAAATTTGTGGAAAACCCGGTTATGTAAATTGTTTGTTTAGTTATAGCTTTAAATCGCTATAATTTTACAATAAATAAAAAAGAGGAGGAATACTATGTTAAAAAAATCAAAATGGTTATTACTTATGTTGATGGCTCTACTTTCCGTTGCTTTATTGCTTAGTGCTTGTGGTGGGGGCGAAGAGCCTGCTACCGATGATCCTGCTGCTGAAGAACCAACCGGTGATGAGCCTGCCGAAGAACCGACCGCTGCTGCCGAAACCGTAAAAATCGGCTTTTTAGGCCCAATTACCGGCCCTAATGCCGCCGAAGGCGCTGCCGCCCGTAATGCTTTTATGATGGCTATTGAAGAAGCCAATGCCAGCGGCGAATTCCCTTATACTATCGAAGTAATCGAAGTTGACGATCAAAGCACCGAAAGCGTTGCCGTAGCCGGTGCTAATCAAATCGTTGCCGATTCGGCAGTTGTTGCTGCTACCGGCTTTTGGAATTCCGGCCCGGCCGAAGCTTCGATCCCGGTATTTAAGCAAGCCGAAGTGCCGCTTTTGATTTGGGGCGCTATCCGCGAAAGCTTAACCAATGCCGATAATGTGCCGTGGATTACCCGTTCGGCACCCACCGATAAGCAAGAGAATATCCCCTTAGCCGAAATGGTTTTGGATGAGATGGGTTATACCGATTGGTTTATCGTATCGGATGTTGGCTCTTATGGTAGCGGCAACTTTGAAGCCTTTAAGGCCGAATTAGAAGCTCGTGGCATTACCCCCTTAGGTGAGGAGCAAGTGCAAGAAGATACCGCCGATTTAAGTGCGGTAGTTCAAAGAATTAAAGCCAGCGGTGCTAAAGCCGTTTATTGTGGTAGCACCGTAAATATCGGTTCTCAGTTAAAGCGTCAGCTTTATGAAGCCGGTGTTACCGATATTCTTTTCACCGGTATTTCCGGCATGAAAACCGAAGACTTCTTTAAAATCGGCGCCGAAGCTGCCGAGGGTTCTTTAATCGTAAGCCCCGGTATCATCTTGGCCGATAGCGAAGAAGGCGCTGCCTTTATCGAGCGTTATGAAGCTAAAGGTTATGCCGAGCCGATTGGCGCCTATACCCCTTATGCTTATGAAGCAGCTTTAATCCTGCTTAATGCCTTGCGTGCCTGCGGCGATGCCCCAACTGCCGAAGCTATGCGCGATGCAATTAATGCCAGCGAAACCACCGGTATTATGGGTACCACTACCTTTAACGAAATCGGTCAGACTACCAATGTGGCCTCTTTCCTTAATGTAGCTCAAGATGGTGCTTGGGTACCGCTTGCTAATTCCGAATATGCCGACGAAACTCGTATGTTTGGCGGTAAGTAATTAATTTAAGGGCTGCGGCAAAATTGTCGCAGCCCAACTATAGCTGTAATTACTCTACAAGGTAAGGAGTGGCATTATGGAATTTTTCTGGGGCTTATTTATGAGTGCAATACTATTAGGCTGCACCTATACCCTGGTAGCTATTGGCTTTTCGCTATTTTTTGGCGTGATGGATGTAGTAGTATTTTGCTGCGGCGATATTGCTATATTTGGTTCATTTTCGATTATCGGTGCTTATGCGGTAATGCAAAGTGCCGGCCTTTTTGATACACTGCCCTTTGTGGTTTGTGTAATGCTTTTATTGGCCATTGGTGCTTTATTCTGTGTGGCCTTAGGCTTAACCGCCTATCGTTTTTCGATTCGTCCCTTTGCTAATGCATCGGCTTTAATGCCTTTATTAAGCACCATTGCTTTGGGTACGGTAATTAAAGAAATCTTGGGTTTATTATTTATGCCTAGCGTAAATGCAGTGTCTTCGGCAGTTGCTGTGGCCGGAACCGAGGCCGTTACAGTGGTTAGTGGTCGTAATCCGCAGGGTTTTCCTTCTTTATTGATGCCTAATGGCACTGTTGATAGCCGCAATATAACAATTATTATTATCACGGTAGCGATTTTAGTGCTTTTATTCTTTTTCCTAAATAAAACCAAGATGGGTTTATCGATGCAAGCTATATCGCAAAATAAGGATTTAGCCTTAATAACCGGGGTTAATGTAAACCGCACGGTAATTATTACCTTTATTATCGGCGGAATTTTGCTGGCCATTAGTGGCTTTTTACTTGGAAATTATCAGCGACTGATGACTTTTGATAATGGTGCTATGTATGGTGCTAAAGGCTTTTCGGCGGCTGTAGTTGGCGGTTTGCGTAATACCTGGGGCGCAATTATCGGCGGCATGTTTTTGGGCTTTGTCGAAGTATTTTTCTCCGGCTATGTGCCGGGTGGTACGGCCTATGCCAGCATTGTTGCTTTTGTCTTGGTTGTTGTCTTTATCGTCTTTAAGCCCGAAGGCATTATTGGCGAAAAAAGTGTTGAGAAAGTTTAGGGGAGGAGCAAATTATGCAAACTTTAAATCGTTTTCTTCCCGGGCCAATTTTAGTAATTCTCTGTAATATTCTATTTTTTGGCCTTACTTTTTTAATGCTGCGTATGGCTTATCAGTTTAGCCTTTCGATAGTTGTTTTGGTAATTGTAGGCCTGGTTTATATGGAAAGAAAAGGCCTAATCAATAAAACTTTTTCGCTCTTTATCGCCTATAAAAAAACGGCTTTAATCAGCGCCTTTATCTGCTTATTAGCAGTACCTATTTTGCTATCCACCTTCCGTTACGAATCACATATTGCGGTGATGGCCATTGTTTATGCCTGTGTTTGTTTGGGCTTAAACTTTCAGATGGGCTCTACCGATATGGTAAACTTTGCGCCGGCTGCCTTTATGGGCATTGGTGCTTATTCGATGGCGGTGGCTACCGTAAAATTAAGTGTTAGCCCTTGGTTAGGCTTATTGATGGCAATTGTTTTATGCGCCTTTGCCGGTTTATTGGTAGGATTGCCTACTCTTAGAACCAAAAGTTATTATTTATCATTAGTAACAATGGCTTTACAATTAGCCTTTACCCAGCTTATCCGCAATATTTCCTTTTTAGGTGGGCCAAATGGCATTAGTGGGGTTAAGTCTTTTAATATCGGGCCTTTTTCCCTATATGATAATTATACGATTTTTGGTGTAGAATTAGTCCCACATTTTTTCTATTTAATATTCTGTTCGATAATCTTGGTTTTATTGGTATATATTGCTCAGCGCATATATATTTCACGTTATGGTTTAGCACTTAATAATATTGCCCAAGACGAGATTGCTGCTAAGTGCTTAGGCGTTGATATTACCAAAAATAAGCTATTTGCTTTTGTTATTGGTGCTGTATTTTGCGGTATTGGTGGTGCGCTTTATGCCAGCCTGGTATCTTTTGTAGGGCCAAATGATTTTACCTTTGCCCGCTCCTTGGTATTTATTTGCATGGTAATTTTAGGCGGTATGGACAATCCAATTGGTGTGGTTGTCGGCGCATTTTTGCTAACGGTTATTACCGAAAAGCTACGTGATTTTGCCGATTATGCTCAGTTGATTTATGGTTTGCTTTTGGTAATTGTTTTAATTGTACGCCCATCAGGGTTGATTCCTAAACGGGTGCGCAATTATTGCGAATTATTTAAGCGCAAGCTAAAAAATGATCCTGAGGCGGATCGTTTAGAAGCGTTTATTGAAGAGGCTAAGGAAAGCAATTAATGCTTTATCGGATTTTATTTGCCTTTGAGGTTAAAATATGATTCTTTTTTTGTAAAAAAAGAATCAAAAAAACTTTAAGGTGCTGTCGCTCTTTTTTGCGACAGCACCTCTTTTTATTTTTTTGCTGCTTCAATTAGTAATTTGATGATTTGTAATTGTTTGGGGCTTTGGGCAGCCATCATTTCCGGATGCCATTGTACCCCCAATAAAAACCCTTTTTCTTTTAGCTCAATCGCTTCCACGATACCTGCCGGCGATTTGGCGCTTACCTTTAGGCCGGGGGCAACCTCTTTTACCGCCTGATGATGAAAAGAATTAACACCGGCATCTTTGCCCAAGATAGGGTAGAGCAGGCTATCTTGATCAATAGTTATTCGATGCGCTTCCAGCTCACGCGGGAACATAAATAAGGAATGGCTTTCTTGATAATTGCTGGGTATATGCTGCTCTAGGCTACCACCTAAGGCCACATTTATAACTTGAGTACCGCGGCAAATCCCTAAAATCGGTAACTTTAGCTGCTCAAAAGCCTTTTTAAACAGCTCTAGCTCGGTAATATCTCGCTTGGGGCTTATTCCTCCTAAATTAGAATGAGGATGCTCTTGATATAAATTAGGATTAAGATCATTACCGCCGGAAAGCAATAGGCCATCGATTATATCAAGCGCAGCCAAGGCAGGCTCCGGGTTGTCCAAGGCCGGGATTAAAAGCGGAATACCGCCGGCTAAAGCTACCGATGTGATATAATCATCGGCCAAAAGCTGCCATTGTTGGCCTCTTGCCCCAATGCCCTCTTGGCAAGGGGTTTTATCATCATAGGTATAATTACAGGTAATGCCGATAATTGGCTTTTTCATAAAAATCACTCCCAATTCAGTTTTAGTATGTCTATAAAAACGAGATATCAATATCAAATAACTGGTCGGAATCTAAAAGCTGATTAGGGCCAAAATTTACCTGATAAAGCCTGCTTAAATAGCTAATATGTTTGATTTTGCTTAAGGAATTATAAAGGCGACTATCAGCACTTAAGCCCACTGTAAGCAGCTTGGCATTTTGATAATCGGTACAAATAGCTTGCCAAAAATAGCTTAATTCTTCATTTGTAGTTTGTGGCTCAAAATATAGGGCGGCTGCCGCCAAATCAAGAACCTGATTAGGCTTTGGAAAGCCCGGATAACCAAAAAGCTCGGTAGGCAAATAAGGCAAAGCCCGATACCAGCCACGATAGCCTTTAATTAAATACTGCTTGCTTGAGTTTTGCTTGCAAATGGTGGCACAAGCAATTAATTGCCCCTGACGATATAGCCCATAATAATGGCCATATTGTAAATGGTTTTGACTAAGCGATGCAGGTGCAAATTGCTGCTTAGTTACCTTATCTTGATAAAAAAGATTGGCAATTTCTCCGTTAATAGGTTTCACCTTTAAATAGGTATTTTCCTTTATTTTGCCACCACATTTGAAAATAAGGCTATGATAATGATTTAAAAAATGATAATGCGGCATATTTTTACGCCGCTTTTCCAGCATTTTTTGAACATATAAATTTTCGTTCAAAATAGTAGTATAATAATAGATATCAGGGTCATTAACTGCAGCATATATCCATTGATAAGCCTGCGCAATCCCCAAAAATTGCAGCTGATAATCGGCCGCCAATTTTAGTGAGTTTAAGTAGCCAACTTTACAAATTTTACCATTAAGATAGCCTTGGCGGATAAGCACAATCCCCAGGCCAATTAGGCGATTATTAGCCTTACAATCACGCACAACTAGGCAAATCAGCCGGTCACCCTCGTTATTTAGGCTATTTAGCGGTTGATTACCACGTAAAATTTGCAAGCAAATTTTGCCATCAAAATTCTGCTCGGCAAAAAGGGCGGCAATTTCTCGATTATCTTGTTCCTTAGCTTGGCTAAATAAATAGCGATCCCTAAATTTACTTGGGTAATTCATCTAAATTTTCTCCAATCGGAATCGCCATTTTTTGCTCAACTTCTTCGCCAATACGTAAATTCATGCCCCAAAATAAAGACCAAATACCTAAGCTGGCATGGCTCATAGCTTGCAAGCCGCGAGGCAATACATTATTAATTTTCGAAAACTCGCGCCGCGCATTTAAGCAGGCTGCACTTAAAGCCTCAGCACTAATTTTTTGAGGTTTAAAGGCCAGCTGGCCATAGTGATAATCATCGGCTAACCACCATTTATCATATATAAGCCGCTGCTCATCCTTTAGCCGCTGATAAAGCCCGGTGCCCGGAAAAGGCAAGAGATGATTAAATGCAGCCGTATAAAATTTATGCTTTTCGGCAAAATTTAAAGCAGCCCATACCGTATCTTCGTCATCAAAATCATATCCAAAAATAAAAGTTGCATAAATGCCCAAGCCGGCCTGGTGAATACGCTCAACCAATTCGTCACGATGGTCAATATCCACTTTTTTATGCATTTGCGCCAAATTATTGGGGTTTAAGCTCTCAAAACCGATTAAAATCAGCTCGCAACCGCTATCTTTCATCATTTTTAGCAATTTGGGGTCTTTAGCCATTGCCAAAGTGCCCTGGCCTGCCCATTTAATACCGGCTTCTTTTAAAATTGGTAATAATTCTAATAAGTGGCTTTTATCGGCCAACAAATTATCGTCCGCTAAAAAATAATATTTGTGACGATGCAGATTGATATCTGCCTTAATATCGGCAATGGGGCGTTTAAAATATTGGCAATTATAATACGAGGCAATGGCGCAAAATTCGCAATTATGGCAACAACCACGCCCTGTTTCTACTAAAGAGACCGGCAAATACTTTTTATTTTGATAAATCGAATGATCGGGCAGCACATTTGTATATAAAGTAGAGCCTGTATATCTTTTTTTAAGCTTATTTTGCTCAAAATCGCTTAAAATTTGATCCATAACCCCTTCGGCATTGCCGCAAATGATGGCATCGGCATGAACTTCGGCCTCTTTTGGCAATAAAGTTACATGATAACCACCCAAAACAACCTTTACTCCCTGTTGTCGGTATTGAGCTGCAATCTGATAAGCTCGCTTGGCCGTATAAGTTTCTACCGTTATCAATACCAAGTCGGTGGGCTGTTGATAGTCTATTAATTCAATTCTATCATCAAAAAAACAGACATTATGTTGCGGTGGAATTAATGATTTTAACACGGCTATGGTTAGGGGCTCCATTTTCCAGGTTCCAATATATTTTTGACCAATTTTTTTGCCAATGGCCGGCAAAATTAAGCTAATATTCATATTATACCTCATCAGGAATATCGGAGTTATCGCACATTATATGATCGTTAAAATAATCATACTTTAAAGCATAGCGCTTATAGCCCCAATTTAGGGGTAAAGATAACCAGGGGCTATGCCTAAAGGGGGCGAGGCGCTTAAAAATATTGTCATTTTTATAAGTTTCCTTAAAACAATGGGTAATTCCTGCCATTAATTGATCCTCGCTCATTTTGGCCGGCTTAAAAACAATATGCTCTACATCATAAAGCGCCCAATTATGTTTAATAATTCGCTTTTGGGCAGCTAAAGAGGCATAAAGTTCTGTTTTAGGAAAAGGTGTTAAAATGCTATAGCGTGGCAAGTCGATTTTAGTTTTGGTAACTAATTCCAATGTTTGATCAAAAACCGAAGCGTCCTCATCATCACCACCAAAAGCAAAACAGCCCTGCACCAGTATCCCGGCTTCATGCAGTTTATTCATCAACTCTTGATAATCCAAAAACTTATTACTAACCTTACGCATATAGTTTTGGCTTTCGTTGATAATAGATTCAAAGCCAATCAATAGCCCTTTGCAGCCGCTTTTTCGAAATAGTTCTATCAATTGGTCGTCTAGGCCGACTGTTGATGTAACCAAGCCCAGCCAATATTTTTTTAAGGGGATTAATGCTTTAAAAAATAATTTGGCATATTCCAAATCTGCAATTAAATTGACATCGGGAAAGACAATTATCTTGCCCGGTAAATTGGCTATTTCATTGATAACTTCTGCTATTGGCCGTGGAAAAACACGGCGTCCAAAGGCAGCAGGATATGCGCAGAATGTACAAGGGTGTGCGCAACCACGAATTACCTCTGCCGTATTTGTGGTAATATAGCTGCGTTTTTTTAATAGATGGCGTAATGGCTCTGGTTTAGCGGCAATGGTATAGTCCTCGTTTTGATAATAAAAGGGTTGTAAATTTTGGGCAGCAAAATCCCTAATCATTTGCGGAAAAGTTTGTTCGCTAAATCCCACCATTACGGAACTGGCATGCAATTTAGCCTCTTTAGGCATTAGGGAGGGGTGCACGCCGCCCAAAACCACCGGCATGCCCTTTTGGCGAAAATAATCGGCAAAGGCATAGCAACGGGGAGCGGTGCCGGTAATGCAAGTGATGCCAATTAAATCGGCCTCCAAATCAAGGGGAATTGGCCCGACTGTTTCATCATAAATAAGTACCTCGGCATTTAGCTCGGCTGGGATAAGCGCAGCTAAAGTGGTTAATGTTAAAGGGGCGTATTGTAATGTTTTTGCAAAAGATCCATTATAACGATGCATGGCACCGGCAGGGGCTAGCAGGGCAATTCTCATAAATTTACCTTTCTTGGGGGCTTAATTAGTGGTATTTGCTTTAAAAGTGCCTATAATCTTAAAAGTATTAATCCAATTGGTTTCTAAAGATAAAAGCTCGGGCTTTATATCGCCTAATTTACGGCCTTTTGCCTGGTAAAAGTTAATATAATCCTGCTGATAATCGCCTTCAATCAGGCAAATTTGAGATGCTTGCAATTGGCCTAGGCGACGGCATAATCGATAATGATATGATGCAAGTAAATGCTCTTCCAGTTGATTTGCCAGTAAATAATAGTCGGCTTTTTGTGCATATTTGCAATTAGCCAAAAATAAAATATAAGCTTGATCTTGATAAGCAAAAAGCTTAAAGCGATTAGCTAAATTATAATTAGTAGAAGCATTTTCCTGAGTGTTAATTTGCTCTAAAATATGGGCAATAAATAACTCATTTAATTTTTCGCCATGATAGTCGGCAGTTTTATCGGTTTTACCACAAAACTGCAATAGCGGTAATCCTTCTTCGCTTAAGTCGGCAACCAAAACGCAGTCATTGATGCGGTAACGATAAAAACCTCCACCGGTAGTAAAAATAATTTCGTATTTTTGATGCAATTTTAATTCTGTATAAATATGTATTTTATTTGTTACAACATCGATAAACTCAAAAAAGTGTGATTTATAGCTTAAAATAGAAAAACCAGTTTGGCGATAGGGCAGGCTAATAAAAGCCTCGGTAGCTAAAATTCCTTTAGGTTGAAAATTGATATCAGGCAGCATTTTTTGTAATTTTTGATAGCTTTCGCAAGCTAAATGGTCTGCCCAGCAACTAATTAGGCTAAGTTTGGGCCAGATTAAGTGAAATTGGTCATCTTTAAGGTATTGAGCAATTTCTTGACGACGTTTTGGAGGAAGTAATATTAATAATTCTTGTTGATTTTTAGAGATATAGTCGAGCAAAATTAACAAATAACTTGGATTCCAAACCGAAATCAATGCTAAATTGCAATCACTTAAAAGGGCAAGAGCTGTTTTTTGATAAAACTGTTCAGTAGTATCACCAAAATCTATGTTTTTCGCACGAATAAATAGTAAATTAGTCAAGAATTGCTCGAATTTGCCAAAATAGGCTGTATCATCTTCAAAACCAATCGCTATGCCGCCTTCTGTATAATGCTTTTCTATGGCGGGTGGGGTAATTGACCAATAGCTTTTACCATCTTTTAGCTGGGGATATGTTTTATATAGTTGATATATCCATGGTTTAATACCAGCCAAAAATTGCTGCTTTAGGCTTAAGGTATAAGGAATAAGCTTGCAAGAACCGCTGGATCCACCACTTAGCTCGAACATTTTTACTTTTTCATCGGTTAAAATATTATTCCGGCCCGATTTTTGCAGCTCAATATAAGGCAAATAGTCGGTATAGCTGCTAATAGGCACATTAGCCCTAAATTGAGCAATATTTTTTATCTTGGCAAAATTATATTTTCGACCATATTCAGTATCCTTATTCATTGTCAAAATTTCTAATAATAATTGCTCTTGAACTTGTTCGATTTTTACTAAATCAGCCATAAATTGCCGAGCTTCTTTATGATAAAAGGCTGCTAAAAGGCGATTAGCTAGCTTGATCATTAACCCCATAGTATACTCACCTTATTTTTCAAAAAGTTTTCTTTTTTAAGACTGCATAGACAAATCAAGTCATAACCATAAATATGGCCGGGATTTTTAGTTGCAAAAAAAGCAGTATGTTTGTTTTTTAATTGATTGCTACCAATATCGGCAATACCAGCCTTTAATTTATCTTTGGTCAAGCTATACTCAATAACCCCTGTTTTTGAATTAAAATCTTCACTGTAATTTTGTCCAAAAATATCTATTATTTTTTGCATATTTTGCGGAGTTTCTTCTTGATAATTAGGATAAAATTTATTAAAAAATGTTGGTAAAATTTTATAGGTTTTATAGCCTTTACAGATAATGAACCAGTAAAACTCAGTATAATTACGGCTATATTCTTCAAAAAATTTAGCAAAAATAGAAAATAGGGGATGGCTTGTATGCCAAAAATCTTTATGGACAATGGTATCCCCAGAAAATACCCCCTTGACATTTTTATTTTCAACACAAATTTCAATGATTTTTTGCGTAGAAAAGCCCTGTATAACTCCTGCATCATCATACAGAACTATGCAATAATCTTTATCTTGCAAATCGCTAGTAAAATTAGCCCAAGTAATATTGTCATAAAAGGTAGTCATTAAATTATACATACGTTTTTGTTCTAATGATTGCAGTTCCTTAATTGGACATATTTTGCCACTTAATCCCGGCATTTATTTACTCCTTTTCATCACTAATATCTAAACCAAATTGCATACCTTGCTTTTTAAAAACTTCTTTCCTAAACAGCGGATTATAAAGCAAATAAGTAAGCAATCGATAGGGGCTGCGCATATTAGTTTTTAAGTCTAAAGCTCTTAAAAAAATTGATTTTTTACTATTAAAATTGGCTCGACAAGCAAATGATACTTCTGTTAACTGATTAGCCGATAAATTTTTGGGTTTAAAGGCCGCATAGTTAAAGCGATATTTAGGATGCAACCACCACTTGCCATCATAAAGCAGGCGATTTTCGGCTTTAAGCTGCTGATAAAGAGGGGTGTTTGGGTAAGGCATTAGAATATTAAAGGCAGCAAATGTAAATTTATTATCAATGGCAAATTGAGCTGTTTGGGCAATTGAATTAGCAGAATCGCCATCATGGCCTATCGTAAAAGCCGCCCAAGTTTGGAGCCCATAAGCTCTTAACTGGGAAATTTCTTTTTGATAAAAATTATGGGCTTTTTGTGCATTTGCTTTTTTATTCATATTGTCTATATTTTCGGCATTTAAAGATTCAAAGCCTATTACATGCCCCAAGCAGCCGCTTTTAACCATTAACTCCATTAATTCTTTATCTTCGAGCATATCGATGCTGGCTTGACTTACCCAATGTATTTTAAGTGGAATTAGGGCTTTAAACAGGGATTTAGCTTTATTTCTATCGGCTACAATATTATCATCAACAAAGAATAAAAGTTTACGACTTTGCGCCTTAATTTCCCGAATCACCTCATCAATCGGCCTGCAAAAATGTTGCCCTTTGAAATAGGCAGTAGATGCGCAAAAACTACAGGCATAGTGGCAACCGCGCGAAAATTGGATGAGACTAATCGGCAAATATCCTTTATTGTGAAATAAATCACGGCGCGGCATTATGCCTGGTTGAGGGATAGCTGCTGCTTCGCCATGATAAATTTTTTGCAAACAGCCCTTGCGAGCATCCTCAATCATTTGTAGCCATACTGTTTCGGCATCGCCAATTATAATGCTATCTGCTACTTTAGCAGCCTCTTCAGGGATTAGTGTAATATGCATGCCGCCCATAATTACCGGCACCCCTTGCTCTTGATAAGCCCTGCAAATTTCATAAGCTCGGCGCGCGGTAAATGTTTCGACGGTAATGGCAACTAAATCTGTTTTTTGATGATAGGGGATATCTTCCATTCTATCATCAAAAAGTTCAACTTCAATATCAGTGGGGGTAAGCGCAGCTAAAATGCCTAATTGTAAAGGCTCCATTCGACCTTCATCAACATACATGCTATGGCCCTTGCGTCCAATATTCGGCTTAATTAAGGTTAGCTTCATATTTATTCTCCTAATAATGCGCCTTGTTTGCGCCGTATTTCACGAGCGGAAATAATATTAATCAATAAAAAATAATTATAGCGGACTAGGCCAAAATTGCGGATAATATAATAGCCACGTTTTATGATTGATTGCAAATTATAGAAGCTGTACCTGGCCTTTTGACAAGATACCTTTAATTGCTCAGCCGACATTTTGGCCGGCAAAAATGCAGTATCTCCATAATGATAATTGGGGTTTAGCCACCAAATACCATCGTCGATAAGACGACCTTCTTGCTTTAAGCGCAGGTAAAGAGGTGTTTGTGGCAATGGAATTAAAGGGTTAAAGTTGGCTACCGCTAAATTATTGCAGCAAGCAAATTCAACTAATTCGCCTGCTGTATGATAATCATCCTGATCATAGCCAATGACAAATGTACCATAAACCAGTATTTTATGTGCATGTAAATTGGCAATAGCTTGTTGATAATTTTCTATCAAAAGGTTTGCTTTTTTTGACATTTTCTCAAGATTTTGCGTATTTAATGACTCAAAGCCGATTAATACACAAATGCAGCCGCTAGCTGCCATTAAGTTAAGCAGATGATTATTAAGGGCAATTTCCAGGCTGATTTGGCAGGCCCATCTTTTTTTTAAAGGCTTAAGTGCTAAAAAAAGCTGCTCGGCTTGCTTGGTATTTGTTAACAGGTTATCATCGATAAAAAAAATAAATTTTTCTTTTTGGGCTGCTATTTCGACTGTAATTTGCTCGATATTTTTACTGCGCACTTGATTTGGATACATAGTTTTAACACTGCAAAAATCACAATTATATTTGCAACCACGAGAAAACTGAACCAACCCCAAGGGTAAATAGCGACTTTGATATGGGTTTTTATTTAAATTGGCCAGGCTAATTAATGGCGCCTCATTATCGCGACCATCATAAATTTTTTTAAGGTTCCCCTGGCGATAATCATTGATAAATTCTAAAAAGGTGCTTTCTGCATCGCCTAATAGGAGGACATCGCCAAAATTTGCTGCTTCATCGGGGCAAATTGTGGGATGAAATCCGGCTAAAGCAATCAAATTTGTGGCATTCTTGAGTTTTTTGCTTAGGAAATAGGCACGCTTAGCCGAAAAAGTGTCAAAAGAGAGAATGATGATTTCGCTTTTAAGCTCCTTGGGCAACTGCTGCTTACGATCGTCGACAAACTTAAGCTCTATATCCGGCGGAGATAATTGAGTAATTATCTCAAAAATTAGGGGTTTTAGAGCATCATGAGCCTTGCCTTTAAACATGGCTACTTTAATTATACAAATTTTCATATTATGTACCATAAAATACAATATTAGTGATGGTGAATATTCAATTACTATTGAACTTAAAGCCGATATTTGCACCCAATAATATGCTTTTTTCGATTAAGGTAGTAGTGTGAGCATTTTTAGCACGTTTTAATACCCTAGACCAGCTATAAGACTGCTTCCATATAATATCGGCAAGCTCTTTTAGGCGCTGGGGGCTCATTTGTTTTGGCTGAAAGACCACTTCTTTTTGATTGTACTTAGACCAATCATAGCTAATAATGCGTTTGCTTGCCTCCAACTCATTAAATAATTGAGAACCGGGCAGGGGGGTTAGGATAGCATATCGCACTAAATCTAGTTCTAAATAGTCTATTTTTTCGGGCAACTCTAATAGTTGTTCTTCTGTATCATGATCGAAGCCTAAAACAAAGCAACCATTTACAGATATATTATAATTATGCATTCTTTGAACTATTTCGCGATATTTTTGGGTTTGATGATAGCGCTTATTTACTGTTATCAGGCTGTCTTCCGATAAAGATTCAAATCCAATTAAAACACCTGTACAATTGCTGTTTCTTGCTGCTTGTAATAGCTGATCATCGAAGGCGGTATCGGCAGTGGCATTAGCTGCCCAGCGGATATTTAACTTGGCTAATTCTGCCATCAATTCTAGGGCATATTCCTTAGGCTTAAAAAAATTAGGATCGAAAAATATGAGTTTATTCGTATTTAAAGATCGAATTTCGCTGATAACTTGTTCGATAGGCCGTGGATTGCTACGCCACATATGGCTAATTGCACAAAACTGACAGCGATTATCACAGCCTCTATCAGCAATAATAGTAGGAATTGCCAGGCTTTTATTGCTATTTTGCAAATCACGGCGGGGAGCATTGATGGCCGCAGCTTGATAATTTTGATCATCATAAATTCTTTGTGGTTTTCTATGCAAAAAATCGTCTAAAAATTGGGGCAGTGAATTTTCGGCCGCACCAATAATTACGGTATCACCATGTAAGAGACCTTCTTGCGGCAGTGAGCTAACATGATAGCCTCCTAATAGTAAATATGCGCCTTGTTGTTTAAACATACGGCAGTGTGTATAGGCTTGCTTAGATGATGCAGTATCAAAAGATAGGCCTATTATGTCGTATTTTTCTTTTGTGTATTCTACCTGTTGGCACATTTCGTCGATAAGGGTGATTTGGGCATTTAAATCTTTAGGAATAAGAGAGGCTAGGGTGGGTAAGGTAAGTGAAGGATAGCTTAATAGCCTGCTAAATCTGCCCCTGTAGCCACTATCTTCCGGATTCCAAACATGAATAAAAAGGATTTTCATTTAAATGCTCCTTAAAATTATGTCATAAAATAACCTACTTAAATTATAGCAAATTGTTGTAAAAAAAGCAATTGAATATAATTATTAAATCAAATATTTGACCAGGCAGTAAATAAAGGAAAAGCCTTTGCCAAAGCGAAATTATAAATTATAAATTTAATTTTAAGGAGACTTTATGGTGGCTCAGCAGGCATTAATTAAGCAGGTTATGGCCTATATTAAGCAGCATAACTTATTGATTGCGCAGCAAAGTGTTGTGGCGGCTGTTTCGGCCGGGCGAGATTCGGTTGTGATGCTGGATATTTTGGCTAAACTAAGCTTAAGTTTAGATTTTAAACTGGCTATTGCCCATTTTGATCATAAATTACGAGCCGAAAGTGCCGCAGAGCAGGCCTTTGTTGCCGATTTAGCCGCTTGCTATAATTTGCCTTTTTTTGCCGGTAATGCTGATATCAAGGCCATAAGCTGCGGTAAAAATATTGAGGCCTGTGGCAGAGAACAGCGTTATTTATTTTTGCGCAAGGTAGCTGCTGAATTTGATCAGGCGCTGATTGCCACCGCACATCATGCTCATGATCAGGCCGAGACGGTTTTGCTGCATCTGCTTAGAGGTTCAGGCCTTGAGGGGCTAGCGGCCATTGCGCCTATCGAAAATGGTTTGATTAGGCCTTTGCTGGCCATTAGCCCACAACAAATTGAAGAATACCGTTTGGCGCAAAATTTAAGCTATTGTCAGGATATGTCTAATTTTAGCGACGAATTTACTCGCAATCATTTGCGTTTAAAAACTATACCTATTTTAACAGAATATAATCCGCAATTGATTAATAGTTTAAATACTTTAGCCGATATTTGCCGCATCGATAATCAATGCCTTGACAAGCAGGCTGAGCAGCTTTTTTATCAAAAATATCAGCCTGATAATTTATCTTTAAATCGGCAGGACTGGTCGGCTATTGATACTGCTTTGCAGCTTAGATTGATTCGTCGCTTTTTTCAAGTAGCGGCGCAAACAAACACTACTCTTAGTTATGAACAAACCATGGCTATTGCTAATTTAAAAGAAGAACAAATTGCAAATTGCCCGCTAGGGTATAAAATTTGGCGTCGTGGCAATTATTTTTTGGGTCGAGAAATGCCTCCTTTGCCTAAGTTTGAGCAGGTGATTTATCCGCTATTTGATGGTAATTGGCATAACTTGGCCGATTGGGGCTGGCGCTATCGGGCTCTGGAAATTACTGATTATCGAGAGCCGCTGGATAAAGGAACATTTATTTTACCTGCTGAATATCGGTATGGGCTTAGTTTTCGCACACGTAAAGATGGCGATCGACTTTTTGCTTTTGCCGGGCAAAAGGCTGTTAAAATTAAAGATATCTTTATAAAAGCCCATATAGAACCCTATCGACGCAATAGTTGGCCTTTGATTTTGCTTAATGATAATATTCTGGGACTGCCCTTGATTTATCCACCCAAACTGCCGAAAAATGGCTCGGGAATTTTGATCGAGCTTGATTTTGTGACTTAAATATGTTAAAATATAATTTAATGGTATATTTTTGGAGGGGAAAATGAAAAATAATAATACTTGGTCTAAACGAAAAAAACTTTTGGTTGGCGGAATTAGTGTGCTGGGTTTATTGGTTTTAACTTGGTGTACAATGCTGTATAATGATTATGATCTAGTGATGAATCGCTATGCTAAGCCGGCATTTTGTATTAACTTTGATCAAGCTTATCAGGAGTATCGGGCGCTTACCAATGCCACCAGCGAGGAATATGATCGCAAAATCGAGGAGCGCTATTTAATGGATTATGGCTATTTTGAAGGTTTGGGTTATAGCGTGGAATTATCCGGCGCTTTTTTTCCTTTCGACCCGGAAAATGTTAAGCCCGAGTATAATTATGATACCGGCGAATTATTAAACCCTTTTCCCGGGGTTTTGCAGGCGCGCTTCTATATTTTGGGTAGGGAAGTTGCTACTGTAAATAGGGAATATCCAGAGGATGCAAATCGTTCGGATGAATGGGTTTTGCAGGACATTTTTTCTTAATCTAAATAATTTAATCGGGAGCTTGAATATGAATTATCGCATTTTACCTAAAATAGATAAATTATTATTAGCCTTAACCGAAAAATTCCCCGTTGCCCAAGCGCTGCTTTTAAAAAATGCCGCTCGGGAAACGGTGGATTTTTTACGTTTAGAAATTGGTAAAGGGCATTTAAATAATCTGGATGAAGGCCAATTATTTGCGCATGCTTTAGAAATTTCTGCTGAAAAATATATGTCAAAAAATACTCCTAATTTAAGACGTGTTATTAATGCTAGTGGTATAGTTTTGCATACAAATTTGGGGCGTTCTGTTTTGGCAGAAGATGCTGTAAAGGCCATTAACGAAATTGCCGCCAATTACTCTAACTTAGAATTATCTTTAGATAACGGCAAACGCAGCAGCCGTTATGATCATGTTCGTGAATTGATTTGCCTTTTAACAGGTGCTGAAGATGCATTGGTAGTCAATAATAATGCCGCCGCAGTAATGCTGATGCTAGATAGCTTAGCCAAAGGTGGCGAAGCCATAGTTTCCCGCGGGGAACTTGTAGAAATAGGTGGAGCTTTTCGGGTGCCTGATATTATGAATCGTACCGGGGTTAGCCTTAGGGAAATTGGCTGCACTAATAAAACTCATTTGGCCGATTATCAGGCAGCGCTTAATGAACAAACCAAGGTTTTGCTTAAGGTGCATCCCAGTAATTATAAGATGATCGGTTTTACTGCCGATGTTGATTTGGCCGATTTGGCGCAGCTTGCAGCGCAAGCCCAGGTGCCTTTATTATATGATTTAGGCGGTGGCTGCCTGTATCCCTTGGCCGAGCAGGGGGTTGGCAATGAGCCGATGGTTGGTCAAATTCTTAAAACCGGGGTGGACATTGTATCCTTTAGCGGCGATAAGCTTTTAGGCGGGCCGCAAGCCGGGATAATTATTGGCCGCAAAGATTTAATTGCCAAAATGAAGGCCAACCATTTAACCAGGGCTTTAAGAGTAGATAAATTTACTTTGGCCGCTTTAGAAGCCACCTTGCGTATTTATTTGGATATTGAGCAGGCTGCCCAAAAAATTCCTACTTTGGCAATGCTTTTAGCCAAGCCTGCTGATTTGGAAATTAAGGCGCAACAAATAGTTGGCTTTTTGTCCGACTTATCAGATGCCGATATAGCGATTGAAAATGGCTTTAGCGAGGTGGGTGGCGGTAGCTTACCGGGCGAGATTTTGGATACAGTTTTGCTTACTATTCGCCCTAAAAGCCTAAAAATCGAAGATTTTGTTGCTAAATTAAGATGCGCCGAGCCTGCGGTTTTAGCTTATATTCGCGATAATAAGGCGATTTTTGATTTAAGGACAATTAATCAAGCCGATTTAGTCGAATTAGCTGCAATTATTAAGCAATCTATATTATAATATATTAAAGACCACTAAGAGGTAACTATGGAACATATTATTGTTGGTACTGCCGGCCATGTTGATCATGGTAAAACCGAGTTAACTTTGGCCTTAACCGGGATTAATACCGACCGTTTGCCGGAAGAAAAAAAGAGAGGCATGACAATAGAGTTGGGTTTTGTGCCCTTAGTTTTGGATGATGGCCGCCGCTTGGGCTTGATTGATGTGCCCGGGCATGAACGTTTTGTTAAAAATATGTTAGCCGGAGCGGCCGGCATCGATATGTTTATGTTGATTATCGCTGCCGACGAAGGAATTATGCCCCAAACCGTTGAGCATTTGCATATTTTGCATCTTTTGGGTATCGAAAAAGGGCTAATAGTAATCACTAAAAAGGATTTAGTAGATCAAGAATGGCTATCTTTAATAGAAGAAGAAATTAGCAACTTAGTTCAGGATACCTCTTTAGCCGGGGCGTCTATGATAGCTGTTTCGGCTTTAACAGGAGAAGGTATTGCGGATTTAAAAGCTGAGCTAGCCGCCATTGCCGCCCAGGTAAAGCCTAAAACACGCAGTGGCCATTTTCGTTTACCTATCGATCGAGTTTTTAGTAAAACAGGTTTTGGTACAGTTATTACCGGCACGCTTTGGCAGGGTAAAATTGCCATTGGTGATGAAATTGATATTTGGCCGGGTGGAGAAAAGGCCAGGGTACGTGGCTTGCAAGTGCATGGCGCCAAGGTTGATGCTGCTTTTGCCGGCCAAAGAACAGCAGTTAATGTGGCCGGGCAAGCTGTAGATGATTTGCCTAAGGGAGGCTGGTTGGCGCATCCTAATTTATTGCAAGAAACCTATCGTTTGGATATCGAATTAAGTTTATTGGCGCAGGCTAATCCGCTTAAGCAGCGCTCGCGGCTGCGGGTGCATCATGGCACTAAGGAGGTTTTAGCACGTTTGCAATTATTGGATCGTGAGGAATTAGAACCTAAGCAAACCTGTTTTGCCCAATTATTGCTCGAGAGTCCTTTACCTGTTTTAAGGGGCGATCGTTTGATTTTACGCAGTTATTCGCCGGCAATTACCGTGGCCGGGGCGGCGATTATCGATGCAAACCCGGAGCGGCATAAGCGCCATAATGCGGTGGTTATCGATAGTTTGCGGCGCAAAGCAAAGGCTGCTGCCGATGATATTGTAGCTGATATTTTGGTAAAAGAGCAGGCTATTGCTACTATCAATACCTTAGCTAAATGGTTAAAGCAGCCAAAAGAGGAGCTTGAGTTAATTATTGCGGCAATGATGGATATTGGCAAACTGGTTATATTTGAGATTGATGGCCAATCTCATTATGGTGAGCCGGACTTGCTTAAGGGCTGGCAAGATAATTTGCTGGCTGCTTTGACAAAGTATCATCAGGATTATCCTTTGCGCAGTGGTTTGGCTTTGGCTACGGCGCATAAGCAGTTTTTTAAGAAGCTGACTCAAAAGCAGTTAATGGTGATTTTAGATAAATGGCAGCAAGAAGGATTGATTAAAATTGATAATTCCTGGTTGAGCTTGGCCGATTTTGCGGTTAAGCCTAGCCCGGCGCAGGCTGCTTTAATTGAGAAGATTGAGTCGATTTATCAAGAAAATCTATTTGCGCCACCTGATTTGGAACAAGTGATGGCTGATTTAAAGGTTTCTGCCGATTTAAAGGCAGAATTGCAGATTTACCTTGCGGATAGGGATATTTTGCTACATATAGGCGACAATCTGTGGTTTTATAAGCAGGCTTTGGCAAAGGCCGAGCAGTTATTGCGTAATCAATCCGCTGCTGATGGCTTTAGTTTAGCTGAGGCTAGGGATGCGCTTAATTCGTCACGTAAATACGTTTTGGCGATTTTGGAGTATTTTGATAATCGTAAAATTACAGTTAGGGTGGGGGAGAATCGACAATTTAAAGGCTAAATATAATTGTTTCTTCCTATAATAATAAGCCTTAATTTTTAAATCTATTTAGTATAATATGTAAAAAAAAATTTCAATTAACAGGAAAATCATATTTTAAAGAGAACTATATAAAAGTTAATTGAAAATATGGGAGCGGATTCGGCCTGGTGGCCGGCCCGGACTTCAAATCCGGTTGCGAGGTGGTAATCCCATCTTGGGTGTGTTCGATTCGCACACGTTCCCGCCAGGGCGATAGCATCGCCAAGCAAAGTTCGCGCTTTAGGGTTACCTAAGGCGCGAATTTTTT
>CAYJBP010000005.1:0-46312 GCA_964368605.1 uncultured Peptococcaceae bacterium | reverse complement strand
CAGGATGACATCTTTTTTGACTGCTAATAACACAAACCCTTGAAAATATGAGAGTATCATAAAGGGGCTTTTTTGACCAAACTGAATACGAGAAAAAACACTTTTGCAACTATGCAACAGTGTTTTTTTTGCAACATTTTTATTATGTTTAAAATAGGACACTTTGTCTTGTTCTGTAGCTTGTTAGGTATGCATTTGTTATTATACATAAAGGAAAATTAAAACACAATATATAAAATGTTTAACTTGATATTGCAAATTGATTTTTCTTTTAAATTTTACTCTTGGCTACCTACACCCTAAATTCCAAGCAAACTCGCACACGATGCCTCAAAAGGCTGATTAAGGCGATGATTTTTTGCCTTATCCATGCGTAATGACTTTGAGCAGGAATTTAATCTTGTGCCGGGATTAATGGCTGTTCTCGGTTAGTATAGTAAGGATATAGATTTTAACTATCGTTGTAGCAATCTAGAGCAATTTTTATATATTGAATTTGCTACTTTATGCGAAAACTATTTCCGAATTAAGAAATGCAACAGATCTGGCAGGTATTTTATCATCAAAGGCAATTATCATGGCAGTTATTGCCATCGCCAAGAACAAAACGGGCATATTTGCCAGCAGAGTGCCATTGTTTAGCGGAGAAGATTTTGGCAAATAATTTCGAGAATTTTTTGCAGAGTAGTTTTACAAATAGACGAAAGAATAAGGGCGGCTGCTTAATGCAACCGCCCCACTTTTTTATTCAGTAATATTTTAATTATCCGCAAATACTCACTCGCAAACCCCTATTTAGCCTCCAAGTAAAGCATCATAATAGTTGCCACATCTAAACGAGAGACGGTGTTTTGCGGGCCTAGGCTGCCGTCATCTAAGCCTGCTATTACATTTTTGCTCAACATATAACTAAAGGCTTCCAAAGCCCATTCTGGTATAGATGAGGCATCGGAAAAGGGTATGGTAAATGACCATTGTTCCTCAAAGCCGCCGCCCATAATATTTTGCTCATAACGATAAAGGATGGTGGCTATTTGTTCACGGTTTATCGCTGCATTTGTATTGAAAAATTCGCTGCTATAACCTTCTACCAGGCCTATTGAAGTTGCCCAGCGTATGGCTTCGGTATACCACATATCTTCATTAACATCTTCAAAGCTTAAGGCATAATTAACCACAGGCTCACCTGTCATGCGCCATAATATAGTGGTAAACATTGCCCGGGTAAGGGTGGAGTCTGTATCGAATAGGGTAGGGCTAACACCGTTCATCAAATCATTTTCCACAACATACTTCACGGCTTGATAATCAAAACCATTAATATCAATATCCTCAAATTGGGGCAGGGTGGTGGCACTTGCATTATCTGCATCTGCTGCTAAAGCAGGCTGCGCATTGGCTAAAAACAAAATTGTGCTCAATAGTATAGCCGAAATAAGAAATTTTTTCATTTTCTTCCTCCTAAATACCTGGTTTGTAAAAATTGTAACATAAATTAAGCTAAGGTGCAAGTAATTCTTATGATTAAATTATTTTATTCCTTGAAAAAGGGCTAGCTATGTGCTATAATTATCTCAAATTATAAATAGGAGTAGAATTATGAATATGAAATTAACCAAATTTGTTTTAAGTACTATTTTAGTGTTTTGTTTGATGATTGGTTTATCTTCGGCTACGGCTTTGGCTGAAATGACAAAGCCTGAATTACAAGGTAATGCTATTTACGGCAATGGATTTCCTTTGCTTATTGTAGATGGTACAGTAGAAGATACTACAACTGTCTATTGGGACAAAGGTTCTATCGGAGTTGTTGACAATGAAGATGTAGTAGTAGTAGAAAATGCTGACCTTTCCTGGGCTACTGTATACGGTGGTGCCGATACGGAAGATACAGGAAGTACCAAGATCACTATGACAGGCGGATATGTTTCTCTTATCTACGGCGGCGGCAGTAGTGACGGTGATATTGAAGGTGATACTGATATAACTATCATAGGCGGTACGATTGATTCCCACCTTTATGGCGGAAGTAATGGCGGTGATGTTAGCGGCAACACTAAGTTAACTATCACAGGCGGTGATGTTAGAGGAGAGGTGTATGGTGGCAGTTATTACGGTTATATTGAGGGCAGTACTGAGATTAATATATCCGCTAACATAAGCCAAAATGTAGTCTATGGTGGTGGGAATAATGGTGATGTTTGGGGAAATACTAATATAAATATTGCTGACGGCCCTGTTATTATCGATATCTACGGTGGCGGTGCTAATGGCGGTTATGTTTATGGTGAAAGAAATCTAACCGTTTCGGGTACGTCTAATATAGGAGGTGGAAGTGTAGGTGCTGGAAATGGTATCCGTATTAATAGTGCTTCTGTAACAAATGGTTTTGATTCTTTTGCAATTGGAACGGAGGGGCTAACGGAAGACGCTTTAATCATCGTTGTTTTGCCATGGGATTTTGATAGGGGTGTTAATGGAGATGCCGTGGTTACAAACGCAAAAGATACCTATATTGATAACAACAACACCGGAATAATTCAATTTTCCAGCATAGGCAAGCCTGAAGCTGAGGTAGATACTGACGGCAATTTGACTGTCAAAGTAGAACCAATAAGATATGATCCGGAAGTCATAGGCAACGCAATCTACGGCAACGGTTCTCCTTTACTTATTGTAGCAGGAACAGGAGAAAATACAACGGTATACCATGACGAAAATGATAATGGCATGATAGATGGCGAAGATGCTGTGGTAGATTCCTTAACTAATAACGCCGATCTTTCCGAATATACTATATACGGTGGGGCTGCTGATAATAATGATGGTGATGTTGAATTATCTGGCACCAAAATCACGATGACAGGCGGCTCAGTTGAGACAATTGTAGGTGGTGGCTTGAATAGCAGGATTTCAGGTAACACTGAAGTAATAATCAAAAACGGTAATATTACAACTATCTACGGTGGTGGTATGGATGAAGCACCTGATGATCCTGATAATGATATTTTCGGCAATATTGGTGGCAATACTAATATAATAGTCGAGGGCGGTATTATCTCAACTATTTACGGTGGCAGTAAAAACGGTGATATAGGTGATAATACTAATATTACCGTCAAAGGCGGCACTATCTTAAATATTTACGGTGGCTGCAATAAAGGTGATATTGTTGGTAAGGCTATTACAACTATTTCAGGCGGAGATATTAGTACAGTCAGCGCTGGAGGTTCTGATATTAATGATGTAATTGCCATTGCTATATTAGCTATTAAGGGAAATGCTATGGTTAGCGGTATTGAATATTTTGACGAATTACATGTTTCCGATAATATCCAAATAGGCTTGCCGGATAGCGGAATTACTATACCCACGGGCTCTAATCTATACATTGAAGGCAGCTTAGGCAATATAGCTCGCATTTATATGGCTTTGTCCGATGACGCTAAATTGAGGGATATTATAGCTATTAATGCAAATGACTCGGATATATCTAAATTAACTCTTTTAAACAATCCTCAAGGATTTATATTAAAACTTAACTATAACCATCTCATTCTCGGCATTTATTCACCACCAATTGATAAAGGTGACAATGAAGAATCCCAAAACAATCTTCTAACCGAAGATTCAGGTTTAGGGGAAAACACTGTTACAGAAGAGCTCAGCAAAACCGAGCTGGAAGATAAAGTAGACGACCTTTTAGAACAAAACAAAACCGATTTGCAAATTAAAGTTGATACCCCAAAAGATACGGAAAAAGTGGAAATTACGCTTGATCCTGAGGGTTTAGAAGATTTGGCCAAGCAGGAAAATTCTTCTTTAACGCTGGAAAGCGATTTGGGAAATATCGCTTTTGATAATGAAGGGCTTCAGCAATTAACGACCAATTCCGGCAACTCTTTTACCGTTTCGATGACAAAAGTCGATCCGGAAGAACTCAATGATGAACAAAAAGCGGCTGCTAAAGACTCCGAGATATTGAATGTTAATGTTAGCAATAGTGATGGCAGCGCATTTGAATTAAAAGACGGTGCTTCGGTAAATATTACCCTACCCCATCCTTTAAAAGAGGGCGAAACAGGCTCTAATCTTTTGGGATTTGTCCTTAATGAGGAAGGAGTTGCCATTCCTCAAAAAACCGTTTATTCCGACGAAGAGCAAACTGTTTCCTTTAATGTTAATAATGGCGATACATTTTTTGTCCAATCCGCCGCAAACGGCTGGCTAAGCGCCGGCAATGATTGGTATTATATGGAAAATGGCCTTGCGAGCGGTTGGCAATCGATCAATGGCAAGCAGTACTTTTTCGCCGAAGATAGCGGCCTAATGATTACTAATGCTTGGCAAGAGAAGGGGGGCAAGTTGCATTTCCTTGGGCTTAACGGTGAAATGGTTACCGGTTGGCAGTACCTAGAGAATTCTTGGTATTACTTTAATGAAGATGGCGCTATGGCTACCGGCACGACAATTGATGGGCATGATTTAGGTGAAGATGGCAAGCTGATTAGCTCTAATGCTTAAATATAAAAAAAATACAAAGGAGAAATTTGTTATGAAAATGGAAAAAGGTCAAAAAAAGATATGTTTTGGGCAGTATCTTTTGCTATTCGGGATTATGTTGGTTTTTATGTTTAGTTTTGTGGGTCGGGTTTCGGCGGACGGTAATGGAGTGGAAGCTCCAACATACTTCAGTAGTAATATTTATGCTAATGGGACAAATCTTATAATAGTTGCGGGTAAGGATCCCGGCACTTCTTCTGTTTATGTGGATGCTGGTGCAATCGGGGAGTATGATGCAGGAAATGATATCTTGCTTGTGGGCAAGCACAATGACGTTGGTAATTCAACAACAATAACCTTTGAGGACATAGATATATCAGGGTGGACCATTTACGGTGGCAGGCAGTCAGGTACGATAATCGGCGACACAAGGATCACAATGACCGGCGGCCAGGTTACAGCTATTTACGGTGGTGGTGCTAATAGTGGTGGTGCGGATGTCTCCGGCGATACTAACGTCACCGTGAAAGGTACTGCTAAAGTCGAGAATGTTTACGGCGGTGGACAGAGTAGTGATGTTTTAGGTAATACTAACGTAACTATCGACGGAGAGGCCACTATCACCGAAGATGTTTACGGTGGTGGAAATGGTGGAGGTTCTGTCAGCATCAGCACAAATGTACAGATCAATGGTGGCGAAATAGGATTAGCATCCCCAGAATCAAATACATATAAAGACGGGTATGTTTTCGGCGGTAATGGTGGAGGGATCGCTGATAGTATAGATAAAGCAATAGTACAAGTGAATGGCGGCGTGATGAATAAAGTCTACGGCGGAAGCCTTGAAGGTACAGTCACTGAAACACAAGTAACTGTGGATTTATCAAAAGCCATATTTAATGACCCGGGATTCATTTACGGCGGCGGCGGTAGTTATAGTAGCGAAACCGTAACAACGAACGTAATAATCAACAACAACAACCCTGAAAACAATCCGCGTATAAAAATTTACGGCGGCAGCGAAAGTGGCATAACCGGAACGACAAATGTAACAATCAACGGTGGTCATGTTGCTGAAGTTCACGGAGATGGTAGCGATTCTCGATCATCGGAGACACCAGATACCAATGCAACAAATATCAAAATAATCAATGCCCGTGTAGATGAAGTTTTCGGCGGCCACGCAAGTAGCGATCAACATGCTTTGGAGACGAAAATAACGATAGAAAATAGCACTGTAGACACTGTTCTAGCCGAAGGAGAACATGGAACGGTGGGCGAAGCTACAGTCGACATCATGAATTCTACTATTATAAGCGCTGTTTACGGAAGCGGTGACGCAAACAACAATGCAATTATAAATATCACAGATAGCGCCGTAGGCCAGCTTCACGGCGGTGACTCTTCCAAAGATACGGCAGGCTTAGCCGACGTAACCCTATCCGGCAGAGTAATTATCAATGAATTATACTTGCTAGATTTACCTAATCAACAGATTAGCATTAACGCACTGTCGGCCGGCTCGTCAATTGGGATTATGCATCCGGATGATATGGTTAGAGGCATTGTTGCCGTCTTAGCAAGTCAAGACACAGAACAGCAGGCCGCTGATTTTGCCGCCCTGCGCATAAGTGATGTGAATGTAGGTGTTTACGAGCTGGAAAGAGATCTCAATGATCCCACTCAAGTTATCCTATACAAACTGCCGGAACCGCCTAACCCCGATCGCGGCGATGGTAATGCCGGAATCGGTACCGGCACTGATGCCGATACCGGCCTTGGCACTGATGCCGGCACTAATCCCAATCCCGAAACCACCGAGCCAAGCATTAATGTAACCGTAAGCACCGATTTAGCTACCAATACCCAAGATAATATTGCCGGGGCTACGGCAGATGAGGGCTTATTGCAATCAATGGTGGAAGATGCCTTAGACGATTTGGCTGCCGAGCAAGAAGCAGCCGGCTTTGATGGAGCAGACAATGATGCACCTTTGCCGGTATTGGATATCTTGGTAGAGCTTAATGCCGATGCGGAAGCTGAAGCTAATACCGTTAACTTCTCCTTTAACCCTGCCGAATTGGCCAATGATGCCACCGATGCCGAATTGCGCTTTATTGTGGAAACAGAAATTGCTACTTTGGCCTTCTCGCAAACTGCTTTAGAAGCAATTGAGCAACAAAGCGGCGCAGAAGTAACTTTAACAATAGCCAAAGTAGATCCCTCAACTTTAAGCGAAGAACAAAAGGCGCAAGTAGGCGATCGTCCGATTTATGATTTAACTATCATCGCAGGCGATAAAGTAATTAGCGATTTAGGCGGCGGCACAGTTAATGTAACTTTGCCCTATACTTTGCAAGATGGCGAAACAGCGGAAAGTATTGTGGTATATTTTATTGACGAAGCAGGCCAAATAGTAGCCCAAGAAACAGTATATGACCCGATTACACAAACTGTTTCCTTTATTATCAATCATTTTTCCTATTATTTTATCGGCACGGCAGCAGTTACAGAGTCGATGTTTAGTGATGTAGCCTTGGATGCCTGGTATTATGAAGCGGTGCATTTTGCTGCCAAGCAGGGCTTATTGGCCGGTATATTCGATACCACCTTTAATCCTTCTACCGAAGCTACTCGTGCTATGATGGTAACTCTACTTTATCGCTTAGATTTAAGCATGCAAGCTGAAGATAGCGATTTAGCCACAGATGGCGCTGAATTAACATTTGCCGATGTAGCCGCCGATGCCTATTATGCCCAAGCTGTGGCCTGGGCTGCGAAAAATGGCATTGTTGATGGCTATGATGCCGAGACCTTTGCCCCCGATGACACAATTACCCGTGAGCAAATGGCGGCTATACTTTATCGCTATGCCGAGTACAGTGGTTTTGATATAACGGCCTCTACTTCTTTAGAAGCCTTTACCGATCATGATCTGGTTTCTGACTATGCCGTAAGCAGTTTGCAATGGGCAGTAGCCATTGAATTGATGCAAGGCAAAGGCAATAATATTTTAGATCCGCAAGGCACAACTACCCATGCTGAAGTAGTAACGCTTTTGCAAAGGGTTTGGGGCTGGAATTAATAATTAACGCTATAAAAAATCAAGGGGCTGTCGGTTGCGACAGCCCCTTTTTGTTGCAAATTAGCAATTTTATTTTCAGTGTTTTTTATAGCTAGCCACCATGTACCAAATACTGACGGGATTGGTAAGCACCGAGTAACAGGACTTTATGCTTGATGGTTGAACGGTTAATATCCATCTTTGGAGTAGTAGCGGCGATTGGGTTATTAAGACTGCTGAAGAAATGAGATTTAATGAACAAAGCCCCGGTTTTGGCTTGAATATGACATAAAAATACCGGCAAGAAGAAAAAATCTTGCCGGTAAAGCAGCAAAAACATTAAAGCGCCTATCCCAATGCTTAACGCTCAATAGAAGCACTCATTGTGCTCTGATTCCAGATAACCTCTGCCCCCAATAGCTCCGATACGGGGCGTAAGGGAATAACCGTTCGTCCATTGACAAGTTTAGTAGTTAGAGGCACATTATTTTGATTATGCAGAATTTGTTCTTCATCATTTACTGTTACTATGTTGCTGCCTACAGTAAAAGTATGTACAGTATCGTTAATCACTATGGTTGCTGTTTTTCTATCGCCATTCCAGATAAGATTCTCATGGGAGAAACCAAATGCGTCCAACATAAATCTTAGCGGTACATACATACTTGAGTCCTCTTTATCAATATACGGTACGACATCCATGATGATAGTTTCGTCATTTATGGCTAATTCATTGCTGCCTATAGTAAAAGTAAAATTTGATCCTGTTACACTATTATTAACAGACGTCTCCGGCTGCTCCGTCTGCTGCTCCGGCTGCTCCGGTGGTCCCTCATAACTGCCCATATTAATTGGCAGTTCGCTCAATGCGTCGCCAACCGAAAGAAGTGCAGTCACATCGCCGGGGTCGGCTGTTTCTGTAGGTTGCAATGCGAGATATTCTATGATAAGTCCATCTGTATCAATTCCTCTATCAAAAGTAATTATCATATTTGTGCCGTTTACCGCAACATTGCTGCTAACATAACTTCCCGCCCCGTCAAGCACAGTAATTCGGTCGGTATTTATCCACTCAAAGCCGTGTGGTGCTAAAAAATTGAGAGCTTCAAATGAATGTTCTTCTGCAAAATATATATCCACATTTGTGGTATAGGTTGAATTTTGTTGATTGGCGGCAGAGTTTTGATAAGCACCTATGCCCTCCGGCAGGGGCGACAATTCGCCATCTTCACTATAATATCCCACAATCAAGTTAGCTTCAAATCCAAAACCTTCTAATTCTACATTTACAGGGCCTTTGGCAGCATCTGCTGTAGGCATAAGTTTAAGACCTTCCAAGGCAATATCCTCCAATGTATCTGCATTGGCTGTAAAACTTAAGGTTAGCACCAGACTATCTTCGCTGGAAGTAATGGTATCAACAGTAAGGCCTGTTATAGCAATTTCTTCTGTTTGCTGCCAAACAAAGCCGGTGGGAGCAGTTAAGATCAATTTATCTGCGGCCGAATGGCCTTCGGGAAATGCCAAGTCTATGTTAAATTCATAGCCCTCATCATAAATAGCGCTTATAGGGTGCAAGCTAAGGTTCATTATTTTGCCGTCTGGCATCTCGAAAGGAATATCATGTAAGGATGACAGCGGCGGATAACTCTCTTTATGCTGCCCTAGTATGAAATCCACATCGCCGGTGATGTCTATACCGGAAAAGGCCGAGTCTATATTTGGCTCTTCCATTTTGGCATTGGGTGGCACCATTAAGCCGAAAATACCTTCCCCTGTTGCGCCGGTAGATAATTTAATGATTATGCTTTCACCGTCTGCCGATGTGCTGCCTGTTAAGGAACTTTCATCTATAACGGTAACTTGACTATTGCCCACAGCATTGTTGCCGCTCGGAATAATGGTAAGTTGGGGTGTGCCGGCAAAAGATATGGTTTGCGATAAGGTATTACCGTTAGCATCTGTTTCGGCAATATTAAGTACATATGTGTTGCCGCCGATTTTGACTAAAGTGCCATGAGTAGGATTTATGATGGTAAGGCTATTTTTTTCTTCTTCATCATTGCCTTTGTTAATATTGATTGAGGTGTCATCGGTGGTGAAGGCGATGGTTATGTCATCTTCATCGGTATCTGCTCCCAGAATGGAAATAGTTACCGAGGAGGTTATGTTTGGATTGTTGATAGTTGTTATTAGGGGGATGAGGATGTATGTGGGATTGTTTTTGAAGGTGATAGTAACAATACCCTCATTATCGACTTCAGAAACTTTAAAGGATATGTCTTCATATAGGTCCCCAGCCCACTTTGCATTTGTAAATGTAAGTTCAAGGCCTTTAACATTATCCAAACCGTGAACAATTAATCTAGGGGCATTATCTTGCGTAAAAGCAGTAGCCCCGATTGCCGCCGGATTATTCACAGCCGCCGTAATTTGATTATTGGCTAAGACTACATTTGCCCCAGTAAATAGCAGTAAAAGGCTGAACAAAGCAATAATAATAAATCTTAGCGAACGATTTGTTTTAGTAAATATCATTTTTAATCCTCCTTAATTATTTATATGATATTTATTTTATACTATATTTAGTTGCACTGTCAAGGAAAAGCACCGAGCATTCCTCCAAGGATGATATTTCCTTCTGCAAAGAAAGCGGCGATGGGCATGTTTTTTTAATGCTGGATTACCGAGCATATCATATTGCGCCCGACCGGCTGCTTGTCTATAAAATCAATAAAATTGGATGTAAGTGCAGCTATTTATTCGCTACTTAAACCACCAAAGCTAATTATAATGTAAGCGGTATAGTTGGCCAAGCCAATTACTGGCCAATTAGCCAGATAAGACCTCTAACTTTTTTTGGGCCTTTTTACACTACAAGTTTATGGCTGCGGCAACTTTTGGCGTGTAAGTTACCGCAACCGCACCTTTTTATTCCCAACCCTCTTTGCTATTGCCAGAGGGGTTAAATCTTGGTACTTGTATAAAAAAAAACTATATGTTATAATTATAAGAACACTATTAAACCCAAGGAGAATAACACTATGTGCAAAAAAACTATGACCTTTCTATTTGCTTTGCTGCTATCGGTTGTACTTATGCCGCAATTAGCCTGGGCAGCTACCTATGCCACCTGGACAGAGGCCGCCAATACTGCCCAAGAAGATATTGATTATGAACATTTTGATTATAATAGCGATGGTAAGGAAGATCTGGTAATCCACACCACCCTAGGCTTGGCTTGGTTGGCGGCTTCGGTTAATGGGCAGCTGAATGATGGTTCCCCTGCTAATAATTACCTATCGGCTGATAACAAGCCAATAAGTGTATACTTAACCTCCGATATCGACTTAGCCCCGGCCGCAGGTGCTATAGTTGAAGGCTATACCGCAAATGGCAATGATTTGCCTACGGATGGCACTAATCCAACCGTAAATGCGGACAATAGCTGGATACCTATTGGCAATGACGAAAAATCGTTTAATGGCCACTTTTTTGGCAATAATCATACAATTAATAATGTCTATATCAATAATAGTGTAGCCGATTATCAAGGCTTGTTTGGTTATGCCTCTAAACTAGATGGAATACTAATAGTCAATTCGCATATATCCGCAAGCAATTATGTGGGCGCTATCGCCGGATACAACGCTGGCTCAGCTTATTCAATAACTAATTGCAGTAATGAAGGCACTGTTATCGGGATCGGCGATTATGTTGGTGGTTTATCCGGTTATGCACAATCATCTAATGCCAGTATTTCTATATACAACTGCTATAATACCGGTTTGGTTCAAGGCAATAGCTATGTTGGTGGTATACTCGGTGGTATCAATAATATTAACAGGCTGGAAAATAGCTATAATACCGGCACTATAAAAGGCCATAGTAATGTTGGCGGGCTATTTGGCTCTGTTGAGGAACGGGTGGAGATACAAATTGCCAATAACTATAATTGGGGAGAGATTGAGGTTAGCGGTGACCCGACAACAGCTTCTAATATCGGTGCATTAGTTGGTAGTTTACCTGATATTGTTTACGACCCTTCTTATCCCATGTTGGATAGACTATACTATCAAGAATCATCACTATCACCCGTAGGCAATTATGAAGATGATGAACATGCAGATTCCTTTACCGCCATGAGTAAAGCACAAATGCTAAGCCCTGACTTTGTTGACACATTAAACGAGTTTTTTGCCAAAGCAGCAAACTCAATGCTTTGGCAAGCAGGCCAAAATACCCCACCTGTATATTCCGATACAGAATTTACTTCTTGGTTTGATTTAGCCCAGGCTGCCCAAATAAATATAGATTTTAGTCTATATCAAGACGATAGCAAACAAAACACGGTAGCTAATTTAGATGATGCCGGCTATATCGAAATCCATACCGCCTATGGTCTGGCCTGGTTTGCCGCATCAGTTAATAATAATTATGATTCAAACAATCTTATCGCAACAACACAAAACAAGAATGATTATAAAGGTAAAAGTGTAAAATTAACCGCCGATATAGATTTAGCCCCGGCTAAGGGCGAGCTTGTTGCTGGCTATAGCGATACCGGCAATGATTTACCCCCATATATTGCTGAAATTAATAGTTGGATCCCGATTGGCAGTGGTATTGCGAGTGACTGGTTTTTAGGCACATTTGATGGCAATAATTATACGATAAGCAATATTTATATCAATAATGATCCGCCTAATCTTGGTTTATTTGGCTATATTGAAGATGCTATAATAAAAAATGTTAATATTGATCAATCCAATATAAACTTTGACGATTATAGTAGTAGTTACGCTCTCAACTCCTCGGGAGCTATAACCGGGCAGGCTAAGAACTCGCAAATACTTAATTGCACTAATTCAGGCACTATCGAAGGTTCGGGCATAGTGGGGTTTATTTACGCTGAAGATGGCAGTAGTTTAATAGATAATTGCCATAATTTTGGGCTGCTTTATGCTTCCGAAGTGTTAACCTATGCCAATATTGGCGGCATAGCCGGTCAAGCTTCCAGCGATAAAAATAATCAAGATGCTCGCATGATTATTCAAAATTGCAGTAATTCCGCTGCAATTGCCAATAAAGCCGACAAGATAGCGAATGTTAATAGTGTTATCCCCATAGTACAGGCAGGGGGAATAGTAGGTATTGGTAGTAATATAGAAATCTACAATTGCTATAATACAGGCTCGCTTATGGCAGCTACTGAGATAAGCCGAGTAGGGGGCATAGTTGGAGAGGTGCCTCCATTGCTTGATATCACCTTGAATAATTGTTATAATAGCGCTATACCCACGAGTACTCAGTATGATGAAGGAATATCCCAGCTTGGTGGTATATTAGGAGTGGCGGATGCTAATCCTATCAATAATAGCATCATTGATGCTCAAAATTGCTATTATCAAGGCGCAAGCGGTTTAAGCGGCCTAAATATAGACCCTGACCTTAATATCACTGATAACACTATAGCCATGACCGCCGAGCAAATGGCAAATAGAAGCTTTGCCGATACCCTAAACGCTTGGCCAATTGCCCAAGCGTCTACAGAGTTTATGACTTGGGCCAAAGGCTCCCCCGGTCCCTATCATTATGCTTATTGGCCGCAATTTATGCCCATCCCCGATATCGATCGTGGCGATAATCTTGGCGGCGGTGGCACAGCCGTAGAAGAGCCAAGTACCGAGGAGCCGGCCAATGCTAATCAAGGCCAGGTTGATATTGATATCGCCCCTGTAATTAGCGATAATAATGCCCAAGCCGATATTGAGGATAATACCCTAACCCAAGCCACCGAAACCCTGCTTGAGCAAACCGAAAATACTGATAATGCCCCCCAGCTAAACCTGGATGTTAATAGCCCTGCTGATAGTCAAAGTGTGGAAGTAAACTTAACACCTGCTGCTTTAGCTACTTTAGCGGCTGCAAATAATTCTTCGTTTAAAATTAGCACAAGCATTGGCAGCATAACTTTTGATAATCAAGCGCTTAATAGCATCATTAAGCAGGCAAATGGTCAAAAAATAACCATTATCATCAAAATAGCCGATGATTTAAGCGCCGAGCAGCAGGCCGCAATCGGCACTAATCCGGCTTATCAATTGCTAATCAAAGCAGGCGATACCTATATTAGCAATTTTGACGGCGGTTTAGCCACCATTACCATACCTTATAGCTCTGGCGGTGGCCAAGTTATGGCTTATCATATAGATGCCCTTGGCCAAGCAAGCGCTAAACCCACCACTTATAATGTCACTACCCAAGAAGCAAGCTTTACCAGCGAGCATTTTTCGGCATTTATGATTATGGAGCAGCACTTACCCTTTAGCGATATTGCTACCGATGATTGGTTTTATGAGGCGATAAGCTATGCTTATGTTAATAATATAATGAATGGTGTATCGGCAACCGAGTTTAGCCCCAATACTGCCACCACCCGAGCCATGATTTGGACAGTGCTGGCCAGAATTGACGGTTATCAATTTACAACCGAGCCAAACCCCTGGTATGCCGAAGCCCAAACCTGGGCAATAGCCAATGGAATCTCCGATGGCGAAAACCCGCTTGCCGAAATTACTCGTGAGCAATTTGCCACCATGCTTTATCGCTATGCTGCCCCGGCTGCCATAACCGGCCAAACCATGCTGGCACAATTTAGCGATAATGCAAATATTTCCGAATATGCCATAGCTGCTATGGAATGGGCGGTAGCAAGTGGCATTATCAGCGGCTATCAAGATGGCACAATTTTACCGCAAGGCATAGCCAGCCGCGCCGAAATTGCCACAATGCTGATGCGCTATTTGGAGATGGAATAAGATTAACTTGATTGCTTTTAGCAGTTTACCTTGTGGGGGATTTGAACTATCGCCCTAAATGATTTTTAAGCTAAATTGAATGGAAAATTAAATATTTTGCTCTTATTTTTAAAAAAAGCAGTAGAGTTAAACTCTACTGCTTTTTTGTATTTCCGGGGTAATTGTTATAAATGAAGGGCGGTGGCTTTATTGTTTGTCTGTTTATGGTTATAAGTTACTCTATCCTAACTATAATATTGCTGACATTAATATTAACAATCATGTCTTCATCTGTTTCATTTTGTATTGCCACACCGACTTTAAACCAAGCCCCTTTTTCAATATCAATCTCAACAGGGGCTTCAGATGTTAATATGATTGGCTCATAAGCATTTTCTTCCGTAACCTCGATAGGTTTAAGGATTATTTCTGTATCCACAAAATCGGCATCGGCTGCTATGGTTAAAGTATTACTATTAGTGGATATTTCTTCATCAGAGTAAACAAATTGCTCGGTACTGCCTGCCGGAATATGGATTTTGATAGCAATATCTTGGTAATCGCTGCTGCATCCGGTAAATGCTAGGGCAATTATCAAGGTAAGTGCAAGGCTTAATATTTGTTTCATTTAAATATGCTCCTCTTTTAGTGATGATTAAACATAACTTAAGTTTATCACAATAGCAGCAAAAACTCAAATAAAATAATGGGAAAGGATCTTTTTATGCAAAAAAATAAAACTAAAAGCAAGTCCCTATCAATTATTTCAAAACCTACCTAAACATGATAGCCTATTTAACTACTCGCTTGGATTAGGGAGATTTGCTAACCTTTTGGCCTAACCTGGCTACCTTGCATCAGCTCAATGGCCACTGCCCATTGCAAGCTGCTTTGGCTAGTCGGAAACAAGATTATAATCGCTAAAGACTTTTAGGTTAAAGCATAATACTAATTAAATATCGGCCAAAATAGCCAATATTTGGCCAATATTTTTTTTGCCAAAATGAATATGCTGCTCATTAATAATCATGCAAGGCACACTCATGATATTATAGCTTTGCTTTAAATCGGCAAAATGGGCTAAATCAAAAATATCTAAGCTAATATAGGGGTTATTGGCGGCAATTTTTTGAGCGGCAATCACCAAATCCGGGCAATTAGAGCAGGAAAGGGTAACCGCCAGCTTAATGGCTATTTTTTTATCTATGGCTAAAATTGCGGCTAAGTCCTGCTCGGCAATTTTTTGGCCTTGGCCTTGGGTATTATAAAGACCAATGATAAAAGAATTAAATTCATGGCCGCCGGGCACTCCATGGAAGCTAATGCCGCTATAATTACCTTGCAGATTATAAAGGGCAATAGTTGGCAAAATACCTTCTAAAGAGGTATCTTCTTGGCAGGTAATCCGCTTGTTAATGGTGCTAAATTCATTGATAAAGCCCTGCACCTCTTTGCTAAGCTCGCTATCATCAAGCTTATATTTAAGGATAAGATCATTTTCGAAACGCTCGAATACCGGCTGCAAATCATTACGAATTTGAAGAGAAATAAAATTGCCATCATCCGAGGTATCGGTAGCTATGGCCGCCGCTACTACTTCTTTTTTTACATATTCACGAGCCGGAAGTTGTAGTTTTTCATATTGCTCGGCCACATACTTTTCTAAAGATGTGGCGGCGGTTGCTCCGTCGGCAGTGGCGGTTACCACCTGGCGCAGATTTTTTACGCAGATATCGCCGGCTGCATAAACCCCATCTAAATTGGTTTTTTGATTAGCATCGGTAATAATATATTTTTGGGGATTAAGGCTAATTTGTTCGGCAAATTTAGCGGTAGCCGGCACATAACCGGCAAAAACAAATACGCCAATGCCCTTAGCCTCAACTACCTCGATAGTTTCGCCGCCCTTATTAATGCTTAAAGCGTTAACAAAACCTTCGCCACTTACTTTTTGCAATGTGGTATTATAATTTATTGCAATATCGGGATGGGCTTTAACCTCATTAACAATGCTGCCTGTGCAGGTAAAGTCGGGTTCGCGAATTAGCATATGTACCTTGGTTGCAAAACGAGTTAAAAAAACTGCTTCCTCGCAAGCGGCAAAACCGCTGCCGATAACATAAACCTCCTTGCCGCTAAAAAACTCGCCGTCGCAAGTGGCGCAATAAGCCACGCCACGCCCTTTATACTGCTCCTCGCCCTCAAAGCCTACCATGCGAGGGGCTGCACCACCGGCAATAATCAGTCCTAAGGTTTTAAATTGACCACGAGTGGTATCAAGAACAAAAAAATCATCTTCCTTTTTAAAAGAATTAACCTCGCTAAGCAAAAATTCTGCCCCAAAACCCTCGGCTTGCTTTTGCATTTCCTTGGTTAGGGCGGCGCCGCCGGTTTTAAAAACACCCGGATAATTAACCACCTCCGAGGTGATGGTAATTTGGCCGCCAAATTTATCTTTTTCTAAAACTAAAGTTTTATAACGAGCCCTGGCCATATAAATTGCAGAGGAGAGCCCTGCCGGCCCTCCTCCGATAATTATGGCATCATAGAAGTCGTTTAAATTTCTATTATCCATATAATACTCCTTTTACAGCATGCCAACTAGGTCTAAGCTTGGCTTTAAGGTTTTAGCACCGGGTTGCCATTTGGCAGGGCAAACTTCGTCGCCATGCTCGGCCACAAATTGTAAAGCCTGCACTCGGCGGAATAATTCATCGGCATTGCGGCCAACATTGCCTGCCAATACCTCATAAGCCACGATTTGGCCCTGGGGATTAACCACAAAAGTTCCTCTTTCGGTAACACCGGCCGCCTCGATCATTACATCAAAATCGCGAGCTAAAGTTGCGGTGGGATCGGCCAACATCGGATATTTGATTTTTTTAATCGTATCGGAGGCGTCATGCCAGGCCTTATGGACAAAATGGGTATCGCAAGATACCGAGTAGATTTCGCAACCAATTTGGGTAAATTCTTGATATTTATTGGCTAAATCCTCTAATTCGGTGGGGCAAACAAAGGTAAAATCGGCCGGATAAAAGAAAAATACGCTCCATTTACCCAAAATATCGGCCTTGCTAACCTCTTTAAAGGAATTTTCTAAATAAGCTTGTACTTTAAAATCTGCAATTTCTTTGCCAATCATCGACATAATTGAACCTCCTAAGTTTTAGTAAAATTTAGTTAGCTTTAACTAACAATTATTATTTTACTATAAAAACAGGCACTTGTCAAGGTGATATTAGTAAATATTATCATTAAATTTCGAAAGGGCTTTTAACAATACTTAGGCCTAATTATCCGAGCCAGCAAAACAGCTATACCAAAGGCGATAATATCGGCCGTAACAATGGTGCTACCTACCGGTGTGCCATAAATTATCGAAATCAAAATCCCAACTAAAGCGCAGCTAACCGAAATTATCACCGAGCAAATTATCACCGATTTAAAATTATCAAATAGGCGCATTGCGGACAAGGCCGGAAAGACGACCAAGGCGCTGATTAAAAGCGAGCCGACCAAATTCATGGCCACTACAATTACCGCCGCGATGGTTATAGCAATCAAAAGATTATAGGCCTCGGCCTTAATGCCGCTGGCTCTGGCAAAATTCTCGTCGAAGGTGACGGCAAAAATCTTATGATAAAAGACGATAAAGATGGCAATTACCACCAGCGATAGCGCAATGCAGGTTAGCACATCTAATTGAGTGAGGGTTAAAATCGAGGTAGAGCCAAATAAGGTTGTGCAAATATCGCCTGCTAAATTAGTTGACACCGAAAATAAATTCATCAATAAATAGCCAATTGCCAAAGATCCTACCGACATCATGGCAATGGCTGCATCGCCGTTAATTTTGGCATTATGGCCTAAGCGCAGCAGTAAAATCGCTGCTAAAGCCGTAATCGGAAAAACAAGAATATCCTGATTACTAAGTTTAAGCACCGAGGCAATAGCAATGCCACCAAAGGCAATATGAGATAGGCCGTCGCCGATATAAGAAAAACGCTTTAAAACCAAGGTAGCGCCCAGCAAAGACGAGCATAGCGCCACCAATACCCCCACAATTATGGCATAGCGCACAAAGGGATAGGTCAGGTATTCTTGTAAAGTTATAATAATCTCGCTCATTGTTTAAGCTCCTGATAGGATTTTTTGCTTAAACATTCCAGTTTGCAATTGTTTAAGCATACCACATAATCGGCATCATTAATTGCTTCTTGCAGATTATGGGTAATCATGATAATGGTGGTGCCTTCTTTATTTAGGTCTTTGACAATCCGATAAAAATCCTTAGTTGCCGCCAAATCCAGGCCGGCGGTTGGCTCATCTAAAAGCAGAATTTTGTCGGTGGCGCAAAGGGCTCGCGCCAGCAGGACTCTTTGCTGCTGACCGCCGGATAATTTGCTATAACTTTTTTTAGCCAAAGCGCTGATGCCAAGTTTGGCCATCATATCCCGGGCTTTTATCTTTTCGGCTTTATTATAGAAGGGGCGCAGACCAATCTTATTTAAGCAGCCGGATAGAACTACCTCGTAAACCGAAGCCGGAAAATCTTTTTGAACTTGGGTTTGCTGGGGCAAATAGCCGATATCAAGCTTTTTAAGGCCATTGCCAATTTTAACCGTACCGCTAATTGGCGGCAAAAGGCCGAGCAAAGTTTTAATTAAGGTGCTTTTACCAACCCCATTATCGCCGATAATGCAAGCATAAGCGCCTGATGGTATGCTAAAATTAATGTCCTGATGCAGGGCGATATTATTATAGCCAACCGCTAAATTATTGCAAATTATTTCCATAATAGTGTATTCATTATTAAATAATGCTCCTTTTTTTTTAAATGGTTAGTTTAATCTAATCAAAGAAAATATATCATATAAATTAATATTTGGCAATAGTTTAGCCAAATTTTTTTTAATTAGCCCTTTAGCGCCACTAAATTTTGCTAAGTCTTTTTCAAAGGTCTATCCGCAAGCTTTTGGCAAAGCCTTTAAGTCGATTTTGAATAATTGACAAAAGTTAGCTTAAACGAACTCTATTGCGAAAATAAAGATTAAAAGACCACTAAGAGCAGCTTGCTGGAGCTAACGATTAGGTAGCTTAAATCGGTATCTTAGTGAGAGCAAGCTTGTAATACATAGTATAGTTTAGTATTTGCTTTGATACAATTGCATAATAAAAGGGGCTGTCGCAAATTGTTTTTATTGCGGCAGCCCCTATCTTTGATAGGACATTTAATAGTAGTCTTTTTCTAATTGCCAATCGGAAATTTCTTGTTGCGGCGGCGAGGCATAACTGCCAACTTTGCTAGTATACCAGCCCGTTTTTTGCTTTAAGCCTGCCAGCATTTCTGCATATTTTAAAGCGGCAATCATGCTATCGATGATGGGGACAGGAAATTCTTTTTGCAACTGCTCAAAAAAGCCAAACTTCATTGTACAACCTAAAATAATAGCCTCGGCTTTATCCTTGCTAATTGCCAATTCAATTTCTTCCCGTATTCTTTTTTCGGTTTGCCGGGGATTATTCTGGAAATCTAAAACGCCCATATCTAAGCTACGAAAAGAAGCCAGCTTAGATTCAAAACCATAGCGATAAACATTATCACGCATTACTGCCCGCCATTTATCACGGCCAATAATAATCGAAAACTTATCGGCTAAGGTAGCCGCTATATGGCAAGCAGCTTCGCAGGGGGCACTTAAGGACATATTTTCGCAAATCTCGCGGCCTGCAGCTAAACCAGGGTCATCAAAGCAGCCAATAATGGCAGCATCATAATTGCCTTGATTATCTGCCTTTTTAATTGCATTCAAAATCTCCAGCTGCGCTAAACTTTGATAATACATATATTCCAAATGCTTAGGCCCACGGGGCATGCTGCAAATGCTAATTTTGCTATCAGGATCAGCGTATTTTTGCAAATATTTTAATATTGTTTCATTCATATCGGCATAAGATGTTGGCTTAATATATAATATCTGCTTTGTCATTATCGCTCCTTTTAATAACCGCTTACACCTAGCTTGCGGCAAAACTCAATTGCTTTTTGATCACGGAAGATGCCATTTTCTTCAAATAATTTACCATCATAGTAAATAGACGGATTTAAAACAATGCCATCGGTATGGGCAGCGGCATCCCAATAAGCACCGCCTAAGGATTTGCCCTGCGAGCCAATCCCAAATTCGATACAGCCAAAGATACGCTCATCTTCGACAATGCGTCCGGTGGCTTTAGTTACACCGGGATTAAAGCCGGGCGACCAATGAGCTAAGCGATACATATTGGGGTCATTCCAAGAAGCAAGCCAGGCCTTAAACTGTTGGGCTTGCCCTTCGCCTTTAATATCGGTAATTATTCCTTTTTCGACGGTCATTATTACTTTATCCTGCAAAATACCAATTTCGGCAGGGGGAAATAAGGCGCCATCAAATACTAAAGTGCCGTTTATAGTTTCTTCGATAGGGCAAACCGTTACTTGGCCGCATAGCATAACCGGCCAACCCTTTTTGGTGGCTTTTTGCCCGGAATGTTTAACAAAGCGCTTGCCTTTTTTAGCCCGCAAATCGGTGCCGCCGGGCGAAAGGATATGAATATCGTCGGCCTCGTCAATAACTTTTACCATATATTCGCCAAATTCGATAACCGTATCTACATCTACATTAGCTAAGGTATTAACCATCATTTCTACATCCATGCCGCATAGGCAGGTATAGCGAGTACCAAACTCCATAGCAGCCCTAAAGCAATCGCTATGCATTAAGCAATTGTAGGCAAATTCTATCCAAACATCGGCATTGGCAATACAGGCAGCTACCGGTGCCGAAGGTTGGGTAAACGCTTCTTTTTGCATCGGATGAACTAATAAAACCGGCACAGCACCAATGGTATAGGCGGCATTTATTACAGCCTGGGCTACGCGCATATCGGTGGCCGTATCTACATTTACTACTACATTTTCGCCTTCTTTAACCAGCATAATATCTTTAACCAGCTTCATTGCCCCTTTGGCAACTTCCATAAACTTGTATTCATCACGCATTTCGATACCGATATTATATTGCATAATTTAGTCATCTCCTTTTTGGGGCTGATTTTGGCTATATAAATGACAGCAAACAAAATGGCCGGGGCTTGCTTCTAGCATTTGCGGCCTTTCTTGATCACAAATGGGCAGCTTCTCGCTGCAACGTAAATGAAAAGCGCAACCCGGGGGCACATTTACCGGGCTGGGAATTTCGCCACTTGATTTTACCTTATCCGGCTTCATTTCTTCTTCCTCGGCGGTAGCAACAGGTATAGAAGATAAAAGCATTTTGGTATAAGGATGCAAGGGTTTAGCAAAAAAGTCGGCAGCCGGCGCCTGTTCGCAAAGGCGTCCTAAATATAAAATAGCTACCCGATCGGCCACATTGCGCATGAGGCTTAAATCGTGGGTGATAAATAGATATGCCAAATTAAGCTCTTTTTGCAAACTGATTAGTTTGCTGATAACCTTAGCCTGAATAGATACATCTAAAGCCGAGGTTGGCTCGTCTAAAATCATTAAGGAAGGATTAGTGGCCAAGGCCCGCGCCACGGAAATTAATTGCCGCTCGCCCCCACCCAAAGTACGCGGATATTTATCGGCAAATTCTTTGGGTAAGCCTACCTCTTCCAATAGTTTTTCGATACGCTGATTAGCCTCTTCTTTATTTAGCTTTTTATCATGAACAGCTATTGGTACTTGCATGCTTTTGCGCACTGTACGCTTAGAATTTAAAGAAGATCCCGGATCTTGAAAAACAATTTGCACTTCGCCTTTTTGTTTTAAGGTACGCTTTAAGCCTGTTTTAGCTATATTATCGCCTTTATAAATAATATCGCCATCGGTTGCCTCATACATGCCAACCAAAACATAGGCAATTGTACTTTTACCGGAACCGCTTTCGCCTACTAATCCCAGGGTTTCGCCTTCATATAATTCTAGGCTTACATCATCAACAGCTTTTACAACTTGTCCGTTTCTTAATGGAAAATATTTTTTAAGATTATCGATTTGCAAAATTTTCTCAGCCATTATATCACCTCATTTGCAAAATAGCAGCTTACAAAATGGCCATCGCCAATTTCCTGATGCGGCGGTTTTTGTTGATGGCAAATTTCCTGGGCCAAGGGGCAACGTGGGGCAAAGCGGCAGCCCTTAGGCGGCTGCATATAATCGGGAATACGACCATCAATCCCCTCGGCAATGCCATCGCCGGTTAATTTAGGCACGCAAGACATTAAAGCAACCGTATAAGGATGCTTAGGATTATTAAATACTTGTTCGGTTTTGCCAGTTTCTACCACGGTGCCGGCATACATAATATTAACATCGGTGGTAGATTGCCTAATTACACCCACCGAATGTGATACCATAATAACCGATAAATCTTGGTCTATAACCAACTGATTAATCAAATTAAGAATTTGATCCTGAATGGTTACATCTAAAGAAGTGCCCGGTTCGTCGGCCAATAGTAATTGCCTTTTGGCTGCAATGGTAATGGCAATACATACCCTTTGCTTCATCCCGCCGGATAATTGATAAGGAAAACTACCCATAATGCGTTTAGGGTCGGGTAACATTACATTATTTAAAGCCTCTATCGCTGTATCATATAGTACCGATTTGGCTGTTTTAGGCGGAAAAGAGTACTTTAATGCCGTTAAAAACTGCTTTTCGATACTAAAAACGGGGTTTAAGGCGCTGGATGGATCCTGAAATATCATGCCGATACCGGTACGCCTGGTCTGTTGCAGATTGGCAGCTTGCATCTTTAACACATCAACACCATTGAATAGTATTTCGCCACTATTTATTACTGCATTTGCCGGCAGTACATTTAGTATTGATTTTAAGGTAGTTGTTTTACCGCAACCGCTTTCGCCAACTAAGCCTACTCTTTGACCTTTGTTTACGCTAAAACTAATACCGTCTAAAACATGGCTTACCTTGCCATAAACATTAAAAGAAACGGAAAGATCTTTTACTTGTAAAATATTCATTAACTTTCCTCCGTTCCCAGCATACTACTAATACCATCGCCGAATAAATTAAAGCCAAGCACAATAATAATAATTGCCAAAGCCGGGAAAACAGTAAACCACCATTGATCGGGCATATAACTAACCCCCTGCGAAATCATGCTTCCTAAAGCAGGGTTAGGTGCTTGCTCGCCTAAGCCGGCATAGCTTAATGTAGCCCCCATAATAATTACATAACCCATATCTAATGTCATTTTGGTTAATACTGCCGATAAGCAGTTAGGCAAAATTTCTTTAAAAACGATATGAAATAGATTTACGCCGGTTAATTCGGCATAAATAATATAGTTTTCGGTACGCAAAGAGCTGGCAATACCATAACTTAAACGTGCGTACCAAGGCCACCACATTACCGTAATCGCCAACATCGAATTGGTTAAATTGGGTTCTAATACCGAAGCGATAGCCAAAGCCAAGACCAAAGGCGGAATGGCTAAAAAGATATCGGTAATTCGCATTAAAAGGGTATCGATAAAACGCCCTTTATAATAACCGGCAATAACGCCAACCATAAAACCTACCGGCGCAGAAATTAATAATACAATTACCCCCATTAACAGGGTATTTCTAAAAGAGCCGATAATACGGCTAAAAATATCACGCCCCATTAAATCGGTGCCAAAAATATGCTCGGCCGATGGCGGCAAGCTGGCATTGGCAAAATCAACAAATGGACCCAAATGATCGGGGAAGGGCACTATATATTTACCGATAAATGCCAGCAAAATAAAGCCTACAACAATAATTAAACCTAAAACCGTAATTTTGCTTTCGGAGTACTTTAGCCAATTACGCTTTAAAACTTCTTTATAACTTTCCTGCATAGCCTATTCCTCCTTTCTATTTAGCTCGGGATTGGCGCAAGCGTGGGTCGAGTATCATTACCACAATATCTACTAAAAGATTGGTTAGGATAAAGATTACCCCCAGCACCAAAACTACACCACATACAGCATTAATATCCTTATTTAAGATAGCGCCCATGGCATAGCGGGACATCCCCGGCCAGTTAAAAATGGTTTCTACTAAAAAGGCATTACTAAAAATAGAAGCGATATCCAAACCCATAATCGACACCGTTGGAATAACCGATGGTTTAAGCAAAAAGCTGCGGTTAATTACCGAACGAGGAACCCCTTGGCTGGTTATCATGGTAATATAATCCTTGCTATCGTTTTCGAGCATATAAGAGCGGGTAATGCGCGCTTCTTGCATGGCATGGCCCAAAGATAAAGCCAAGGCCGGCAACAAGATATGCAAAAAGGCATCCCAAGCAGCAGCAGGCTGACCGCTTAAAATAGCATCAAGCATTACTAGGCCGGTTATGCTTGGTACATCAAACCCCATAGTTAAACGGCCACCAATAGAAGGCAAAATGGGGAACCAATAGCCAAAAATTAATAAAAATAATACCGCCCAAACAAAAGTTGGGGTGGCAATAATAATGTAACTACTAAAGCGGATGGTATAATCCGGCCACTTATTTTTATACATGGCCCCCCATACCCCTAATAATAAAGCAAAGAATATCGGTGGTATTCCCGACCAAATTACCAGCTCTAATGTGGCCGGTAAAAATTCGCCAATGTCGGTGGATACAGCTCTTTTTGTTACGGTAGACATACCTAAATCGCCTTGCAATACATCGGTTATCCAATAAAAATACTGTACCGGTAAGGGATCATTATAATGCATACGTTCGCGATATTCTTCTACTACTTCTTCCGGCACAGTAGGCCCCAAAGCTAAACGAGCAGGGTCGCCAGGAATAATACGCATTAAAGAAAATATTAATATGGATAAACCTAATAATACTACCAGAGCCCAGGCCAGACGTTTAAGTATAGTAATAAATAATGATGTCATGTCTAAACCTCCCTGTTAAGCTTAAATTTTAAGCCTTGCCGAGCCGATAATTGTATCGGCTCGGCAGATAAGTTAAAATTTATTATTTTCTAAGCTCCGGATAAACCCGAATTTCCGGCAAGTAGAACGAAAATCCTTGTAAGCCAATTCGAGGCTCTAAATCTACATAAGAATCTTGATAAACTAGTCTTTCAGGGCTTTCGGCAATAGGTACAAAAGTGAAGTTTTCGCCGCAATAGCGCTGGATGGCCTTATAGGCTTCGGCGCGCTGGTCGATATCAACCATGGTAATGGCTTCGTCGATCATGGCATCTAAGGTGGTATCGTTTACCCAGTTCATATTTTCCCAAGTGCCGGCTTCTTTAGTGCGTAATAAGGATATAAATTGCGAGCCGGAATCGGAAGTTACAGGGGTAATAGATGTTAAGGTCATCATTGGCGAAGTATCGAGACTGGCCGAATTAGCAACAATAGTAGACCAAGGCAATTCTACAATGCTAACATTAATGCCAATTTGGCTGGCAGCAGCTTGAATCATTAAGGCAACCTTTTCGCGGTCGGCCGATTCGGAATTCCAGATTAACTCGATAGGCATAGTGCCAATAGTATCGGCATAGGCCGATTTGGCAATAGCCGCAGAGGCTTTTTCTAAATCAAAGGAGAAATCAAATACTGCTTCAAAACCTAATAAATTAGAGGGGATAATGCTATGCTTTTGTAAAGAGTCCGGCAAAATAGTTTCGGCTACGGTTACATAATCAATTAAATAACCAAAGGCTTCGCGGACATAAGGATCGTCCATCGGTGCTGCTTGATTATTCATCCATAAATTAATGCCGCCGCCGGTATAGTTGTAGGCTAAGCCTAAAGTATCATCGGCATCTAGCATCGAATTAATACTTTCGGCCGATTGATAATTGTCGGCTGCTTCTAATTCTTGTCTGCTCATCATGGTTTTAACAGTAACAGGGTCATTAGAGGCATAAACAATGAACTTTTCCGGAGTATCTTCATGTAATGGTTGCCAGTAATTATCATAACGGCTACCGCCTACCGAGGTATTGGTTGCTACGGCATCAACAATATATGGGCCGGAGCCAACATCGCCTTCCAGTAAGTAAGTTTTTCCATAATCGCCCTTATCGCCATAATCGCCTTCGGCTGCATAATTAGCTTCGAGGGTTTTTTGGTCTAAAATATAAAAGCGTACTAGACTGTTTAATAAAGGGCCATAGGCAGTGCTGGTATTAAAGCGAACATTATAATCGTCAATAACTTCTACGCTATCGATGTATTCATAGAATAAATAGGCAAAGCCTTCGCCGATTTCTAATAAGCGATTCATCGAATAGGCCACATCATGGGCGGTTAAGGAATTGCCGCTATGGAAGACAATATCTTCTCTGATTTTAAAATCCCAAGTTAAGCCGTCTTCGGAAATTGTCCAGCTTTCGGCTACCCAAGGCTCTACGCCGCCGTCTTCGGTGGGGAAAACCAGACTATCATAGGCATTGATTAAGACAACGCAAGAGGCAATATCCGAGCCTACGGCCGGGTCGAATTTAGGCATAATGGTTTGAGTTACTCTAAAAATACTACCACCGGCAGCATCGGCTGCGGCATTGGAATCGGGGGTTGCGCTATCGGCTGCGGTATCGTCGGCATCGCTAGTATCGGCAGGGTCTGCAGCACCGCCGCAAGCAACCAAGGTAAACATTAAACATACCATCAATAACAGCATTAGAAATTTTTTCATAATTGTAGTCTCCTTTTATTTTTTGTTTGGCAATATTGGGTATTGCCAAAATTTAAGCTTGCTAAAAAATTAAAATCGTACTATAATAGCCAATATTAAGAGGTGATAAAAATGACATTTGCCAGTAAATTAGATAACTTAATGACTTGTTTAAATATAAATAATGCAATATTGGCCGAGTACCTGCATATTGATCCTTCTTTAATTAGTCGTTGGCGTTCCGGCAAGCGTTTGCCTGCTAAAAACAGCACCTATATTGAGCATATTTGCCAATATTGTCAAACTATTATTAGCCATGATCATCAAAAAATAGCCTTATTGGTTTTAATGAATATGCCCAGCGATATGATTAGTTTAAACAATACCGATTGGCAAAAAGCTTTGCATGATTGGTTTTTAACCCAAAATAATAATTCCCGAAAAGAGTTGCAAATAGCCGAGAATTTTTTGCTTCATACCGAAAAAATACCCAGCAAATCGGCAACCATGAGCAATTATTACTTAAACGATCTTAAATCAGGCCAAAATCAAGTTGGTGAGCTGTTTATTGGAGCCGAGGGTATGCGTCATGCTACCTTAAAAATATTAACCTTATCCTTGATGAGCAATAAAGCCAATACTCTTTATATTTTTAGCGATCAAAACCATGATTGGATTAATCAGCATCCCCAATACGAATTGCTTTGGCAGCAATTACTGCAACAATGTATTGCTAAAGGTGATACGGTAAAGGTTGTGCATAATGTAATGTGCAGCCCGCCCGAGCAATTTGCTACCATTAAGCGCTGGTTGCCTTTATACATGACCGGTAAAGTAGAATCTTATTATGCAGCCAATCATTTAAGCAATATTCATTGTCAAACCTTATATGCTATACCGCAAATCACGGCTTTACATTCTTTTAGCTATAATGGCAATGAGTATCAAGCGCCTATTGTGCTGTATAATGAAAATAAAATGGTCGATTCTATTCAAAATAACTTGAATCATATCATTCAAAATAGTTATCCGATGATTCAAACATATACTGCCGAAAACAGCCTTGCTTTGCAAAAACGCCATCTGGAGTTTATTAAAACCCCGGCTAATAGTATTTCGATGATTAATATGCTTACCAGTTTTACATCTACCGAAAAGCTATTTAGCACTATTTTAAGTAGGCAAAACATTTCCGATCAGGAAAAGGATGATGTTTTTAATCAGTTTAAATTGCGCAAATCCTTTTATTCCGAAAACTTAATTAGCCATAAATATACCGAAATAATTAATTTAGCTAAACCCGGCTATCTGGATTTAAGCGATTTGCCTTTTAACCTAAATGTATTATTGGGTCATAATAATGCTTATTATAAAGATATATCCGAATTTAAAGAGCATGTGGAAAATGTAATTTTTATGCTTAAAAATTATCCTAATTATCAATGTATTTTACAAGATAGCAGTTTGTTTAGCAATGTTCAAATTCAGGCAAAGGATAAATGCGGCGTATTTTTCACTAAGGAAAGCAGCATTTTATTTTCCTTTTTTCTAAGTCAGCCAACAATTAGCCAGGTTTTTTATCAGTATTTGCAAAATGCAGTAGCCAATTTTTCTGAAAAATACTTAGATCGCAACTATACTATTGCATGTTTAGAAAAGTATTTATACCTTTAATTAGGCTAAAAGCTGATATAAGGCCTGGGCATATATTTTAGCACCTAAAATTAAATCATCAACAGCGATAAACTCGTTGCGCTCATGAGCTAGTTCTTTTTGGCCGGGGAATAATGGGCCAAAGGCTACAAAGTTCTCTAAAGCTCGGCAATAAGTGCCGCCGCCGATGGCCACCGGCTGATGATCATGGCCACTAACTTCCTGATAGGCAGTTAATAGGGTTTGGATTAGCTTAGAATCTTTGGCTATATGCAAACCGGGTTTATCTTGCATTTGTTCGATGCTAAAACCATGCTCTTGGCAAGTTTGTTCTATTTGCTGCCAAATTGCCAGGCGCTGATCCAAATTGGGATAGCGCAAATCGAAATCGGCACGTAATCCTTGGCTATCTGCTGCTAATATGCCCATTGACAAGGTTAGTGGCCCAAATTCTTGATGTTCTGAATCTATGCCTAAGCCTTGCCCTAAATAGCCATCGGCAAATAATTTTGCCAAATCCTTAATCGTACTATCAACAGATAAGGGATTAAGATCGAGGCTGCTTAAAAAACATAATAGAATATTATTAGCATTTAAACCCTGCCAAGGCATGGCCGAATGAGCGCTTATACCTTGAGCTAGAACAGTTATAATATTATCGTCAAAGCTAAGCTTAATTTTGTCTTGTTCGGCAAATTGGCTTAGTTTTTGTTTAACTTGTTCAAACATATCGGCAGTGGCGGCCAAGGTTGCTTGGGCTGTTTCCGGCACAACATTTAATCTGCTGCCGCCATTAATACTGATAATCTGCAAGCCATGCTCTGCTGCTTGCCATTTGATCTGGCAATTAAAGCGGTAAATGCCTTTTTCGGCATAGATAACAGGGAATTCGCCATCGGGGGAAAAGCCGCCCCAGGGTTGTTCTTTTTTTTGCAAATAGTACTTAATGCAGCGAAAACCGCTTTCTTCATCGCAGCCGATTAAATAGCGTAGATGATTACTTAAAGGCAAGCCGCTTTCCTTAATGGCTTTAATTGCGTATAGGCAGGCAACCAAAGGGCCTTTATCATCTATCGAGCCACGTCCATAAAGCTTGCCGTCATCAATTACCCCTGCAAAGGGTGGGTGCAGCCAGCCATCGCCTGCCGGCACAATATCGATATGGGCAATAACGCCTATTTTTTTGCCTTCGCTACCAAAATCAATTTCGCCCATATAACCATCAACATTATTGGTGCTAAAGCCAAGCTCGCGTGCTAAAAGCAAAGTATCTTCCAAGGCTTCGGCAATTTTAGGACCAAAGGGCTGTCCCTCAATATCACTTTGTTGATATTCACTGTTAAAAGCCAATAAACGTCTGGTATCACGAATAATATCATCTCGATAATTGTCAATTAGATTATTTAATTGATCGAGCATACCTCACCTGCTTTCTGCATTTTATGGGGGGGGATGAGGTTCTGCTTAAAGAGCAGGCAGAACCTCGAGGAAGATTTTTAATAACCGGGGATATTTAATTCATTGCATAATTTGCGGGCATGTTCGTCTAAATAAACGCCATCCTGCTCAAAAACCTGACCATCTAAAATGATGGTAGGATAAAGCACTATGCCATCGGTATGCGAAGCTGCATTCCAATGCGAGCCGCCAATTTTAACTCCCTGAGAGCCAATACCAAACTCCATGCAGGCAAAAACTCTTTCGTCTTCAACTATACGGCCGGTTATTTTAGTAACCCCAGGATTAAAGCCCATGGAATAATGAGCTAAACGATAAAGATCAGGGTCATTAAATGAGGCAAACCAGTTTTTGACAATTTTGGCTTCATTGCCATCACCGGTGATATCTACAACACGACCATCTTTAATATGAAGGATAATCGGCTGGCTTAATTTACCAATATTTTCCGGCGGAAAAATTGTGCCATCAAAGGCTAAAGTGCCGTTAATAGTTTCTTCGATTGGACACCAGCTGGTTTGGCCGGGCATCATTACCGGATAGCCTTTTTCTTTTGCCTTAACGCCCGAATGGCGCACTTTGCGGCCTTTCATGCTAGCAGTTAAATTGGTGCCTTGCTCCGACTTAATAATAATTTGATCAGCAGCCTCTAGGCGCTTACAAAAATACTCGCCAAGTTCAATAACTTTATCTATATTTACTTTAGTGATTAAGTTAACCAGCATTTCGGCGTCTAAGCCGGTAGCGCAAATATAGCGTGCTCCATTTACGTCTACCGCCTGCCGATAAGCCTCGCCATGCATTATTGGTGCATAAGCCAACTCTATCCATACATCGGCAGCACATACAGCCGCAGCCAAAGGTGCCGGAGGAATATTGTCTGCATAAAAACTGTCGCTGGTGGGGGTATAAATAACTACCGGCACTGCATCAATTGCATAAACAGCATCGGCAATAGATCTTACTACCCTTTCATCTATGCAGGTATCATAATTAATAACAACATTTTCGCCGGGTTTAACCAACATAAAATCCCGTACAAATTTTAAAGCCCCCTTAGCAACCTCCAAGCGCTTATACTCATCACGCATTTCAATACCAAAAGTAATATCCATAATATGCCTCCTTGTAAATTTTTAATCAATAGCACTTTAATATATTGATTATAGGTAGATTATAAGGCCATTAGCCAATAAAAGCAAATTTTTTGTTACCATAAGTTAATCAGTTTTGCTAATTTGTCTAAAAATTCTAATTAAATTAGGGGTTGAACGTATATTCGATGAATTTATATGCATAATTATGTTTTTTTATAATAAGAATGCTTTTTGTTGAATAGTATTTTAAAAGGTGTTTATCTATTTTTGTCATTTTGTATGACAAAAATAATGTATAATTTTGCTGATTGACTTGTTTGGGCAAAATTGTCTGTTAAAAGAAGTACGTCGACAAAAAATGATTGTTTTTGGATACGAAAAAGCTAATTAAAGTATACTTTTACATACAGCTGTTTAATTTTCTGTTTTTATAGTAATTGCTATTTTACGGCTATTATTTGCTTTGTGGCAAATTTATGATATAATAATCATCAAGTGATTATTATATAGCTTTATTTAATACGCCGGAAATTCTCGGCCAAAGAATGGCCAAGAATTTTTTATGGCAGGATTATATCATAAATATGCAGATACTTTACTGTATAACTTAGTTTTGCACCATATTTATGATATAATAATCATCAAGTGATTATTATATCTCCTAAAAAAATAAAGAGAGGTATTACTATGAAAATAGGTATTTGTCAATTAAGTTTTACAGAAGGCGCATACAAGGAAAACATGGCAAAAATAGAAGCATTTTTACAAGATAAGGTTGATGAAAAGGTGGATATTCTTTGCTTTCCCGAATTATCTATTACCGGATATGATTATGAGGTCGCTAAGCTAGCCCCAGTAGATGAAAGGGAATTTTTTGCTAATATGGCTAAAGCCTATAATCAAGCAATCTATGCAGGATATAGCATAAAAGAGGATGATAAGTATTATGATGCCTCAGGCTTATTTAATTGCAGTGGTAATCTATTGGCAGAGTATAAAAAAATCCATCTGTTTGATACAGAAAGAGACTTTTTTGCACATGGTAGCTGTATACAGCTTATAGAATATAAGGGCTGGAAAATTGGTTTTATCATTTGTGCCGATTTGGGCTTTGCCGAATTAGCCAGAATCTTGGCCTTACGTGGATGCGATTTGATTTTGAGTACATCTGCTTGGTTTAGTCCTTATCAAGATATGTTTAAATTGGTATCAGCAGCTCGAGCCTGCGAAAACCAGCTTTTTCTGGTCTCGGCAAATAGAGCAAAAGGCAGTTTGCCATTTTGCGGTAATAGCCTTATTTGCAATCCTTTGGGTGAAATCATGGCCCAATCCGATTTGGCTGACGAGGATTTTATTACTGCCGAGCTGGATTTAAACGAAGTAAAAAAGGGTAGGGATCTTATCCCCTGGTTAAAAATGCGATTGCCGGAAGTATATTGTAAAAATGAGTAATTTAGCAAAAAGATTTAAGGCCTAAAATGCCGATTCTTTTGCCAGGCTTCCCTTATGACAGTGATAAGCCAAAGATTCCCCCGCCCCAAAATCGACCAAGAATTTTTATGACAGAATTAAATTAAAAATGGCTCAGGCGGTAGTTTTTATGATTAATATTCTGATAATAGAAGATGATATCACCCTATGCGACGGCATCGCCTTAGCTTTAAAAACCGATATAATTACTTTGCAACTCCCTCTGTTTCTATCGACTTGAGGGCGTAACATACGAAGTATCATTATTGCTTATGCGTGGTCATTGCGGACGAATGCGCCAACATTCGCTCTAGCGGTGGCATTGGTCGCTCTTACGGTGAAATACCGCTCTGTACAGGCTCAATTCTAATCCCTTTGCAGGGAGATATTGTGCCTGCACAGGAATAATAACACTGTCTGCACAAGCATGGGCATTGACGGTGAGCATACCCGCGACGGCTGTGTATCAAGCAAGATGAAGTCATAGTCTTTCTTCACCGTATCGAGATACTGTTTGAGGATAGTTTCACGGCTCATAGCGTTAATGAGTGATAAATCTCTTGTGGAAAGGTTGCGTGATATAGCTTAAGGATTTGGGTTGTCTTAAGCTAACTTGCACCATGCTTACCATTATTGATGCGGGGATTGCCATTGTGGCTCGGCTCGTTTTAGGCCTAAAGTATATAAGCATAAAAAAACCGCCCCTAAGGGACGGTTTTTTATTTTAGATATAAAGATGATTTAATTATTTTTTATAGCCGCATTTGGGGCAAACCCCTTGTGCATCGAGGGCAATGCCGCATAATGGGCATAAATCGATACCGTTTTGGGTTTTATATTCAGCGCTTGCAGCATTAACACCGCTGGTAAAGGTTAGCTTAGCTATGTCTAATTTGTCTTTTAATAGGTCATAAACAATTTTTATCATGCCTTCAACGGTCATTGTTTCTTTGGTTACTACCAGGCGGCAATCGGGGTAGGCCGTGGCAAGCTCGGTTTTAAAGGCCGGCCCCTTCATTTGATTTTGAGGGGTACCATCTTTAATGCCGGTTTCCTCATATACTTTAAGTATGGCCGGTAGTAGGGGGTCGTCTTCCCTTAAGATAAGGGCATGGTCGAAGTTCTTTAATAAATCCCAGGCTGTTTTTTGAATTTCATTACATGGAAAAACCATATTTACACCGGTATTAATATCACCCTCTACCTCGATAGTTAATATACCGGTATGGCCATGTAAATACTGCGCCTCGCCTTTAAAACCATAAAATCTGTGTGCATATTGCAAATCTAATGTTGTAATACTTCTCATAGTGCACCTCCAAATTGATTTATTTTACGGATTTTGTACCTGCATAAACATGTGATAAAAAGTGCTTATTTATATGCGAAATTTATGCTTAATGATATTATATACTATTAAGCATAAATTGTCAATATATTTGTACATTTTAATTTAATAAATTAAAAAATTTATTTGTAACAAGTAGCCTAGTTTATTATCTATTATTATCGAATAGATAATGAAGCATAGCCATTAATTCTTGTTTTAGGTCTTTACAATTTAAATTAGGATTAGCTAATTTTTGTTCTAATTTATATTTACAATAGCTAATTGATAGTTCGCTTAAAAAGAACATGTTTTGCTCACTAAGATGGGGATTAGTGCTTAGTAGAGATTTTTGCAATTGGATATTTCTATCTAATAAGCTTTTGCCAAAATACATCGAGCTAATAGTTGGCGAAAACTCTTTTTTTTCCTCGGGGAAGATTTGATAATAGGAGCTAATAATCTCATCCAAATTATCGCTATTTGCACCAAAGAAAAAATTGTAACAAATATCAGGCTTATCTAATAAGATATCGATAAATAATTCCCAAATGGTAAAAAAATTCTCTAAGGGGCTAACCTGTCGGCTACTTTGTATGCTTAAAGCCTGATTATAAGCATCAAAATACTGCATAGATGCTAACATAATCAGTTGATCCAAATCTTTAAAATGCACATATATTGTAGAATTATGATAGCCGGATAGCTGGGCAATTTTGCGTACAGATAAACCATCTACACCCTCGGTATCAATTATTTTACGAGCCACAATAATAAATTGGCGCATGGCTTGGTTTTTTTGAGCAGCCTTAGTTTGATGATTGTCCTTATTTTGCGGCATAGTTTTACTCCTTATGCTGATTATTAAATAAAAATATACCATAAAACACAGTTTTATTCAAGCAATATATTGGCGCAAAGCTTAAAGCAAAATCATTATTTTCAATTAATGGACAAATAAAAAAAATTGTAAAAATTTTTTTGCTTAACCTCTTGACAATAAGCGCGCTTGCTATTATAATCATAAATAATAGCAAGCGCGCTTATTAAAATAGGAGGATGACTTATGAGATTAGAAATTGCTAATTTTTTTGTTAAAGATATTATTTTTGGAGATCAATTGTCTTTTGAACAGGGGCTTTTAACCATTAATAAGCAAGAAGCCCTAAACTTTATTATGGAAGATCAAAGAATTACTAAGGCCGAGCTATATATTGCTAAACCCGGGGACGAAATTAGAATTTGCCCGGTTAAAGAGGCCATCGAGCCCCGTATTCGTCCTGATGGCCGCAGCCTTTTTCCCGGTTATAGCGGCGATTTAAGCCAAGCTGGTTGCGGTCTGATTCATGCCCTAAAAAATTGCAGTGTTTTGGTGGTTGGCCAGCATTGGGGCGGCTTTCAGGATGGCTTAATTGATATGAGTGGTGAAGGCCAAAAATATACGCTTTTTGGTTCGCTAAATAATATTGTTTTGGTGGCCGATACTAATGAAGATTTCGAACATCGTGAGCAGCAGAAAAAAAATGATGCCTTACGTGTTGCCGGCCATAAATTAGCCGAATTTATCGGTAGAGCAGTTAAGGATTTAACTGCATCGTCCAGCGAAGTTTTTGAGCTGGCTCCAATTAGCAAAAGGCCTGCTGATATAGCAAAACTACCTTCGGTTTTATATGTGATGCAATTGCAATCGCAAATGGAAGAAGGCGGCTATAATGATTTAGTTTATGGTTGGGATGCCAATCATATGCTGCCCACCTTGATGGAGCCCAGCGAGATTTTGGATGGTGCTATTATTTCGGGCAGTTTTATGCCTGTTTCGTCTAAGTGGTCTACTTATGATATGCAAAACTGCCCTAATATCAAGGCTTTATATCAAGAGCATGGTAAAACTATCAATTTCTTAGGCGTGATTATGTCTAATTTAAATGTTGCTTTAGAGCAAAAGGAACGTTCTGCGCAATTTGTGGCTCAAATTGCCAAAAATTTGGGCGCCGATGCTGCCATTGTGGCCGAAGAAGGTTATGGCAATCCCGATGCCGACTTTATCGCCTGCTATGTGGCCTTGGAGGATGCCGGCATTAAAACCGTGGGTATTACCAATGAATGTACCGGCCGTGATGGTCAATCGCAGCCTTTGGTTACTTTAGACGAAAAATGCAATGCCATTGTGTCTTGCGGGGATGTATCGCAGCTAATAGAGCTGGCTCCGATGGCCACTGTTTTAGGCGAATTGGCGGCCTTAGGTCGTGATGGCTTATCGGGCGGCTGGGCGCATGACGAAAACCTAGGCCCTTCGGTACGCCCGGATGGCTCAATTATCATGGAAAATAATGCCATGTTTTGCGGCGATAGAGTTTGTGGTTGGTCGCCCAAAACCATGCAGGAATTTTAGGAGGATAATATGAAAAAGGCGATAGTATATGTAAATCAATTTTTTGGTCAAATTGGTGGCGAAGATAAGGCCGATTTTGAGCCGCAAATTGTTAATGGCTTGGTAGGGCCTGCTATGGAGTTTGCTAAAAACTTAGATGCCCAAATTACCGATACCATTATCTGCGGTGATAATTTTATGGGCAGTAATACCGAGCAGGCCATTGCCACTATTTTACAAATGTTAGAAGGCAAGGACATCGATATTTTCTTGGCAGGCCCTGCCTTTCAGGCCGGCCGTTATGGTTTTGCTTGCGGCACTATTTGCAAGGCCGTGCAGGAAAAACTTAATATTCCGGTTATCACCTCGATGAATATCGAAAACCCGGGTGTAGAGATGTTTAAAAAGGATATGTATATTATGGAAGGCGGTAAAAGCGCTGCTAAAATGCGTTCCGATGTGGCTAGTATGGTTAAGGTTGCCAATAAAATATTGGCTAATCAGGAGCTTGATTGTGCCGCCGAGGAGGGGTATTTTGCTCGTGGCATTCGCAAGCAGGTTTGGCATAAGGATGGGCTTTTGGCCTCGCAAAGGATGATTGATATGCTACTTAAAAAGTTGGCCGATCAACCTTTTACTACCGAATTGCCGATTAAGTTGATGGATAGGGTAGCCATTGCTGAGCCGATTAGGTCTTTAAAAAGCGCTAAAATTGCAATTATCAATTCCGGGGGCATTGTGCCGATTGATAATCCCGATAAAATCCAATCGGCCTCGGCCACTCGCTGGGGGCGTTATGATATTTCCAAGATGAGCACCCTTAAAGCAGGCGAGTACAAAACTATTCATGCCGGTTTCGACCCGGCTGCTGCCGATGCCGATCCTAATGTTATTGTGCCTATTGATGCCTTGCGGGTTTTGGAAAAAGAGGGTGTTTATGGCAGCTTGCATCCCTATTTTTATTCAACGGTAGGCACCGGCACAACCCAAGCCGAGGCTACCCGCATGGCGCAAGAAATGATTCCCTTATTATTGGAGGACAAGGTAGATGGCGTATTATTGGTATCCACCTGAGGCACTTGCACTCGTTGCGGTGCAACGATAGTAAAAGAAATCGAAAAAATCGGCTTACCGATTGTTCAGATGTGCAATTTGGTGCCGGTTGCCAAAACGGTAGGTGCTAATAAAATTGTACCGACTATTTCGATTCCGTATCCTTTGGGCGATCCGGCGACATCTAAGGAAGATCAATGGCAATTGCGTTATAAGCTTACCAAAATTGCCGTAGAGGCCTTAACGGCCGATATTGAGGAACAAACTGTATTTAAGGTATAGTTTGCAAGGGGAGGCTGTCGCAAATTTTGGCGGCAGCCTCAAAAAGTTTTACTCAATTTTTTGACAAAAAATTGCGGGGGGTTGGGGCAGAGCCCCAAGGTCTTATTAGCAATTGCAAGAATAAAAGATCATTCTTTTTTTTGAAAAAAAAAGAATCAAAAAAAACTTTAGGGGCTGTCGCAGGTTTTTGCGGCAGCCCCTAAAGTTTATTTTATATTTATTTCGGTTTGGCAATGCTTTTGCCAGGCTTTTTTTACTCTGGGCAAAATTGTGTTGCTTTGGCATATTATCACGATTTGGCTTAGCTGATTTGCTCCTTTAGCTTCGGCAAAAATTTCCACTAAGCCGGAGGATACTTGTAATTGATATAAATTATCCTCGCCTTGGAAAAAGCCTTTAATCCTCCAGGTATCATTGATAATTTCCTGGCAAAAGGCTTCGATTTGCTCCGGATTATAAGTATGCCCTGCCGTTTCCAGCACAAAGGCTGCCGGGCGGCTACGTTGGGTATTTGTTGTTTCGTTTTGATAATTATTATTAAAGAGCTTGCTTTCAAAAATCTCCAGCGGAATATCCGCATAATGGCTGTTTAAAATTAGGGCTTCGGGATTGAATTCTTTGATTTTTAGCTTTATTTGCTCAATAGTTTGCTGATCACTTAAATCGGTTTTATTGATTAGGATTAAAGAACTGGCTGCTATCTGCCTTTGTACCGGCATAAAAATATCTACATACTTATTAAAAGTAGGGCTATCTACCACGCATAAAGAGCCACGATAATTATAGGGACGGCTTAAATAAGGGGCAAGCCCTTTAAGCAAGGTATTCATGCTGGATGGATCGCCCATGCCGGAATTTTCGATAAAAAGCATCTCGATTGGCTGCTCGGTAAAGGCCTTTAAGGCATTTACAAAGCCATCTTTAAGGCAGGCGCAAAAAATTGAACCATTATTTAGCTCCACCATTTGTAAATCATCATTCTCGAGCAAAGTGCCATCAATGCCTACCTGGCCAAACTCATTTACCAGCAGACCTAATGGCTTATCTTGATATTCGCTTAAAATTCGCTTTAAAAAGGTGGTTTTACCCGACCCTAAAAAACCGCTTATTAAAAATAAATCGATTGGTTTTTGATTAACTGTCATAAATATTCCCCTTAATGTTTATCTTTATGTTTGGCCATCAGCCTTAAATTAGCCCTGGCCAAGGCTGCTTCGGCGCGGATTGTATCAATATCGGCTGTGCTTTCAGCCAGCCTTTTTTCGGCTCGTAATTTAGCTTGTAAGGCACGCTCTAAGTCGATTTCTTCTACCTTTTCGGCATGATGCACCAGGATTTCGATCGTATTATTATTTACCTCCATAAAGCCTGCGGAAATAACGATAAAATGCTCCTCTTTATCCATCATATAACGCAAAACTCCCGGCAATAAAGATGTAACAATAGGTGCATGATTATGCTTGATTGTCAAAGGGCCGCTTTGGGTAGGGATATCGATATACTCCACCAAATGTTGAAATATTTCCCGCTCAAAGGTTACCACTTCCAGGTTAATTGTATCCATAATTTACCGCCTAAACTAAAGTTTTAGCTTTTTCTACCGCATCTTCAATAGTACCCACCATTAAAAATGCCTGCTCGGGTAAGTGATCATAATTGCCTGCCAGCAATTGTTTAAAGCCATCAATGGTGGCTTCTAAGGGCACATAGGCACCTTTCATGCCGGTAAAAGTTTCCGCCACATGGAAAGGTTGCGATAAAAAGCGCTGCACTTTACGGGCACGTGCTACCAGTAGCTTATCCTCGTCGCTTAGCTCGTCGATGCCTAAGATGGCAATGATATCCTGTAATTCTTTATAACGCTGCAAAAGGCCTTGTACCTTAGCTGCCACCTGATAATGTTCCTCGCCCAAAACCTGGGGGCTCATTGTGCGCGAGGTGGAGGCCAGTGGGTCTACAGCCGGATAAATGCCCAGCTCGGATATGGCACGAGAAAGTACCGTATTGGCATCCAAATGGGCGAAAGCTGTGGCCGGGGCCGGGTCGGTTAAATCGTCGGCCGGCACATAAACGGCCTGCACCGAGGTGATAGATCCTTGTATAGTCGAGGTAATTCGCTCCTGTAAAGCACCCATTTCGGTGGCCAATGTTGGCTGATAACCTACCGCCGAAGGCATCCGCCCCAATAAGGCCGAAACTTCGCTGCCTGCTTGGGTAAAGCGGAAAATATTGTCGATAAATAATAATACATCTTGGCCATCACTATCCCTAAAATTTTCGGCTATGGTTAGGCCGCTTAAAGCTACCCGTAAACGAGCGCCCGGTGGTTCGTTCATCTGGCCGAATACCAGGGCTGTTTTAGAAATAACCCCCGATTCATTCATCTCGGCATATAAATCATTGCCCTCACGGGTGCGTTCGCCCACGCCGGCAAATACCGAAAAACCGCCATGCTCATAAGCCACATTGCGGATTAATTCCATAATCAGCACCGTTTTGCCCACGCCGGCACCGCCAAAAAGGCCGATTTTGCCGCCTTTGGCATAGGGCGCTAAAAGGTCGATAACTTTAATGCCGGTTTCCAATATCTCGGTAGAGGGCTTTAAGGCTGCAAATTTAGGCGCCGGCCGATGAATAGGCAATTGCTTTTCGGCTTTAATTACACCTTTGCCATCAATAGGGCGACCCACTACATCCATAATCCGCCCCAAAGTTGGCTGGCCAACCGGGATGGTAATAGGGCGTCCGGTATCGGTGGCGCTTAAGCCCCTACGCAGGCCATCGGTTGCCGATAAGGCCACACAGCGCACCGTATCATCGCCTAAATGCTGCATCACTTCCAGTAAAACCGGATGCTTAGTTTGGGGATGCTCGATTTCAACTACATTATATATAGCCGGCAATTGCTGGGGCGGAAAAATAATATCTACCACAGCACCGATAATTTGCCTAACTTGTCCCAAAAAAATTCCTCCTTAGCCTAATCCTATTCCAAAGCCGCTGCACCGCTGATAATCTCGCTAATTTCGGTGGTAATTGAGGCCTGGCGTGCTTGGTTTAGGGATAGTGTTAATTTATCAATCATGTCGGCCGCATTGTCGGTGGCGGCATTCATTGCCGTCATCCTTGCCCCATGCTCGCTGGCCTTGGATTCCTGCAAAAGGCTGTAAACCATAGTTTCGATATACTGGCCTAGAATTACATCTAATAAATCATGAGGGTTTGGCTCTAGAATATAATCGCTAACGATTAAATGGGCATCTTTTTCCTCATGCTCGGTTTGCACCGGTAAAAGGTGGAAAATTTCCGGCTCGGAATGAAGTACCGACATAAAGCGTGAATAAATAATATGCACCTGATCATAAGTGCCGTTTAAATAAAGCTCTTGCAAATAATGCGCCAAGGTTTGTGCCTGGCTAAAGCTGGGATTATCGCCGATTTGATTGGCAATTAATTCGATATGCCAATGATGGCATTGGCAAAAATCATGCACTTTACGGCCTAAGGTTATTAGGCAGATATCATGGCTTTCCTGCTCGATAATTTGCTCTGCAAAATGATTAAGGGCATTATTAAAGCCACCGCAAAGCCCCCGCTCGGAACCGATAATCAGATAAAGAGCATGCTTAATTTCCTTGCGGGGGGTAATTAATTCATGCTCGATGCCGCTTTCGGCAATATGGCTGATTACGCTTTCCATTTTATGGGCATAAGGGCGCACCGCCATTGCCGCCGTTTGGGCACGGCGTAGCTTAGAGGCCGAAACTACCTTCATCGCCCTGGTAATTTGTTGGGTATTTTTTACGCTTTTGATCCGTCTTTTTAAATCACGAGAATTAATCATAATTCACCTGTTTAATCATTTATAAACTTGATTAAATCGCCGATAATTGTATCTAAGTGGCTGCGCATAGCCTCGTCCAGCACACCTTTTTCTTTGATTTGCTCAAACATATCTTGATGAAAATCATGCATCAACTTTAATAAATCTTGCTCGGCCTTAACAATATCGCTAACCGGAATATGGCTGATATGCTCGCTACCGGCAAAAAATAAAGATACTATTTGCTCCTCCACGCTAAGCGGCGCATACTGGGCTTGCTTTAAGATTTCGGTCATTCTTTTGCCGCGCTCTAAGGTTTTTTGAGTGGAAGCATCCAAATCAGAACCAAATTGAGCAAAGGCGGCCAATTCCCGATATTGGGCTAAATCGATACGCATTGTACCTGCTACCTGCTTCATTGCCTTAATTTGGGCAGCGCCGCCCACCCGTGATACGGAAAGGCCAACATTAATTGCCGGGCGATTGCCTGCAAAAAACAAGTCGCTTTCTAAAAAGATTTGGCCATCGGTAATCGAGATTACATTGGTGGGAATATAGGCCGAAATATCGCCGGCCTGGGTTTCTACAATTGGCAAGGCTGTCATGCTGCCGCCGCCTAGGGCATCGGATAGCTTGGCGGCACGCTCTAAAAGCCTAGAGTGTAGATAAAAAACATCGCCCGGATAAGCCTCGCGCCCGGGGGGGCGCTTAAGCAGCAAGGATAGCTCGCGATAAGCGGCGGCCTGCTTGCTTAAATCATCATAAACGATAAGCACATCACGGCCTGTTTCCATAAAGTATTCGCCCATGGCCGCCCCGGCATAAGGGGCAATATAAAGCAAAGGGGCAGGCATCGAGGCCGGTGCTGCCACAATTATGGTATAATCCAAAGCGCCATGCTCGGCCAATTTTTGAACAACCGAAGCCACCGTAGAGGCCTTTTGGCCAATGGCAACATAAATGCAAATTACATTTTCTTTCTTTTGATTGATAATGGCATCAATGGCAATAGCTGTTTTGCCTGTTTGCTTATCGCCGATAATCAGCTCGCGCTGGCCACGGCCAATCGGTACTAAGGCATCGATAGCCTTAATCCCGGTTTGCAAGGGCTGATTAATGCTTTTGCGCTCGATAACCGAAGGCGCCGGGCTTTCAATCGGGCGTCTGGCCTGGCTGATTAGCGAGCCTTTATCATCCATCGGCAGCCCTAAAGGGTTAATAACTCTGCCCAATAAGGCCTCGCCTACCGGCACATCAATAACCCTGCCGCTGCGCTTAACCAAATCGCCTTCTTTAATATTTTGATAATCGCCCAAAATAACACAACCGATACTATCGGTTTCTAAATTGAGGGCAATGCCTACCTCGCCGCCTGCAAATTGCAAAAGCTCATTGCTCATGGCCGCACTTAGGCCGCTGATATGGGCAATGCCATCGCCAATGGCCGTAACTTGGCCTTCTTCATAAATAGCTAATTCGGTTTGATAGGCGGCTAGCTGCTCTTTAATGATGGCGCTCATCGCATCAATATTGATATTCAAATTAAACACTCCTTTAAGAGCGGGATTTTGCAAATTATTGCAAATGATTAAAAATCGCTAAAAAGCAAATGGCCTTCCAGGCTTTGTAATTGGCCTTTTAAGCTGCCATCATATAATTTATCGCCAATTTTGATAATTGCACCGCCGATTAAGCTGCTATCGACGATTTTTTCCAGATACACTTCCTGTTTAAAGTTGCTTTGTAAGGTATCGATTAAGGCTTGCTCTTCGGCAGCCTCAAGCGGTAGGGGAGTGATTACCTGGGCTTTAATCATTTCGTTTTGGCGCTTATTTAATTTGGAAATAAGTGAGGAAATTAGCTCTAAGCTATCCAAATGATTTTCTTCTAATAGAAGATAAATCAGATTAAGGCTTAGATTATCGATGCTGCCGCTAAAAACCTGGCGCAAAAGCTGTTTTTTGATGCTGATATCCAGCTTATCATCGCTTAAAACGTCCTTAAGTTCGGGGCTGATATTTTTGGCCTGCTCAAAATAGCGCAAGTCGTGGGCGATAACCGCTAAAACCTGATTGCCGCTGGTACGCTTAAAATTAAAGCTGTTCATGATAATTGCCCCAGTCTTTTAATATAGCTACTAAGCAGGGATTTTTGCTTTTCCTGATTGATTTCTTCGGCCAGAATTTGGCCGGCCGTTTTGATGGCTAAAGCTACGGCCTCTTGCTGCAAATTATGGCGTATTTCCTCCCGATAGCGCTCTAAATCGGCCTGGCCTTTGGCCTGGATATTTTGGGCTTCGGCACGGGCTTCGGCCAGGATTTGCTTCTTTAATTGCTCGCCGCTTTGAGTGGCCTGGGCAATAATATTTTCGGCCTCCAGATGCGCCTGCTCGATTTGGGCGGCAATTTGTTCTTTAGCGGCCAGGGCTTCGGTACGAGCCTGCTCGGCCTGGGCTAAAGATTCGGCAATCGTATTTTGGCGCTCGGCCAGCATTTTGCTAATCGGCTTATACAAAAACAGCCTAAGCAGCAGCAATAATAGGCCAAAATTGATGATTGCAAAAATAATCTCGGCAAGACTTAAATGCATATTGGCTACCCTCCTAGCCTAATTGGGCAACAAGCATAAAGGCGATTAGCAGGCCATAAATGGTTAAAGATTCCATAAAGGCCAAGCCTAAAATCATGGTTGTTCTTAAAGTGCCGGCCTCGGCCGGTTGACGGGCAATAGCCTCCAAAGCGGCGGCTGTGGCTTTGCCTTGGCCTAAGCCGGTACCGATAGCAGGCAAACCAATGGCCAATGCTGCTGCAATTGCAATAAAACCTTCCATAAAAAAATACCTCCTGATTTGTTTAATATTTAAAATTTAATGACCACCCTCGGCCGCCCCTTGAATATAAATACAGGCCAAGAGCACAAAAACAAAGGCCTGAATACCACCCATAAGCAGGGAAAGCGCATTCATAATCAAAGGTAAACCCAAAGGGAGGATATCAAAAAATTGATGGGTAACAGTTTCCTCGCCAAAAACATTGCCGTATAAACGCAAGGATAGGGAAAGTGGCCGCACAAATTCTTCTATTAAAAGAAGCGGTAGTAAGAATATATAGGGCTTGGTAAAATGATTAAAATAACCTAGGCCATTATGGCGCAGGCCGACATAATGGGTAAGGCAAAATACAATGATAGCCAGGCCTGCGGTAACGCTTAGTGAGGCGGTGGGGGCAGCTAAACCCGGCAAAGTGCCGGCTAAGGGCAAAAGGCCGCTATAATTTGATATAATAATGAAGATAAATAAAGTGGCCAAAATAGCAAAATACTTTTTGTTTAATTCGGCACCTAGGATGCCACCGATTAGGCCATCAAGCATCTCCACGGCTTTTTCGAGCACATTTTGCAGCCCTTGCGGTACTAGGCGCATATTGCGAGTGCCGATAAAACAAATTAGGCTTAAGATTAAGGTAATGGCCAGCATAGTAGTCATCGTGGATGTTATGCTTATTGGGCCTAATTGGAATAATTCGGTGCTATGTCCCATGATCTTCTCCTTGAATTTGATTAATTGCGGTAATAGTTTCCGGGTTTTTAGTGGCGGCTTGCTTGGCCAAAAATTTGCCACCGAAATTTAAGGCCAAAGCCAGGCTAATTAGGGTAAGCCAATAACTAAAGGGTAGGATATCCCTAATTAAAAAGATGCTAAGCAGGGCAGCTACATTAATTAGCGAGCTAAGCATCATAATTAAATAGATGCGATTGGTTTTGGCCTTTAAATAAGGCCGCCACAATAGCAGATATTTAAGCAGGCTAAGTATTAAGCCAAAGGCCAGGCCGCTTAGGGCGGCAAATAGATAATTCACGATTTAGTCATCCTTAGTTTTACGTTTTTGCCATAAATTAAGGCCGAGGAATAATTGCCTAAAGCTAAGACCAATGGCAATTAAAGTACCCAGCAGCAAAAACCAGGGGGCGGAGGCCAATTTATTATCCAAGTAGCCACCCAGTAAATAGCCGAGGGCAAAAATTTGCACGCCTAAGGTTAGGCCAAAGCTTAAAGCAAGCCCCGCATATTGCAAACCATTTATAATAGTAGAATTAGGTTTGCCGATTGGTTTTTTTGATTTAAATGGCATAGCATATATTATATTCTAGTTTTAGGTACAAAATCCTGCTTAAGCACCATAAATTGAGGGATTAAAGACTTGATTAGCTTTAATATTCAGACTTTTTGTTACGTGTTAGCTTCTAGCTGGGCGGCAGGTACTTTGTGAAAATAAATTAATAAAAATGTGAAAAAAAACCGAAAAAAAACTGGAATGTAACCGAAATGTAACCAAAGTATGGTATTATATTAATATAGCCTAGGGCAATAGGTTTTGCCCCAAGCGATCTTTGAAAAATAATCCAAGCTAAAGGAGGGTTTATAAGGGGGGAACCACTAAGTGGTTATAAATTCTTAAGCAATAATAAAATACTTAAAAATCTTTAAGTATTAATGCGAAAATGTAACAAATTGAATTTAAATGTATAGGTTTTGAATTGATATTAATATTGTCAATTGAAATAAAAAAAGAAATGAAAAATGTAAGGAGAATGGACGATGATAACAAAATTAAAACAAATGTCAAAATCCCAATGGCTAGCCGTATTAGGCGCCACTTTAATCCTAGCAGCGTTGATTATGATGCCTTTTGTGCAAGCGCAAGCTACGGGGAGCGAGCAGGTAGGTGATCAGTGGGTT
>CAYJBP010000004.1:10336-47633 GCA_964368605.1 uncultured Peptococcaceae bacterium | reverse complement strand
GTGCTGGCTGTTTTGGCTGCGCCAAAAGGCGCGTGTTTTAAGCCAAATTTGCTTCCTTTGCCACCTTTTATCAGTCAACTTAGCTTTGTTTGCTTAGTTTCTTTGGTTTGGCTTAAAACTTTAAACCTTAAGACCTTAGGGGCTCTGCCCCTAAGACCCCGCGATTTTTTGGTAAAAAATCGAGTAAAACTTTAGAAGTTTACATATCTTACTTTGAATATGTTTTCTAGTTCTTCTATTTTACTTAATTGCTCCTTTTGTGGCCTCTCGCTAATGCCTATGGTCATCATCGCTTTGCCTGTGCCCGGTACCGGCGCTACCTGCATTGTCGATATATTAATCTTGTTCTCGCCCATCAAGGTACCTATCTTACCAATCATACCCGGACGATCTGCATTTTCCACTATCAACATATGTGGCTCCGGCCTAAAATCAAAACGGAAACCGTCTATCTCGGTTATTCTCGGATCATCCTCACCAAAAATTGTGCCGGTATAACGATATACCCTTTCCCCGGCATATACATTCACCCTCACAATATTTAAACCATGATAACTGCGCTCTTCCTTGCTCTCGGCTATACTTACCCCTCGGCTTTCGGCCACCAAACGCGAATTAACATAATTAATCTGCTCCTTTAAAATTGGCTCGAATAAACCCCGCAATACTGCTCTGGTTATTACCGCCGTATCTAATAAAGCAGCCTGGCCACAATAATCAATTTCTACCCTTTTAACAGGCTTTTTTTGTAATTGATGATAAATTTTACCCAATAATTCGCCCAAACGCATATATGGCTTAACCGCATCAATATCCTCGCGCTTTAAGGCCGGCATATTTACCGCATTAGGCACCATTTCGCCTCTTAAAGCGCAAATAACCTCCTCGGCTACCGATAAACCTACATTTTCCTGCGCTTCATCAGTAGTAGCACCAATATGGGGGGTTACTATAAAATTCTCAAACTTGTATAATGGCGAATCGGTGCATGGCTCCTTAACCAATACATCACAGGCAGCCGAGGCTACCGTGCCATCGGCCAAAGCCTCGGCCAAGGCCTCCTCATTAATAATACCACCCCTGGCGCAGTTTACTAAACGTACACCTTTTTTAACAAGTTTAAATTCATCAGCACCAAGCATATTAAAGGTTTCTGCGGTTTTAGGGGTATGGATAGTAATAATATCGGCCTGCCTTAATAATTCATGCAAAGTTTCGCATTTTTGGGCTCTGGCTCTTTTAAATTGCTCATCGGTAATATAGGGATCATAAGCTATTGTTTTTACCCCAAAAGCAGTCATCCTTTTGGATAATAAAGTACCAATTCGCCCTAAACCAATAATACCCAAAGTTTTGCTTTTAATTTCCGTACCTTGAAAACGGCTGCGTCCCCAAACACCCTCTTTTAAGCTAGCATTAGCCTGAGGTATATTTCGGCAAGAGGCCAGCATCATACCAATAGTAAGCTCGCAGGCCGATACACTGTTAGCATCGGGTGTATTTACTACAATAACCCCATGATTTGTGGCAGCATCCATGTCTATATTATCCACGCCATTACCGGCACGGCCAACTACCACTAATTTAGAGGCTTTTTCTAAAAGCTCGGCATCTACCATCGGTTGGCTACGGACAATTAAGCCTTCATATTCGCCAATTGTGGCCAATAATTCTTCACGGCTAATATGACGTTGATAGGAAATCTCAAAGCCACTATTATATAAAGCTTCCATTCCTGCATCGCTAATTTTTTCGGCTACCAGAATTTTCATGTTCAGTTACCTCCGCTTTTTAGGATATTTTAATAATATATTATACTCCCCATATTGCCATTTGTCAATATTTAATATTTGTCAATATCAAATCCGCAATTTGCCTTATGGCTTTATCTACCGGTGGGTTTAATTCAAAGCCAAATTCGGTGCTTAAGGGCTGAATCCCCAGCAGGATAATATTTTGCTGCCCTTGGCTGATTAAATAGCTTAGCATTAAAGATAAAGGCAGCATATGGGTAGAAAAACTTAGGCCATCCAAATCGGCACTATCGATAATTTGAATACTACCCGGTTCTTTAGCCATTTGGGCAGCATCTACAATTAATAATAAATCGCTTTGATGGGCCAAAATCTCGCCGCAAAAATTTTCCGGGGCAGTAGAGCCGCCAATGATTAGGGCTTTGCTTTTAAGCGCCTGCTCTTGACTTAAGATATCGCATAAAAACATACCGGCCGCATCATCGCTTTTTAATTCCGATCCTACGCCCATTATACATGGCCTTTTACTATTTTGCAAAGCTTGGCCGATTATTAAATCCCAGCTCATAGATTAATATCCGTTAAGGTAGATTTATCTAAGCTGGCCAGCTCGATATCGGTGCTCATATCAATACATTTTTTAGGGCAGCTATCCACACATTGGCAGCAAAATATGCAATGGGCTAAATTTAAATGCAGCTCAAAAACCTTATTTTCTTTAGTGCCAATATTAATAATTTTGATAGCTTTAGCAGGGCAATCTCTTACACATAAATTGCAGCCGATGCAATTTGTTGCATCATAAACCAGCTTGCCACGATAATGCTCATCGATTTGCAATTCGCCGGCAGGGTAGGCGATGGTGGCCGGTTTTTTGAATAATTGAGTTAAAGCTTGGGCGGCTATTTTGCCGGGGCGATGTAATTTATCCATTATAGTACCCCCTTTAAAATAATATTAATTACAATTTGTAAAATGGCCAAAGGGGTTAAATAGCGCCAGCAAAATTGCACCATTTGCTCTATTCTAATCCTGGCCATTGCCGATTTAAATAGGGCTAGAATAAACAATACAGCCATTGTCTTAAGCAAATAAAGGATAAATCCCAAAACGGGATTAAAACTATAAAAAGGCAAAAATACTGCTGCAATTAAAGAGGCCACCACGACTAGCTCGGCATTAATCGTCATATGAAAAATCGCATAAAGGCGGCCGCTATATTCTACAAAAGCACCGCTTACAATTTCCGTTTCGGCTTCGGGTAGGTCAAAAGGCACCCTTTCCAGCTTGCCTTGACAAGTAATTAAAGCCACAATAAAGGCCGGGATATTAACCAAAGCTAGTAGTGGATTAGCGGCATAATAAGCAGCAATACCGCTTACCGACCAGGTATCGGCTAATAAGGCCGGTGCTAATAAAGACATTGCCAGCGGGATTTCATAGGAAAATAGCTGGGTTAGCGCCCTTACCGAGCCAATAGTGGCATAAACACTGGTAGAATACCAGCCGGCCAAAAAGAAGCAAACCGTGGGTATGGTTAGCAAATAAATGATAACGATTAAATCGCCATGAAATGGCAATATCGAATTTGGGCTAAAAATGGGTATATACAAAAAGGCTGCACTAACCGCTGCCAAAGATACCACCGGCAAAAACAAAAATAAGCGGCGATCGGCTTCAAAAGGGATAATAACCTCTTTGCCCAATAGCTTTAAAAAATCGGCCAAAGGCTGAAACCAAGGCGGGCCGCTACGGTTTTGAAAGCGGGCTACCAATTTGCGATCTAAAAATTCTAAAACTAAGCTATATAAGCCTAAAAACAAAAATCCGGGAAAAATCAATACCTGAAATATTGCCCAAGCCATAATTATCCTCCTTGGCTAAAATTTTGTTTTGATATCGGCAGGCGCTATGCCCCGCTTTTGATACCAATCGATACTATAAGCCCTTAATTTTTGCCAATCCCAAACCTGCTCGCGATCTTCGTTTTTAACAATAAAGGCACGGTCGGTGCAAGAATAGCAAGGGTCGATAGCAGCGATAATGATTGGTACATCGGCCAAATAATCGCCTTCTAACATATGCGCCATACCATGCCAATTGGCTTCGCTGGCGGCTCTAATCCGCACCCGATCGGGCTTATCTGTGCCATTGGAACGAATATAGTGAATATCCTCGCCCCGGGGGGCTTCGGTACGGCTTAAGGCTTGGCCGGCCGGTACTTTACGGGGGAATTTTACGCTTAATCCATCATCGGGCAAATTGGCCAAGGCATAACGGATAATATTAATACTTTCCATAATTTCCTTTACCCTTACCACGGTACGGCCAAAAACATCGCCATTATTATCGGTTATCAGGTTAACCGGGATTTGATCATAGGCACTATAAGGATCGCTAATTCTAATATCATCTTCTACCATGGCCGCCCTAGCTACCGGCCCTACCGCCCCAAAGCGAATGGCATCTTGATTATTTAAGCGGCCAATACCTGCTAAGCGAGCTGATAAGGTTGTTTCGGTTAAGGCTAATTCGATATAGTATTTATTGCGTTCTTCGATGATGGCACACATTTTAAGAATATCTTCGATATGATGCGGCTCGATATCACGCCTTACCCCACCTAGGGTATTGATGCCATAATTTACCCGATTACCACCTAAAGCGGCCAGGATATCTAAAACCAATTCCCGATCACGCCAGGTATACATAAATAGGGTATCGAAGCCAATTTCATGACCGGCCACACCCAGCCATAGCAAATGGCTATGCAGGCGTTCTAATTCGGCCATAATGCTGCGGATAAAGGCGGCACGGCGGGGAATATTTACGGCGGCCAATTCCTCCACACCCTGGCAAAAGGCGGTACTATGGGTATGCGAGCAAATACCGCAAACCCTTTCGATTATATATAAGTCCTGAATATAAGTTCTTTCCTCGCAGGCTTTTTCCAGGCCACGATGATTATAGCCCACACCTACCACGGCATTGATTACCTTTTCGCCCTCTAAGGTGATGGTAAAGCAGCCCGGCTCTTTTAAGGCCGGATGTTGGGGGCCAATAGGGATAACTATATTTTTATTATTGATTTGCTCTGTCATATTAGCCCTCCTTTGGCTCGGGATTTATGGGGGGATTATAGGTCATTGTTTGTTTATCAAAATATTCTACTTTCCATTCTTTACGCAAAGGATAATTGCCGGGTGGCCAATTATCGGGTAGGGGATAGCTGGGGCCGGGTGGTAAATCCTCGATTACTGCCCCAAATAGATCTACCAATTCGCGCTCATGCCAAAGGGCATTGGGGAAGGTTGCACATATCGATTTTATATAAGGCTCGGCCTTAGGCACAGTTTGCTTTAAAAGTAGCATAATTTTATCTTCATTGGATAAAACATAAATAAAGCCCAAATTATCGCCATCATCAACACCGATTACCAGGTGAAAACAGTTAAATCCTACCTGATTAACAGCATAATCAAAGGCATCTTCAAAATGATTACGCATTAAGGTAGGTGATAAAATTCGCCCCGGACGCATAATGCTGATTTTATTTTCCCAAAAGGGAAATTTAATTAATAATTTATCGATTAAAGCATGCTCTTTATTCATGAGTATCCTCCTTTTTAGGCGGCTTGATCTCGGCCGATGATTCCTCTGTAGTATAATTAACCGATACAGTTGTGCCGATTACTTCGTCGGGCATTGATAAAGAGTTTGATTCTTGAGTATCTTTGTTGGGAGCAGCTTGTACGGCGGCAGATGGCGCTTCTACAATAATTTCGTCATCTTGGTCGTCGGTTTCCGGTTCTTGTTCTTGCTTAATTTGGGCTAAGGCGGTGGCTTTACTTAGCTTAGCATCATTTTTATCTAAGCTAGCCAAGAGCTTTACAATGGCATCGATAATCGCCTCCGGCCTTGCTGCACAGCCCGGCAAATAGGCATCAACCGGGATTACGCTATCAATGCCGCCATTTACACAATAGCAGCCATCAAAAATGCCGCCGGTGCAGGCGCAAGTGCCAATTGCCACCACAAATTTAGGGGCAGGCATTTGATCATAAATTTGCTGCAAGCGGTCTTTGGTTTGCAAAGTTACTGCCCCGGTGCAAACTAAAATATCGGCATGACGCGGTGTACCCTGCTGCAAAACCCCAAAACGCTCTACATCAAAGCGGGGGGTTAAAACATCTACCACCTCGATATCGCAGCCATTGCAAGCACCGGCATTAAAATGAATTATCCAGGGCGATTTACGGCGCCCCCAATCAATTGCTTTTTGGAATAAATTAGCCATATTACCTCCTAAAGATAATTAATAGCGCCAAAATACCGGCCGCTATATATAGCAAAGGCAAGCTTAAAGTGGCTTTAGGTGCAGTAGCTATTACCAAAACCAAAACATGCATAATTGTAAAGAAAAAAGCATAGGGGAAAAATTGACTATAATCGGGGCTAACATTATGGCTAACTTGCCTTTGACCACAAGCATAAGATTCGGTTTTGCGCTCGCTGATATTGCCCTTAGCCGCATAATGAGCCACCAATTTAGATAGTCCTAAGCCCAGGAGGATAAAGAATAAAAATGTTATCGGCGGTGCTAAAATTAAGTTTATCATAAGAGCCTCCTAACCTTTTAATTTATTGAGGAAATTGATATCCATGCTGCCATGCAGGCGATAAACTTTAATCGCAATGCCGGCGGCTACTACGGCCACAATAACCTCGGCCACAATAATACTAATCATAAAGGATTCGGCTAAGGCCAAATTGCCGTTTATCCTGCCCGCAAAAAGAAAAAGCAGGGTAATAGCTTTCATAGTAACCTCTATCCCTAAGATTAAACGGATAATATTACGGGTGCGTACCAGGCAAAATAGGCCACTAATTATCAAAAGTAAGGCTGTAACTAAAAGGATAATACCGGTAGTGGTCATTTCTTTTCGCCTCCTTTAAATTCTTTGAATAAAACGGTAACCGCAAAGGCACCGCCTAAAATTAAAATAATCTGGGCAAAAATATCTACCTGTCGCTCATGCCAAAGCACTTCTCTAAAGGCATCAAAAGAGGTGTCGGAGCTATCGATTGCGGCCAGCTCTACATTAAAATCGCCAAAGATTAGGATGCTTAAAAGACCGATACCGGCAATAATTAGGATAAAAGGCAAGGCCGCAAAACGGCGATGATGATCATGACGATGCTCTTGATTGCGGCGATCTTGGCTGGTTATACTAATGGTACTGATTAATACTACGGTAATCAGCCCGGCACATACCGAAAGCTCGAAAAGCGCTGCCCAGTAGGCATCTGAATTAAAAAGAATAATCGAAAGCAGGCCGCTAATTATGGCCAAGGCAATGGCCGATTTAATCATACTCCTTTGCATCATTACTGCTAAGGCCATGATAACCATCAAGATTAGGCAAATTATAATAATTATTTGATTCATTTAAGCCTCCTTAAATTAGCCCGATTGCGGCCAAATGATTTAAGATAAACGGGAAGCAAAGCCCTAAACCAATGCCGATTAAACTAAGCAGAATTTGGGCAAAACGCAGGCTGCCTTTAACTTCAACGGCATTTTGGCAGGTATCGGCTGTTTTGCCAAAAAATACTTTACGTTGTAAGGTTAAAAAGTAAACACAGCTTAAAATGCCTGCTACGGTGGCTAGGCCGGCAAAAAGACCTTGCCCTGCCTGCCAAGTACCGATGATAATTAAAACCTTGCTCCAAAATCCGGCCAAAGGCGGTATGCCGGCGGCCGACAAAAAGTTGATAATCGAAGATAATGAGGTAATTGGCATTTTGGCTTGCAGGCCACCCAAATTTTTAATCTCGGTAGTGGCAAATTGTTTTTCGATAGCTGCCGCATTGAGGAAAAGGCCGGTTTTAAATGTGGCATGATTAAAGAAATGAAAAGCCGCCCCAATTAAGCCCAAAATATTGCCGCTGGCAGCACCCAAAACTATATAGCCGATTTGGCTAATGCTGGAATAGGCCAGCATTCTTTTAAAATCGCCTTGGATAGCAGCCAAAATAGCACCATAAATAATCGAAATTAAACCTAATAGGGCAAAGATAATATTAAGCGGTAAAACAGCATGAATAATATCGCCCAGCAAGCGAATAATAGCATAAGCACCTGCTACCTTGGTAACAATGCCGCCTAAAAGTAAAGATACGGCCATCGGGGCGCTTTGATAAGCATCGGGTAGCCAGCCGCCAAAGGGGAATAAACCCGATTTAATCGAAGTAGCGGCGATAAAAAGTACAAAGGCAATCAATAAATAGCTAAAATTAGCCGAGCTTTTCCAGTTGAGCAAAACTTGCTCGATGGCTGCAAATTGCAGGCTGCCAACTTCCATAAAGATTAAAGCGGAGGATATTAATAATAGGGCTGTGGCTACCGCACTTATCGCCAAATATTTAAAGGCACCCTCCAAGCCTTGCTTGGTATGGTTGATAGCAATTAGAATAAATGAGGTAGTACCGGTAATTTCGATAAATAAATATAGCGAAAATAAATCATTAACCATGATAATACCATTCATGCCCAAAAGCAAAATTAGGCTTAAATTGATAAAGCTAAAGGTTTGCTCGGTGGGGATTTGCTTATAACAAAGCAAAACGATAAAGAGAACCAGGCTAATGGCTAAAGCAATTAGGGCGCTTAAAAAGTCGAGGCTAAAATAAGAGCCTAAAGGATCATTGGCTAAGCTCCAAAAGGGGCTAAAATTGATAATAGCATCATTACTTTGGCTAAGCACAGATATGCAATAAAAGGTAATCGCCATTTGACCTAGGCTAATTAATAAGGCCAAGGGGCGGCAAAATTTAAGGGCTTGCTCGCGGCTGACCAAATTATTAAGCACAATTGCGGCCAAAGGTAGAACAAAAAAGCCAAGCGGTAAATAATTGATTAAGGAAGCTGTCATCATCTCACCCCTTTATAATAGTATAATAAACATGATTAGGATTAAGAGCACACCGCCTAAAGCCCAGCTAATATAGCGCGAACTGGAACCATTGCTAAGGCTGCTTAAACTTAAGGCCAGCTTATGAACAATTTTTACCATCACCAGCATATAAATTGCATCAATAAAGCGGTCGATAATATAGCATAGTTTGGCCAAAAGCTTAATTAAATAAGCAAAGCCATGATAAGGATCGGTAAGTCGTTTTTCCGAGGCATCATAAAGATTATGCAAGCCCGGCGCATAATGAATATGGTCAACCGCCTTAATAGCCTCGCCGGTTTTACGCAGGCCAAAAATATGATTGCCAACTGCCATCAATAAAACAGCAACCGATACCAAAACCATCCACAATATGATATGCCAACCGGCATAATCATGGCCATCCATAAATTCTGCGCCCAATAATTGCTGAATAGAACTTACCGGCAAGATATTAAATACACCAAAGATTAAGCATAAGGCCGCTAAAAATAGCATGGGGATAGTCATGCTATAGGGTACTTCTTTAATATCCTCTTTGTTTAAGTCCTCGCTAGGTTTAAACTTGCCAAAAAAGGCGGCATGACCCATTTTAAGGAAGGATGCACCTGTCATAAAAGCGCCCAGCAAGGCTGCTATATAAAAGATGATATTAGTTTCGTATGCGGCATCAAAAATTAATTCTTTGGAGATAAAGCCATTAAATGGCGGTACGCCGGCAATAGATAAAGCGGCAATCATAAAAGCAATAGCTGTAAAAGGCATTAAGCGTGCCAGGCCGCCAATTTTGCGCAAATCGGTAGTACCAAGCCGCAATTCAATAGCGCCTGCCGTCATAAACAGGCAGCTTTTATAAATGGCATTATTAAGCATATGAAAAATACCGCCAACCACGCCAACCGGCAAGGCTGTGCCAATGCCCAGCACCATATAGCCAACCTGGCTAATTGCATGATAAGATAAAAGCCGCTTCATATCCTTTTGGATTAAAGCCATACCCACCGCAAATACTATGGTTATCGAGCCGATTATCATCAACAGCATGCTCAAGCCGCTGCCCGGACTAAGATTATAAAAATCGAAGCTAATGCGAATTAATAGATAAATGCCCAACAATTTTTCGATAGCGCCGGGTAAAATCGCCAAAAAGGGCAGGGGAGCATGGTTGGCAGCATCGGGTATCCAGCTATGAAAAGGCATAGCCCCGGCTTTGCCTAAGGCGCCGATTAACATGCATACATAGCCGATGGTTGCCAAACCTTTAGTTTCTAAGGGGGTGATGGCATCCATTTCTGTTGTGCCACTTAACCAGGCGGTAATGCCAATACCGAGCATTAAAGCTAAATCGGCAAAGCCGGATATATAAAAGGCCTTTTTGGCGGCATATAAATCTTTTTTATTGCCCAAAACAATCATCGCAAAAAGGGTAATCAATAACCCTTCCCAGAAAAAGAGCATAATAATTAAATTATTGGCCAAAACCGCACCATTGGCCAAGGCCAAGGTTAATAAATAAAGGGCTAAAAAACTGCCGGCATATTCTTTTTTCTTTAAATAGGTAATACTATATATGCCAACCAATAAAGATGCTAGCCCTAAGCCCAAGACAATAAAGCTGCTAAAATCATAAACCCTAAAGGCTAAATCTAAATTAAAGTAGGGTGCCCAGGGAATAAGGGTTTTGGTTTCGGGGGCAAAATTTAAGCCGATAGCCGCTATTGCATTTAAAGTGAGTGCTACCAAAAATAAACTAAAACGAGCCGTATAATTTTCCTTAGGGACAAAAATAATTGCTAAGGCCAAGATAGAAGGCATGATTATCATTAACCAAAGCATGCCCATGCCATTGCCGGCCAGTAAAAAATTGCTCATTTTACCACCTCCCTAAGCCACTGATAATGTATTCGGTTAATTGTGCGGGGATATTAATAAATAGGCCGCTTAGCAGGGAAAGCAAGGCCAAAAGCATAACAGCCGATACCATTTCCCAAGTGCCTTCTTTTAAATCGGGATGGCTTAATTCGCCAAAAAATACTTTGATGAATAAACGCATTAAATAGATAATCGTCATCACCGCCCCAATAATAAAGGTGATGGTTAACCAGGTGTTTCCGCTTAAAAGTGCTCCGTTAATCACCATGTATTTGGAGAAAAAGCCACCAAAAGGCGGTATACCCATTACCGAAAAGGCACAAAAAGCAAATGATGTCATCGTTAGTGGCAAGCGCCGATAAAGGCCGCTGATTTGGCGAATATCTTTAGTATGGGTGCTATGCTCAATTATACCGGCACAGAGGAAAAGCCCTGCTTTGGCCAGCGAATGCATAAAAATATAAAGTAAGCCACCGGCTGCGCCAATCATTGTGCCCGAGCTTAAGCCCAGCAGGATAAAGGCCAATTGGCTAATCGTGGAATAGGCGATAATGCGCTTGATATCATTTTCGACAATCGCCGCCCCGGCGCTAATAATAGCACTGATAGCACAGATAATGGGAATGATATCATGCCAAATAATATCTAAATTAAAATGTACCAAAAAGAGGCGTGCATAAACATACACGCCGATTTTAACCAAAACCGCAGCATGGAGTAAGGAAGTTACCGGTGATGGTGCTACCCCGGCATCGGGCAACCAGGTATGAAAAGGCAAGGTAGCCGATTTGGATAAAATACCGCATAGGATTAAGATGGTAAGATTAGTGCTTAATTGAGTGCCGCTCATATCCGGCAAATTAAAGGTACCTGTTTGAATATAGATGCCAATAAAGCCAACCAGCATCAATAAAGCGCCACCTACGGTGATTAAAAATGCTTTATCTGCCTTTAAGATGGCATTTTGATCACGATAAAAGCCGATTAAACGCCAACAGCAAATGGCCGAAATCTCCCAAAAGATATAAATGAATAGCAAATTGGTGGCATAAACTAAGCCCATCATGGCTCCGATAAACAGGGTAACCATAAAATAGTATTCGTTTTGGTTTTCATAATGTTCCATATAGCCAAAAGAATAAAATACAATAATTGCTGCAACCAGCGATGCGATTAAGGCCATAAAGATAGCTAAATTATCGGCTAAAAAACCAAAACTAAAGCCTAAAGGAATTTGATAATGCAAATAGATTGGTTCGGCCGCAATTGCCTGCGGCAGCATAATGGCCGAAAAAATAAAAGCCGCCAAAATTAAAACCAAAGCCATCATATTACGGATATAGGTCGAAAACCTACCAATTAGCGGTAATAAACATGCCCCTCCAATTGGTACTAAAATCGGCCATAATACCATAGTGGCATTGCCCATTTTTTGCCCTCCTTAAAAAGTTGATTTGACAAATATTAAGCCAACTAGCACGAAAAAACTCGAACCAAAACGATTTTGCGCTAAAGCTCGGCAGTAGCTAACGGTCTTGCCGATACTTCCCGTAAATCTACTACGAAAAGCAGCGTCAAGCCAGCTATCTATTAACCGCTTTTGGCACAAAACTGCTGCGCACCCTTATTTAGACTATTACAAGTTAACTTCTATAGTCTAAATAAGGGCGTATGGGTTCAAGTCCTTGCCTACTATTTAAAAACATAGTAGTGGCTTAATTTTAGTTTTTTTATGACACTATTTGATTGTATACTAAGTTAGACAAATAGTCAATAAAATTATTGTAAAAAATAAACTTTTATAATAGGAAGACTTAATTGCATTTGGAATAGCCGCAATTACGGCAAGAAACACAACCGCCTTCATGTTCTAAAACATTGCCGCAATCGGGGCAGTGTTTGGCAAATTTGCTAATCCTTTGGCTGGCTTCAAGCGGCTGAGTAGTTTTTTGGCTAATACTGCTTACTTTGCCGCCATTTTCGCGGAGCATTTTAGCTACTTTGGCTAAAACACGGCCGATGGCATCCGGGCAAGATGCACAGTTACGATCGCTATTGCGCATAGTAGATGGGCAGCGAATACCACTAAGCTGATCTAAAATCTCCTCGATGCACATACCACCTCTTAAGGTTATCGATACCAAACGGCTTACGGCCTCGCTTTGCGAAGGGCAGCCGCCGACTTTACCGGTAGAGGTAAATACCTCACAAATGCCTTGCTCATCATAATTTACAGTAACATATAAATTGCCGCAGCCGGTTTGCATTCTTTCGGTAATGCCATAAACTAAGGCCGGACGCGGACGCGGCATAATGCAATCATAATGCTCGCTGGTTTGCGGTTTAGCAGCCTCTTCTTTGATGCCGATATTCAAAACCTGCTCATCGCGTGAACCATCACGATAAATCGTTACCCCTTTGCAGCCTAATTGCCATGCTAGGCGATAAACTTCACGCACATCATCTTTGGTGGCATCATGGCTAAAGTTAACGGTTTTAGATACAGCATTATCTGTATATTTTTGGAAAGCCGCCTGCATTTCGATATGGTCAATCGGGCTAATATCATGGGCGCAAACAAATACACGGCGAATATCGGCCGGGATTTCCTCGATATGAGCCAAAGAGCCTGCCTCGGAAATTTTGCGCATTAAATCATCGCTATATAGATTACGCTCGATTAAAAGTTCTTTTAAAATAGGATTTACTTCAATCATGCGGGTGCGATCCATGATTTCACGAATATAAACATAAGCAAAAATCGGTTCTACCCCGGAAGAACAATTGGCGATAATCGATAAAGTACCGGTAGGGGCAATGGTGGTGATAGTGGCATTACGCATGCCTTCTAATTGATTAAATACACTGGCCTCGAAGGTAGGGAAGCTGCCGCGGCTTTTAGCCAAGTTTTGCGAGGCAAGATGGCCTTCTTTTTGGATAAATTCCATAATTTGGCCGCCCAATTCAATGGCCTTGGTGGAATTATAGGGCAAGCCTAAATGCAAAAGCAAATCGGCAAAACCCATAACTCCTAAACCAATTTTACGGGTTAGCTTGGTCATATCATCAATTTGGGGCAGAGGATATTTGTTTACTTCGATTACATTATCCAAAAAGTGAACGGCAGCATGAACGGTTTGTGCCAAATCATCAAAATCGATATGTTTGCTGCCACTTTCATCCTTTTTAATGAATAAAGATAAATTGATTGAACCTAAATTGCAGGATTCAAAAGGCAAAAGCGGCTGTTCTCCACAAGGATTGGTGCTTTCGATTAGCCCTTGCGAAGGGACCGGATTATCCCTATTTAAGCGATCGAGGAAAATAATGCCCGGTTCGCCGTTTTGCCAGGCAAAGGCTACTATTTTTTCAAAAACTTCTTTGGCATCTAAGCTGTTTACCACATGATTATTATGAGGATCATAAAGATTGTATTGCTCACCTTTTTCCACAGCTTCCATAAAATCCTCGGTAATACCTACTGAAATATTAAAATTGGTGATATCACGATTATCTTTTTTGCAGCTGATAAAATCTAAAATATCGGGATGATCGATGCGCAAAATCCCCATATTAGCACCACGACGTGCCCCGCCTTGCTTAACGGCTTCGGTGGCCATATTAAAAACCTTCATAAAACTTACCGGGCCTGAGGCTACCCCACCGGTTGTACGCACAGTGCTGCCCGAAGGACGTAATTGGCTAAAAGAAAAGCCTGTACCACCACCTGATTTATGAATTAAGGCCGCATATTTAATTGCATCAAAAATATCTTCCATGCTATCTTTAACCGGCAAAACAAAGCAAGCCGAAAGCTGCCCCATCTCCTTGCCGGCATTCATCAAAGTAGGGGAATTAGGCAAGAATTTTTTATTGATCATCAATTCTCTAAACTTGGCGGCGGTAGCTTCGGTATCGGCATTGGGGTCGAATAGCTTGTCCGCATAGGCAATACTATTGGCTACCCTCCAAAAAAGTTCAGGTATTGTTTCGATGTTTTGGCCATGCTCATCTTTGAGTAAATAGCGCTTCTCTAGCACCTTAAGAGCATTTTCGCTTAAATTGATTTGTTCGGTATTAACCACATTAACATCCTCCTAAAAAATAGTTTTTTTGCTTAAAAAAACAGCTAACTGGGCTTAGCCGTATAGTTTGTATAGTAACTAGATATATGTTTGTTGCGCTTACTTTTAATATATTACCACAATATATAGTGTTGGTCAATAGCCTTTTAGCATAAAAAGCTATATTTGTATTAAAACTTAAAGGCGGGGGGATAATCTGCCATCATAGGGCTGGTCTTTAACCTAAATATTATTTTGCCGATAGGCTAAACTATTGGTTTAAAATTGCGAATAGTATAATAAGAGATAAGTTTAGTTTTAGCCTTAAAAGGCTTACCGATATAAAAAGGGGTGTTTGTAAATGGCTGTTTATAGTACCAGCACAGTTAGGTTAACAGGTTTAGCATCGGGTATGGATACCGAATCGATTATCCAAAGCATGATGGATATCGAGCAGATGAAAATCGACCGCGAGATTAAAGAACAAATTGGTTTAGAGTGGAAGGCCGAGGCTTTGGGCGATGTGGCCACCGATTTGGAAGAATTCCAAAGTAAATATTTTAGTGTTTTGGGATCTAATTCAATGACCACCACCGAGGCCTATTATAGCTACAATGTTACGGCCAGTGGCGAAAATAAAGGCGCTATTGAAGTTACTGCCAATAGCGAGTCGGAAGTTAGTTCGCTAACCATCAATAGTGTTACTCAATTGGCCGAAAAAGCTTTAATGCAAAGTGCTAACTCTAATAATACATTAGCTGCGGATATTGCCAACCGTGGTAAAGACGCTTCTTTAAGTTCTTTTAGTAATGTAGATCAACTTTTTACCGATGGGCAAACCGCAACCTTTACCATTAATGGTGTTTTCTTTAGCTTTGATAGTAGCGATAGCTTGCAAGATGTTTTTGATGAAGTAACAAATAGCTCGGCAGATGTAAATATGCGTTTTGATAGCCTAAGCAAAAGGGTTATTGTCGAAAGTAAGGATACCGGCGCTGCCGAAAAAGTAAGTATTACCAATTTAGCCGGTAATTTTTTTACCGAGGAAGGTAATTTGGACGAAGAGGGTAATCAAATTAAGGGCTTTTTCGATATTGCCGAAGGCACTAATATCGGCAAGGATGCCCATTTTATGGTGAATGGTACAGCTGTTAACAATGCCAGTAATACCATTACCGCCGATGGCATTACCTATAAATTGCTCGAAACCTTTACCGCCGAAAGCGGTGCGGTTCGTTTTAATATCGAAAAAGATATTGAACCTGCGGTAGAGAGTATTACCGAATTTGTTAATGGCTATAATGCGATGATTACTAAATTACAAGGCTTAATTGATGAGGAATCCAATTCGGCCTATGAGCCTTTAACCGAAGACGAAAAAATGTCTTTAACCGAAACTCAAATTAATCAATTTGAGGAGCTTGCTCGGCTAGGCCTTTTAGAAAAAGATGATGATATCGAGCGTATTTTAAGCTCTATGCGTTCGGCCTTTTATGATGAAATCGAAGGTTTGGGTATGTCGGCTTCTTCAATTGGCTTAAGCACTGGTACCGATTGGACCAAGGGCGGCATTATCGAGCTGGACGAAACTAAATTAAGGACTGCTTTGGAAGAAGATACCGAAGCTGTAATGAATGTTTTCATTAACTTACCGGAAGAAGATGGTGATTATAGCCAAACCGGTTTGGTTTATCGGATTGATAATATTCTAAGTAATTATGTAGATAATACTCAAGCTGCCACTTTAAGCACTATGGACGAAAATCTTGCCGATTTAATCGAGCGTATTGCCGAAATGGAAGAAGATATGTATGAATTGGAAGAAAGGTATTATGCTCAATTTGCTGCTATGGAAACCGCTATGGCCGAATTGAATAATCAAACCAGCTCATTGACATCATTATTAGGTTAAAATAAGGAGCGTAAATATGCAGCAACAATTATTAATTAAAAATCCCTATAATACCTATAAAGAGCAGGGTGTTTTAATGGCTAGCCCCATCGAGCTGATTATTATGCTTTATGATGGATTGCGCAAAAACCTATTGCTGGCCCGCAAGGATATTGATAGTAAAAATGATCCGGCAGCTGCCCATGGCCATTTGATGAAGGCACAGCTAATTGTTGAGGAATTGGTAAATAGCCTGGATATGAACTATGAGATTTCTCAGGAATTGCTGGATATTTATGAATTTTTGCTATACGAAATCGGCCAAATTAATATCAGTAAAGATAGTGCCAGAATTGAGCCGCTTTTGCCGATTATCGCCGAGTTTAGAGATGCTTGGGGGCAAGTGGAAAAGCAGTATAAAGAAGGAACCCTCGATGTATCAGATGAAAAGTAGGTTTAATCATGAATAATTGGGATGATCAAAGAAAGCAGCGCTTAATTACGCTGCTTTCTCAGCAAAAAGCAATGCTTAATAATTATTTGGCTATTAGCAAAAAGCAAGAGGCTTATATTAGTAGTGAACAATTACCATCTTTTTTAAAAAGCCTTAATCAAAGGCAACGCTTGCTAAATAGCCAAACAGTTTTAATTGAAGAAATTAGAGAATTAAAAAAATGTTATGCGGTAGAGGCTAAAGATCCGGCTATTGAAGATATGCTGGATAATCTTGATGTTCTTTTTCAGGAGGCGCTGGCCGAAGATGATCGGCAAAAGCAAAAGCTTAGTAATTTAATGCAAAGCTTGGGTAAGCAAATCGAAAATAAACAAAAAATGCATAAAACTTTTGATGCCTATATGAAAGGCAGCTATATGCTGGGCGGAAATATTTTTGATAAAAACCGTTGATGGTTTACAAAGAGGAAAATTTGTGGTAGAATAATATTAAGCTATGAAAATTAATCAAATTCACAACCTAGAACAGAATATTAAAGGCCTAAATGCCGCCGAAGCCAAGGGTACCGATGCAAATCAAGCCCTTCCTTTTCAGCGCACTTTAAGCAATTTAAGTGCCGAGCAGCATCAGGCCTATATGACCGACTTGGCCGATAAGATTAATGCTCAGGGGCAATTGCTTACTAAAAAAGCCGATATAGGCCAATTGCAAAAGTATCGGCAATTGATTAAAGAATTTGTTAATCAAACCGTAAGCAATAGTTTTACCTTTAATAAAGAAAGCGCCTATCAGTCACGCAGGCGTCATAAGGTATATGCCACTGTGAATACGATTAATATTAAGCTGGAGGAATTGGCTAAAGAAGTATTAAAAGAGCAAGAAGATAATATCGAAATATTGAACAAAGTAGATGATATCAGGGGCTTAATACTGGACTTAATGTTATAGGAGTGTTAATATGGATGATCAAAATTTAACTACAACAACAATTCCCACCATGAGTAAAGAAGATGTTTTATATGGCAAATATCTTACATTTGTCGTAGCCGAAAATGTTTTTGGTCTGGAAATTTCCTATGTTACGGAAATTATCGGTATCCAAAATATAACAAGAGTGCCGCATACTTATTCTTATATCAAGGGCATTATCAATTTAAGGGGCACAATTGTGCCGGTTATGGATATGTGCATGCGCTTTGATAAAGAGCAATCGGAATATACCGATCGCACTTGTATAGTGGTGCTTAATACCGAAGATTTGTCGATAGGCCTGGTGGTAGACGAAGTAGCCGAGGTGGTAAGTATCGATGATGATGTAATTCAGCCGCCGCCGGCTAAAAATACGGTTATCAATAATTATGTTAAATCGCTAGCTACAGTAGATGGTCAGGTTATTCAATTGCTTGATTTAATCAAGATTTATTAATTTTACTTAAATTGAGGTGATTGATTTGTTATTGGCCGATCAGGATTTTCACCGCCTACGCGAATACATGTATGCTAACTATGGTATTAATTTAGAAAAAAAGAAAGGCTTAATCGAAGGCCGCTTAAGTAGCGTGGTTACTCAGGCCGGGCATAGCAACTTTAAAGAATATGTAGATGCTGCTTTAAGCGATAAAAGTGGGGTTATGGTTAATACCTTAGTAGCCAAACTTACCACTAATTATACATATTTTATGCGTGAAGAGGCTCATTATAAGTTTTTATACGACCATGCCCTGCCCGAGTGGACAAAAAAAATTCGTGATTTTGATTTAAGAACCTGGAGCGCCGGTTGTTCTTCCGGCGAGGAAGCCTATAATTTGGCAATGATGATTAGCGAATATTTTGGCACTCATAAGGCTCGTTGGGATATGAAAGTTTTGGCTACCGATATTTCGCCTAAAGTGTTAGCCATGGCTAAAGAGGGTGTTTATAAAAATAATCATATAGCCTCTTTGCCCGAAAATTTGCGCAAAAAATATTTTAATCCGCATGGCAATGATACTTCAAGGGTTAGCCCGCAGCTAGCCGAAGATGTTGTCTTTGGGCCATTTAACTTGATGAATCAATTTAAATTTCGTAAAAAGTTTCATGTAATTTTCTGTCGCAATGTAATGATTTATTTTGATGATGTAACAAAATCACGCTTAATCGATAAATTTTATGAAGCCCTTATGCCGGGCGGTTATTTGTTTATCGGCCTTAGCGAGTCTATGCCTACCGTAGATGCCCATTGGCAAACTGTTGCACCTTCTATTTACAGAAAGGGCTAGTTGTTATGCTGTTTAATGGTCGTAGTTTTACTGCTTTATCTGCCGATAAGCCGGCTGCTGCGCCAACTGTAGCTGCCCCTTCTAAAACCGGGTCGCCTGCGGCGATACCAATCCCAATGGCTATTAATTATCCTACAATTAGTGCTCAGGTTCAAAAAAAATATATTATTGCTACGGGGTCTTCCACCGGAGGAACCGAGGCTTTACTTGCTTTGCTTAGGGCTTTACCTGTTAATAGCCCCGGTATTATTTGTGTGCAACATATGCCGCCTACTTTTACCAAAATGTATGCCGAGCGCCTAAATACCGAATTACCCTTTACCGTACACGAGGCCGTAAATGGTCAAAGAATATTGCCGGCTAATGTTTATATTGCCCCGGGTGGCCTCCAAATGGCCATTACTAAAAGAGGGGCGGATTATTATCTTAAGCTGGACGATACTATCGGCAAAGATAGTGGCCATTGCCCGTCGGTAAATTTTTTATTCCGCTCGGTGGCGGTAAATGTGGGTAAATATGCAATTGGGGCTATTTTAACCGGCATGGGCGAAGATGGTGCCGAGGGCATGTTAAAAATGCGTCAAGCAGGGGCTTTTAATATTGGCCAGGATAAGGCAAGCAGTGTAGTTTATGGCATGCCTCGCAAAGCTTGGGAGAATGGTGCTGTTGAAGTACAAGCCGATCTGGCTGCTATGGGTAGCATGATTGGCCGTTATTTAATCAAAAAATCGCAAAATATTTAAATTACCATAAACTGGTAATTTTTTTATGTCAAAAATTCATAAAAAATGTAGCATTATGCCAACTTATATGTTATAATAGATTTGGCATATTTTTTTTTATAGGAGGTTTCTATTATGTGGGATAAATTGTTTTCCTCGGTTGATTTATTGCAGCAAGGGCTTAATGCCTCGTGGACACGCAATGCGGTTATTCGCAATAATATCGCCAATGCCGAGACCCCCGATTTTAAGTCTTCCGATGTGCAGTTCGAATCGATATTTGCATCTTCTTTAAATAGTAGCGATTTTGCAGGCAAAAAAACCCGTGATAAGCATATCGATATCGGTGCTTCTATCGATACGGCTGATATTGAAGCCAAGGTGGTACTTAATGAGGATACCTCTATGCTTTTTAATGGCAATAATGTGGATATCGAAGCCGAAAATGTTAAGCTTGCTCAAAACAGTATTTATTATAATACTCTGCAAACCAAACTAAATGGCGAATTGGCTCGTTTAAAAATGGCAATTAGGGAAGGCAAATAATGCCTAGTTAGGAGGCTATTATGGTATTTTTAAGCTCGATGAATATTAGCGCTTCGGCCTTAACGGCCAATCGCTTAAGGATGGATGTTATTGCCGAAAATATGGCTAATATCAATACCACCCGCACCGAAAACGGCGAGGCCTATCGTCGTCGTTATGTAGTATTTCAGCAAATCGAGGAAACGGATAATTTAAGCCGCTTCCAAAATGTTTTTGATCAAAAGCTCGACCAATACACCCAAGGGGTAACAGGTGGAGTTAGGGTAGTGGAGATTGGCGAGGATCAATCGCCTTTTAAGCTGGACTATAATCCGGAGCATCCCGATGCCAATGAAGAAGGCTATGTGGAATTACCCAATGTTGATGTTGTGCATGAAATGGTTGATATGATGGCTGCGTATCGTGCTTACGAGGCCAATGTTACAGCTTTAAACTCTTTTAAAGATATGGCTACTGTTACATTGCAAATAGGTAAGGCTTAATAAAAATTAAGGAGCAAATTATGACTATAAACCCAATTTCTTCTAATATTGTTAACTTAATATCGCCGGCACCTGCGGCCATGCCCGATGCTGGTTTAAGCTTAAATAATAATGATTTTGCCGATATATTCAATGCCACCATGAATAATGCCTCGGTAAGTGATGATGTGGATAAAGTTTCCAGCGTAGAATTATTGGCCGGCGCTTCTGATGATTTATCGGGGATGATGGTTGATTCGCAAAAGGCCGAAATTGCTCTTTCTTTGGCTTTATCTATTCGTAATAAAGTAATCGATGCCTATACTCAAGTAATGCAAATGCAGGTTTAGGTAAAGGTATGACTGCCGGACAAATTGTTTTGGCCATATTGGGCTGTATAGTAGTGATTATTGCTGCCTATTATTGCACCTTATTAATTGGCCGAGCTGCCTTAAACTCATCAAGCCCTAATCGATCGATTAGGGTTTTGGAGCGTTTTGCTTTAAGCAGGGACAAGCTGATTGTTATAGTAGAAATTCAGCAGCAAATTTATATTTTAGCTTATGCGGCATCCGGGGTTACGGTAGTTGATCATTTAGTTGGCGAGCAAGCCCAGCAATATTTAGCTACTAAGGCAAAAGCCCAGATTGGCATGCCTATTACTAAGGCTTTTAAACAACAGTGGCAAGATAGATTTGGTAAAAATGAGCAGAATAAACTTAAAGATTTTAGCCAGTATATAGCCGAGCAAGAGCCGCAATTTAAGGCGGAAGATTTAAAATCATCCCCTCATAAGGAGGACGCTGATTAGTGAAATTTATCAAAAAGCAATTGCTTATATTGCCGATTATAGCCTTGCTAATCCTGCTATTTAGCCCGCTTGCCTTAGCAGCACCGGCAACAGAGGATATTACCTTAGAAGATGGCCAAGTTGTGGAAACCTTAGGCGAGGATGGCACTTTAAGCACGATTATCGACAATTTATTTGGCGAAAATACCCAAACGGTTGATATTGTAATTTTATTAACCATACTTACTCTTTTACCGTCGATTTTAATTATGATGACCTGTTTTACCAGGATTATCATTGTTTTAGGCTTTATTCGTAATGCTTTAGCCACCCAGCAAACACCGCCTAATCAGGTTTTGATTGGCTTGGCCTTATTTTTAACCTTTTTTGTGATGAATCCGGTTATTAATCAAATTTATGAAGAAGCCTATTTGCCATATACTAATAATGAAATTACTCAAGACGAGTTTTTAGAATTGGCAATGGATCCTTTACGAATTTATATGTATAATCAGGTGCAACCCACCGATATGACCTTTTTTGTTAATATGGCCAATGATGGCCCTTATGCCAGTTTTGAGGAAATTCCCAATACGGTATTAATACCGGCCTATATTACCAGCGAGATTAAACATGCCTTTAGGCTGGGTTTTTTCATTTATATCCCCTTTATTGTAGTGGATATGGTGGTGGCCAGCACCTTAATGGCCATGGGTATGATGATGCTGCCGCCGGCGATGATTTCCTTGCCATTTAAAATATTGCTATTTGTGATGGTAGATGGCTGGCAATTGGTTATCGGCACCTTAGTAAGTGGCTTTAATATCTGAATTTGGCCACGAGTATTAAGCAATTAATGCTTGTGGCTAAGCACAAATTTATGCAATACCTGCCAAGAAAGGAGAACCAAAATGAGCCATGATCAAATCCTAACTATTATGCAAGATGCTATCTGGACAGTGCTTATTTGTTCCTTGCCCATGTTGGCTGTTGGTTTAATTGTGGGCTTATTGGTATCTATCTTTCAGGCTACTACTCAAATTAATGAGCAAACTTTGGCTTTTATCCCCAAAATTATTGCTATTTTAATGGCGGTTGTTATATTTGGTTCTTTTATTCTAACCACAATTTCCGAATTTACCTTGCGCCTTTTTGATTCTGTTAATTCATTTTTATAGGCTGCCTATGACTGATACCGTTAATAATATCTTGGCCAATGCCGATTATTTTATACTATTACTGTTTAGGGTAGGGGGCTTAGTATTCCCCTCGCCAATATTTGGGCGTACAAATATTCCCGATATGTTTAAAATTGGCCTAATTTTTTTTATTACAGTTTTGTTTTTTATGTATCGGCCAATTAATACTAATATTGCATATGCTACTTTATTTGGATTTTTTCTTTTAATTGCTGCCGAATTAGTTTTGGGCATGGCACTGGCCTTTGTTACTAATTTGTTTTTATCATTAACGGCCTATACCGCCGGCGAAATGATTGATATGCAAATTGGTTTTGGTATTGTTAATGTTTTTGATGCCCAAAATAATACTCAAATCCCGATGATGGGTAATTTACTTAATATTATTTTGATTTTAACTTTCTTTTTGGTCGATGGCCATTTAAGATTAATCGATATTTTAGATATTACCATAACGGCTATACCGGTTGGTAATATAGCAATTAGCCCAGCTATAGGCCTGGTTGCTTTAGAAGTGTTTATTTTGTCCTTTGTGCTGGGGGTAATGGTTGCTTTGCCGGTTGTGGCCTCCGGTTTAACCTTGGAGTTTTGCTTTGGGGTATTAATGCGCTCGGTGCCGCAAATGAATATGTTTGTGGTAGGCATACCGATGAAAATTATCTTAGGTTTTATGGTGGTAATCTTATTAATCCCCTCGTTTATGAGCTTTTCCGATACAATATTCAGCCATTTATTCGAATCGATAGAAAAGATGTTTGCAACATTTAGGGTGAGTGTATGAGTCCACAAGGCGGCAGCGGCGAAAAAACAGAAAAGGCCACAGCGAAAAAACGGCGCGATGCTCGTAATCGTGGCCAGGTTTTAAAAAGCATCGAGGTTAATACGGCTTTTTGCTCTTTGGTAATTTTTGGCTTTATGTATTTGTTTTTTGAGCAATATATTAGCGGCTTAGCCGAAATGATGGGTACTGCTTTAGGCTCGGTTGCTACTTTAAGCTCTACCACCGTTTGGGATGCCCCGCTTTTAACCACCGTTTATCTGCAAGTTTTGCAATTAGTTGCCCCGATTATTTTGCCAATTCTATTATGTGCTTTTTTATCAGGGCTGGCCATTAATGTGGCGCAGGTGCGTTTTTTATTTACTACCAAGCCCATAATCCCGTCTTTAAGCAAAATAAATCCGATTAGCGGCTTTAAAAAATTGTTTTCGCTTAAAGGTTTATCGGAATTAATCAAATCCTTAATTAAAGTTATTGCCTTAGGCTATATCCTTTATCGCGAATATCAGGAAATTATCACGATTTACCCTTGGATTATGAGCGGCGATTTGCGCGAAATTATTATCGGTTTTATGGAGCGCATTTTTATAATTGCCATTCAAATGTCCTTTGTACTGGCTATTATTGCTTTATTTGATTATTTATATCAATGGTGGCAATTCGAAAAAGATTTAAAAATGACCAAGCAAGAAGTAAAAGATGAATTTAAGCAGCAAGAGGGCGATCCTAAAATTAAGGGTAAAATTCGTCAAAAACAAATGCAAATGAGTGCGATGCGTATGATGGAGCAAGTGCCTCAGGCTGATGTAGTTATCACTAACCCTACCCATTATGCGATTGCTTTAAAATATGATTTAGCTATTGCCGCAGCTCCCATCGTTTTGGCTAAGGGCCAAGATTTTTTGGCCAGAAAAATTAAGGAAGCCGCGCAGGAAAATAGCATAGAAATTGTCGAAAATAAAGAGTTAGCCCGTTCCTTATACCAATTTTGCGAAATAGGAGATCAGGTGCCGCCGGATTTATATCAAGCCGTGGCCGATGTATTGGTTTATGTATATCGACTTAAAAATAATATCAGAGGAGGAAAAAGATGAAGCTTAGGGAAGCCTGGATAGCCATTGCCGTTTTGGCGGTAGTAATGCTGATTATTTTTCCTCTTAATACTTTTTTGATGGATGTAATGCTAATCATCAATATCACTTTATCCTTATTTGTATTGATGATGTCTTTATATATTATTAATCCTTTGCAATTTTCGGTATTTCCCACTTTATTGCTGATTATTACCTTATTTAGATTAGCGCTAAACCTATCTTCCACTAAATTAATTTTGGGCAATGAAGGCGAGGCCGGGGAAGTTATTGAAACTTTTGGCTCGGTAGTTATTGGCGATAATTTAGTGGTTGGTTTAATTATTTTCCTAATCATTATTATCATTCAGTTTATGGTTATTACCAAAGGTGCCGAAAGGGTAGCCGAGGTTTCGGCTCGTTTTACCTTAGATGCCATGCCCGGTAAGCAAATGGCCATCGATGCCGACCTTAATACCGGCGTAATCGACGAAATTGCCGCCCGCGAAAGGCGCGAAACCATTCAAAAAGAAGCCGATTTCCACGGCGCCATGGACGGTGCTTCTAAGTTTGTTAAAGGTGATGCCATTGTTGGTATTATTATTACCGCCATCAATATTATTGGTGGTTTGATTATCGGCGTTTTAACCCTAGATGTGCCGATTGGCGAGGTTGTTACCATCTACACCCTAGCTACAGTAGGCGATGGCTTGGTTAGCCAAATACCTGCTTTGTTAGTATCTACTGCTTCGGGTATTATTGTAACCCGTTCCGGCGGTAATCAGGAAAGTTTTGGTGAAGAAGCCGGTCGTCAATTGGGGGCTTATCCTAATGTTATTTTGATTAGCGGCCTTTTGGTTTTTGCCTTAAGTTTTATTCCCGGTTTTCCTAAGCCTATTATGTGGTTATTGGCTATTATCTTGATTGTTGTGGGTAATATGCGTCGCCAAAGCCTAATGGTGCCCGAGGAAGAAGAACAGGTAGACGAGGCCGAGCAAATGGCCAAGGAAAAGCGCAAGCCGGAAAATGTTACTGCTCTTTTACAGGTAGATCCCATCGAGCTGGAATTTGGCTATGGCATAGTACCGATGGTAGATGTTAGCCAAGGCGGCGACCTTTTAGATAGGGTAGTGATGATTAGGCGGCAATGCGCCCTGGATTTAGGGGTTATTGTGCCATCTATTCGCCTGAGGGATAATATTCAGTTGGGTAATAATACCTATGTAATCAAGATTAAAGGGGTAGAGGTTGCCCGCGGCGAGGTTATGGCCGATCATTTATTGGCTTTAGCAACAGGTGAGCCGGATGAGGAAATTTATGGTATCGAAACGGTAGAGCCTACCTTTGGCCTACCGGCTTTATGGATTGATAAAGAAGAACGGGAAAATGCCGAAATTGCCGGCTATTCTACAATTGATCCGCCTTCGGTAATTGCCACCCATTTAACCGAAATTGTTAAGCGTCATTCGCATGAGCTATTAAATAGGCAGCAGGTACAAACCCTAATCGAAAACCTAAAACGTCAGCAACCGGCCTTGGTCGACGAGGTTATCCCCAAGATTTTCTCCTTGGGCGAAGTACAAAAGGTGCTTGCTAATTTGCTAAGGGAAAATATCCCGATTAGGGATATGGCCACAATTATCGAAACTTTGAGCGATTATGGCGGCATTACTCATGATCCGGATTTATTAAGCGAATATGTGCGTCAAGCCTTAAGGAGGATGATATCTAAGCGTTTTATTGTGGATGATAAAGCCCATGTTATCACCCTTGATCCGGCCTTAGAGCAACTAATTGCCGAACATACCAAACAAACCGAGCATGGCGCTTATTTAGCCCTAGACCCGGCTCAGTTAAAAGTGATTTTTGATAATTTACGGGTTTTGGTCGAAAGGGTTCGTAATTTGGGTAATATCCCTTTAATTTTAACTTCGCCTTTGGTAAGGCGTCAGTTTAGAAAGATTTCTGAGCAGATTTCGGCCGATTTAATTGTTCTATCTTATAATGAAATCGAACAAAGCGTAGAAGTTTATTCCGAAGGCGTTTTACGCTTATCCTAAAAGGTGGTGATTACGATGCTGGTAAAAAAGTACGAAGCCAAAGATATGCGAACTGCAATGGATGATATTGTTAAGGAATTGGGTGCCGATGCAGTTATTTTGAATAGCCGCAAAGTAAAAAAGCGTGGCGTAAAAAACCTATTCCAAAAGCCGATTGTGGAGGTTATGGTGGCCTATGAGCCCCGTAAAAGCGCGGCCGAGCGCCGCACCCTGCCGCCCACTTCGGCCTATGCCGATTTGGCTTATCATGGTCAGCAATTAATCTATGAAAATGAGCAGCCCCAATCTTTTGTCGCTACACTAAATGGCCAAAAGTATCAAGAGCCTAAAATTGCCGAGCCCAAAGTTAGCGAAACCGATATTATTGCCTTAAGCGAAAAGCTTTTGGCCGAGCCGGCGCAACCCCAAAAAGAGTTGGCCAGTGCCCAAAAAAAAGCCGATTATATCGGCAAGGCCTTAAGCCATAATAAACTGGATGAAATCGATACCCGCATCGATAATTTAGATCATGTGCTTAATGATTTTATGAAGAAGTTTAGCCATATTAAGCGCGATATCAGCTATGATTTTTTGCCGGAAGTAGAAGATTTATATATCAAATTAGTAGAAAACTTGGTGCTGGATGATTTGGCGCTATCCTTATGCCGTCAAACAGAAACTATCCTAAAAAATGGCAAAGATTCCCAAGCTAGGGAGATTTTGAGTAATTTAATCAGCGAAGAATTATCGCAAATTCAGCCCATTGCCCTTAAAAAGTATAAGCAAAAAATTGTTTTGCTTTTAGGGCCTACCGGGGTGGGCAAAACCACTACCTTGGTTAAATTGGCCTCGCAATTTGCTATTCATGATAAATGCAAGGTAGGCGTTATTAATACCGATACCTACCGCATCGCCGCCCATGAGCAGCTAAAAACCTATGCCGATATTTTGGATATCCCCTTAGGCATTGCTTATCGGATGGAAGAATTAAGCGAAGTTTTAGAAACTATGGCCGATTGTGATATTATTTTTATCGATACCGCCGGCAAAAGCCCCGGCGATAGCCAGCATATTGAAGATGTAACCCAGATTTTAGAGCTGGCTGCCCCGGAAGAAGTTTTGCTTTGCATTTCGATAACCACGGCCTATAATTCGATTTTAGAAATTATCGATACTTATGATTTTGTCGGCGACTATAAATTATTATTAACCAAGCTGGATGAAACCAGCTACCGAGGCACAATTTTAAATATTTGTCATTATGCAAAAAAGCCTTTGGCCTATATAACCACAGGCCAGAATGTGCCCGATGATTTAGAAATTGCAGATGCCAATGATTTGGCAAAGAAAATACTGGAGCATTAATATGGCGGATCAAGCACAAAATTTAAGAGAAATTGTTCATAAGGCCGAGCTTGCCGCCCATAATCCACCTAAGGAAAGGGCGATGAAGATTATCACCATTGCCAGCGGTAAAGGTGGTGTAGGCAAATCGGTAACTACGGTAAATTTAGCCATTGCTTTAAACAAATTAGGGTTTAAGGTGCTGATTATTGATGCCGATTTTGGCCTGGCTAATATCGATGTGATGCTGGGCGAACCGGCACGCTATAATTTAAGTCATGTTTTAAACCGTGAAAAAAAGCTGATTGATATCATCCAAGAGGGAATTGGCGGTGTTAATTTTATTTCCGGCGGATCCGGTATCAATCAATTATTAAATTTAGATGATAGCAAATTGGCTACAATTTTAGGGGATTTGCAACTGTTTAAGCAAAAAATCGATATTATTCTTATCGATTCCGGTGCCGGGGTTAATGATACGGTTTTGCAATTAATGCAAGCATCTACCGAAACCATTATTGTAACCACGCCCGAGCCTACTGCAATTTTAGATGCATATGCCCTGCTAAAAACTATTAATGCCAAGCCATTAATGCCGCCTGTTAGCCTAATTATGAATAAGGCCGAAAACCAAAAAGAGGCCGAAAATGCTACCGAAAGCTTTATGCGCATTACGTCGAAATATTTGAATGTACAAATTCACCCTTTAGGCAGTATACTATATCATAAGGATATCGGGCAGGCTATTAAAACCCAAAATCCGATTTTGATTGGTCAGCCTAAAAGCCTTTCCGGGCGCAGTTTTATGAATATTGCTCAAAATTTGGCTGAATTACCTAATCAGGTAAATGAACATAGTCCCTTAGCTAGATTTTTCTCGCGTTTGGTTAGATAATTTTAGATATACTTAAATAAATTATAAAGTGGTGGATAATATGGCAAAAAAAGAGGTTTTAAAAATTGGTGATAAAATAGGTATTTCTGTTTCCGGCGGCAGAGTTTTTCCAACCATGATTGAGGATATTACCGAAGATGGTATTTTAATCGCCTCGGTGCCATTATTTCGTAGTGTACCGATTATTTTAAAACTTAAACAAAAAGTTACCGTTTTTTATTATCGTGATAATGGCCGTTTTTCGGTAGATTGCTTAGTTGACGAAATTTTAGTCGAGGGCAATTTGCGTTTAATGGCTTTAGAACGAGTATCGGAACCACGCAAACAGCAAAGGCGTAATTCTTATCGCCTGCGCATAAATTTAAATATTAAGGCACGCCCCTTTATCGGGGGGCCTTTCCCTCCTACCGAGCAGGAAATGGCCGACGACCCTACCCCTTGGGAAGAAGTTTTAACTAATAATCTTAGCGAAACAGGTATATCATTTAATTCGCAAAAAAATTATGAGCATGGTGATAAATTACATGTTATTCTAAGCCTACCTACAGGGCCTGATCAAAAAGCACAATTTGATTTATTAGGCATAGTACGCCAGGTAGAAAACCAAGATTTAACTACCAAAAGGTATCGCTTGGGCATAGAATTTCCGCCTTATGGCGAGGATGATAGGCGCTTTATATCTAAGTTTATATTACGCTGGCAGCAGCAAATGCTGCGTGACGATTCCCGATAATCAGTATATACAGATAGGGGCGTGAGCATTTTGAGCGAGCAGCAGCAAAAAGATTTAGATCAATTATGGTTAAACTACAAATTGAATAATGATTTGGCCGCCAAAGATGCGCTGATTGTCCATTATCTTAGTATGGTTAAAAAGCTGGTTTGGCGGATGATGCCTCGTTATAATAATTTTAATGAATACGATGACTTAATCAATTGTGGCGCAATTGGTTTAATCGATGCTGTGGAAAAATTTGATTTAAGCCATAAAGTTAAATTCGAAACCTATGCTGTTACCAGAATTAGAGGCGAAATTTTGGACTATATGCGTGATCAGGATTGGGCTCCATCCAGCTTGCGCAAAAAGATAAATGCCATCGCCGATGTATATTCTCAACATGAAAATAAGTTTGGTGTAGCACCTACCGATCAACAAGTAGCTGCTAATTTAGGTGTTAATATTAATGATGTTCGTAAGGTTTTATTAAAAAACCATGCTTTTAACCTATTATATTTTGAGGATAATAATAATAATGGCCAAAGCATGGGCTCTGTAATTAGTAGTGATAGCATAAAAACCCCTGAGCAGGAAGTTTTAAAGCAAGAGATAGCTAAAGTCCTAGCCGAAGTTATCGAAGAATTGCCCGAAAAAGAAAAATTAGTTATCAGCCTTTACTATTATGAAGAATTAATGTTTAAAGAGATTGCCGAAATTTTAGAAGTTTCCGAATCAAGGATTTCGCAAATCCATTCACGGGTACTTTTAAAAATGCGCATCAAATTAAAAGATATAGTATAAGATTGAGATTAAAATATGATTTTAGGGGGAGCTTTATGAAAAAGGTAAAGGCCAAATACTTTATAGCAGATAGCCAGGAAAACTGCATTGCTGCAGCAACCAGCCATTTTGGGGTAGAAGCCAGCTCTTTATTCTTCGAGGTTAAGCCCACCCCGATGGTTAAAACTATTACCTTGCTGGCCATTAAACCGGGGCGAGATGGCCTGGAATCGATTAAAGATATTGATGGCTTTTTTGATCTAAGGTATACCGAAGAAGGGGTAGTTTTAGAATTATTTGCCCCCATTGGCAATGGCAGCCGCTATCTTGATGAAAAGCTAAGCCAATACATTGTGCGCAAAAATATCAATGACTTAAATCAAAGTAAAGTTGATAATATTATTAGTCACGGTTGGGGCAGAGAAATAATAGCCCCACCCCAAGATGAAATTATTCTTGACGAGGATTTTGATTTAGTAGTAGATAATAAAGATGAAGAAGGATTTATTTACTTTTTAGCCGGCGATTTTGGCGGTAAAGCCCTCGATTATGATTTGCTGATTGCCAAATTGGCCGAAAGGGGTATTGTTTCCGGCCTTTTAGAATTGGCCTTGCGCAATTTTATCAAAGAAAAACAGCCTTATAAGCGCTACTTAATTGCTAAATCGCAGCCACCCATCCATGGCAAAAACGGCTACTTAACCTATCATGTCGATTTAGAAAAAAAGGGCAAACCCAAAATTGATGATAAGGGTATAGTTCATTATCGGGAATTGGATTTATTCGAAAATGTTAAGGCCGGCCAATTATTAATTAGCCGTAAGTTGGCTACCTTAGGTTTAGCCGGCAAAACAATTAAAGGGCAGGAAATTAAGGCTAATCCCGGTAAAGATGTTAAGTTTCCCAAGGGCAAAAACATTTATGTTAATGAAGCCGAAACAGAATTATATGCCGAGCTTAATGGCATGATTGTTTATGCTAATAATACAATTAGTGTTTCTGATGTACATACTTTGCGTGGCAATGCCGATTTATCAACCGGCAATATCGATTTTGATGGCAGCATATTAATTGCCGGTAATGTGCTGCCGGGTATGGTTATCAAAGCTAGCGGTAATATCGAAATCGGCGGTGTGGTGGAAAGTGCCACCATTATCTCCGGTGGTGATATTGTTTTACGCCGTGGTATTCAAGGCCTAAATAAAGGCCTTGTGGAGGCGGCAGGTAATGTGTTTGCCGGCTATATCGAAAGAGCCACCATAATTGCCGATGGCTCAATTACGGCCAATACCGTGGCCCATAGTAATTTAGAGGCAGGCAATCATATTATCCTTAAAGGTAAAAACTCCAGCATAGTGGGGGGGCGAGCCATGGCTGCCCATACTATTTGTGCTAAAACAATCGGTTCGATAGCCGAAGCCGCTACCGAGGTTGGGGTAGGGATGATTCCTAAAAAGCGCAATCGTTTGCATCAGTTATATGATTTACTGCGTGAATTAAATAAAGATATCGAAAAATTAACCACAATTAAAGAATATTTTGCGCGTATGCCGGAATTAACCGAAGAACAAGCCAATAAAAATCAGGTTATTATGATTAACTTGGATCATAATCTACGCCTTTTAAATGAATACAATGAAGAAGTGGGTATTCTTAACTTGGAATTGCAAGAAGCGGCAATGGGCAGAATTAATGTTGTAGAAATGATTCATCCGGGGGTAAAAATTGCTATTGCTTCGGCCTATCACAAAGTGGTTATGCCTACGCCCAGGGGAACATTCCGCCTGGTAGAAGGTGAGGTAAGTTTAGGTCATTATGAAGGGGAATAATTTTTAGGGGGTTTTGCAATGATAAAAGGTATTGATTCTCAAATTATGGTTACCAGGGCAGCAGATTTTGTGCGGGATACCAGCCAACTTCAGCGCCAACATGAAATTGGCCAAAACTTTCAGGCCATGCATACCCAGGCCTTGGCCGAATTGGAAAAATCCAGAGTGGCTCAAACCGAAAAAATTGAAGAAGCCTATATTAAGGATGAAGAAAAAGAAAGTAGTGGCGATAGCTATGAGCAGCAAGAAGATCAGTATGATGGCGAAACAGCAGAACAAAGCCATGACCAGCCATTTAAACCTACATCCTTAGGCAGCCATACCATTGATATCAAAATTTGAGGTGAATGATGACTAGTTCAATGTATATTTTTGGCTTTTATGTATTTGCTTTATTATGCATTTTTGCCCTAATTTGCAAGTGTTTATTTGCAAAAACACGTAAAAACCTGCTATCCTTAGCCGAGAAGGAAAAAAAGCTCTTGGCTCTTTATAGCACCATGGAAGAATTAATTGATGACTTTAATTCCGGCACCGAAGCCTCAAAACGGGAGTTAGATAGCCGCATTAGAGAAATTCGGGAGCTTGCTATTAATTCTAAAACCCAAGTAGAGAATAACTTGGCCTTATTTCAGCAAGCCAATTTAGAGCTTAAGCAAGAAATAGCTCAAAAAAAGCCCCAACCCATTGTTTTTGCCAGGGAAGAAGAACCTGCCATACCTAAGGCTCCAAATTTCCCCAAAATAAGCTCCGTGCCGGAAATTTCGTCGGCAAATCGCTCGGCCATGATTGTCGATTTACATAATGATGGCTTTGATCGCCTCCAAATAGCCAAAGAATTGGCTGTTACTGTTAATGAGGTTGACTTAGTGCTGGGTATAGCGGCCAAAGGTAGGTAAAATATGAATACAATTATAAAAAAGGATTTAAAACTAAATTTTGGCTTAAATAAATTAGCCGATTTATTGCATACCCAAGAGGGTAGCGCAATTTATCAAAGAGCTGAGCAGCTTTGGCTGCAAAATAAGCAATTTATTAAGCCCTGCTTGGCATTAAGAGCAGCAACTATCGAAACTGTTTCCGAAAATCAAGCAATAATTAGTGGTCAAGACTTAAATAGCCGTATTTTTGCCAAAAAAATGGATGCTGCAGCCAGCACTTATGTATATGTGCTAAGCTGTGGCATGGAAATTTATAATCGGCTTAAAGAGTATGATGATCCGCTGGATAATTATATTTTAGATCAAATAGCTTATTTGGGCTATTTATCGGCACGTGAAGATTTGCATCTATGTATCGAAACCGAGCTTGGTTTGCCCTATTCCATCATGATAGCTCCCGGCTCGGTTATAGATTGGAGTGTTGCCGAAAATCATAAATTATTTGCCATCCTAGATGGCGCATATCAGCAGTTAAACCTGTCTATCCTGGCAAGCGGTTTAATCAATCCTCTAAAATCAGGTTTAGGCTTGGTATTTGCTGCCGAGGAAGAATTTAGCAGCTGCTCAATTTGCCCAAAAGCAAATTGTCCAACAAGGCAAGTAGAGTTTGATGAAGAAGCCCATAATCAATTTATCAACACTTAAGTTTTGGGGGGGCTATGCTATCGCTAGGCCTTCTTTTTTTGCAAAAAAGAACAGAAAAGAGAAATAAATGAAAAAAATAGCCTATAATTATGAGCAAAAAACTCAAGTAAGTGTTTTATTAGCCGATCAAAATATTGATTATCCACTACCATGCGGAGCAAATCGGCATTGTGGTAAATGCTTAATTAAAATAGAAGGACAAGCCGACCCTATAAGCCAAGAAGAAGCCATATTATTAGGAGCAGAACGCCTAGATCAGGGGTTTAGATTGGCTTGTTTTGCCCAAATATGGGGCGAAGGGTATATTCTAATTCCGCTTAACAAGCAGCAACAAATCCTAATAGATGGCATTGACAAGCCTCAACAAGGCTTTAAGCCAATTTTTGCTAGCGGCCATTTTGGCTTAGTAATCGATATCGGCACTACTACGGTGGTCGCCTATTTATTAAATGATAAAGGCGATACAGTAGCCAGGGTTGCTGCGGCTAATGCCCAGCGCCGTTTTGGTGCAGATATTATTTCGCGTATTCAATATGGTATCGAAAATGATTATCGCAGCCTGGTTAAGGCAATTCATAATCAATTGCATCAATTTATTGATAAGCTATGTGATATAGCAAAAATAAATGTCAAGCTGATTAGCAAAGGGATTATTACCGGCAATACAACCATGCTTCATTATTTTGCCGATTTCGACCCTAAACCAATCGGCTTTGTGCCTTTTAAACCGTATAGTTTATTTAATAGCTGGCATAGGCTTAATAATATCGATTTTTATTTACCGCCCTGCACCAGCGCTTATACCGGTGCGGATTTAAGTTGTTGCTTATTAAAAGCCAATATGTTTAACCCTGCCCAAACAATGATTATTGCCGATATTGGTACCAATGGCGAGATTGCCTTAAGCCATCGGGGGCAGGTGCTTAGCTGTGCTACGGCCGCCGGGCCTGCTTTTGAGGGAGTAGGCATCGAATTTGGAATGAGTGCCGAGAGCGGGGCTATTTGGCAGATTGAGCAAAAAAATGGCAAGCTAAATTATCAAACTATTGATAATCAGCCGGCCAGAGGTTTTTGTGGTTCGGGCATTTTGGATATGATTGCTGTTTTGCTGGAAAGTTCGGCCTGCAATTTAAGTGGACAATTACAAAAAAGCGGCCATATTCTTGCCGAATATATTAATTTAGACGAGCAGGGGATAGCATACTTAGCCATCCCCGATACGGATATTCGTTTTACCCAAGCCGATATTCGCCAGGTGCAGTTAGCAAAAAGCGCTATTGCGGCCGGAATTTTAACCTTAATGACTAAATTAGGGCTAACAAGTGATGATATTGATAATTTTTACTTAGCCGGTGGTTTTGGCTCTTATTTGGACATCAATTCGGCTGCAAAAATTGGCTTAATTCCTGATTCTTTAGCAAACAAGGTTGAAATTTTAGGCAATGCTGCTGCAGGAGGAGCTGCCCTTTTAATATTAGCCGAAGCCAATATAGAATATTTAGCCAAGCATACGGCTGCTGTTGAATATATAGAACTATCTGCCGATAAAGAATTTATGGATATATATATAAAAGAAATGTCTTTTTAATTTAAAGTTTTTTTGATTCTTTTTTTCAAAAAAAGAATCATCTTTAAAAAAGCAGACAGCTAAAAAGCTGTCTGCTTTTAAATATGTTAACCATTAATCTGATTTAATAACTGGCTTTGACAATGGTCAATTAAGGTTTTATTTTTAACAGCATTAAAAATAAATAATAGTCGCTCATAGCAAGCACCCGGCTCATGATTATGGGCTAAGATGCGGCAATATATTAGGTAAGCCAGAACATAAGCTTCTTTTTCCACATAAATTTGCCCGGCCTGTTTAAAGAAATGCATAGTTGGTTTTGGCGTATACTTTTGCTGCAGTTCGTTTAAATCATCATTAAATTGCTTAATTGTAAGCGCTGCCAGGCCTTTATTTTGCTTTTTAGATTTAGGATATTCACAGTATTTGGTATTAACTAAATCCATAATTTCTACCAACTCATCAAAAAATACTTGGTATTTTTTATGCAGCAGCAAGGCCTCTTCTTTAAGATAATTTTGCGCCTTTTCGGCCACAATCAGCATCAATTGCACATAAATTTGCTCGATATAACCTTCTTCCAATTGGCGGCGCGTTAAATTAAAAGCCTGTTCAATCTGCCCTTGACGCAAATAGGCTAAAATAACTACCGGCCAAATGGAACTATCGGCATGATCTAGTCCATCGGTATTGATGGTCAAAATATCGGCATAACGTTCATTATCTTGCAAATATTTGCTGCGAATTACAAAGCATAATTTGGCATTTAACTGATAAGTATAAGCAAGCTTATCGGCTATTTCTTGGCCTGCTGCAAAGGCTATCGATTGATAATTATTAGCAAAGATATTCATTGTATCCATGCTCATCTCGGCTAATTGCTCACCTTTAAAAAAGGCTTCCAATACAATTTGATAATGGCTTAAAAGCTGTTTATTTTGCTGATAAATAGCTTGATCTTGACTAATAATCGCACAAATAAATAAATGCCTGGCGACCATTTCTTGATTAGCCGGATTATTCATTTCCAATGCTTTATTAATCGAATCCTCCATATTGCCGCTTAAAAGTAAGGTAAATAGATAATCGCCTTTGGTGGCTTTACCTGCTTCGATTAATTTGCGAATAAAGAAAATATAAACTTCGCGCAGGCCTTCCAGCTGCAGGTTTCGCACCAATTGAATGATTTTAACCGGCTTATCTAATTCCATAATACTATACATAAAAGTGATAATTTCGGCAGGAGGCTGATCCTTAATTACCGAGAGCAAAATGCGCAATACATCATCAAATAAAATCGGATAAGTTTGCAGGGCTTGAACCGCATAATCCATCGCCTCGACGCGCTCGCCACGCCGCCAAAGAGCATTGGCGCAATATACATATAAATTTGCCCACACCAAACAATAGGCATCATTAGGATCGCGCTTGGCATCTTGCAAATGCCGATTAGCATCGGCAAAACTGCTTAGCAATAAATCCTCTTGATTGTCTAATAAAGCATAATATAATGGACGAATTAATTTGGTGCCGGGATAGTTGGGGCATTTTTCTTCCATGGCTAAAACTAGATTATTAAAAACCATTTTACGGCTGGTTTTATTACGCACCTTAGAATAAACCTCGATGGCCATATAAAAAAACTGGGGGAAAACCGTACCATAATAATGGCAAAGTAAATCAATAGTTTGAGGATGATTGGTTAAAAAATCGACATGCTCAAA
>CAYJBP010000004.1:0-10236 GCA_964368605.1 uncultured Peptococcaceae bacterium | reverse complement strand
GGCAAAGTAAATCAATAGTTTGAGGATGATTGGTTAAAAAATCGACATGCTCAAAAGCATCTACTGTTTTGCCTTGATTTACATACTCACGGGCAAGATAATAATGGCTGATTCCTTCTTCCATAATATTATTGGGATTAGCAATTACTTGCTTTAAAAGGCCTATATTTCTTTCCAGCTTTTTGGCAAAAATGCTTTGGCTATAACCATAATGGCGGATAATAATATTGCTGATAAAACGGGTGTTTTCTAAAGGGTTACCATTGCAAGATAGGCTTTCGTGGATGCGGCCAATATAGTATAAATCTTTGCGATTTCTAAAAATACGAGCTACCGGCGCTGTGCCTTTGCTTAAATTAGTATCATTATCGATATTATTAACAGTAATAAAAATAACATCGGCATCGGGGTCTGCAAAAAACTCAGTCATTTGCTTGCGGATATCGGTATCAATTTTAGGGTCGAAGCATTCATCAGCATCCAAAAAATAAATAATATCGCCGCTGGCTTTGCTAATTGCAAAATTTCGGGCGGCGGCAAAATCGTCAATCCACTCAAAATGATATACTTCTGCTCCATAGCTTTGGGCAATTTCAATAGTTCTATCAGTAGAGCCGGTATCAACCACCACCAATTGATCGACGCCATCTTTAATACTTTCGATTGAGGCGGCTAAAAATTGCTCCTCATTTTTAGTAATCCAGATTGCAGAATATTTCATATTAGTCTCTCTTTCGGACAAAAATTTTCCTTAAAAGTATATTCTAAAAAGTGGGGATTATTACTAATCATTGTTTTTAAGGTTAGCCAAATCAAAAGAAACCAAAGGTGCTGCCATGGCCAGTTTATTGGTATCGATTGTAGCCTTAAGAAGCTCTTCACGGAAAATTTTTGTAGTTTTGGGGGCATCAATGCCCAGCTTAATTTTATCGCCGTCGATGGCTAAGATGGTGATTTTAATATCCTCACCAATCACAATGGTCTCATTTATCTTCCGTGTCAGTACCAGCATGAGCAGCATCCTCCTTCATATATTGGCATAAGGCTGCAAAAATCGGGTGGCGTACATTATAATTGCCGGTGGTAAGCAAAATTTGCTTAGCCGCCCCGGTTTTACTGTTGATTATAATTGGTGCTGCTAAATTAGCAGTCATTTGATCGAGGCTTTCAGGAACGACAACTACACTAAAGATAAAAATATCTTCCGGGCCATCAATTTTTAATTCGGCCACATCATCATCGGCTATATCAAAAACATAGTCTTTTTTTATCAAAAATGTATTGATAATAGGCAAGCAAATATCACTGCTATCGATAGATTGCAGCCAATTAATCGGATTTCCTTCCTCAAATTGAAGGACGATAAACTTATGATAATCATCTAAGCCCGGCAAACCTTGCTTGAAATTTAAAATCTTATTCTCATCAATTTCGATAGCGCCGAAACGCAATGTTTCGATCTGCATTAAAAACACCCTTTCCTACTGCTATTTTTAAATAAAAGCAAGCAAAATTGGCGGATTAGATTAAAAGAGTTAAACCATAAAATCAAGAGCATATTGGTTCAAGCCCTTTTAAGCTAAGAGTCCGCCTAATTAAATAATGAACTGTATAGTCTTTAGGCCTCCATATCAACTTGGCGACCTACAGTGCTTAAAATGGCACTTTCCACAACGGTAATTTTGATATAGGGGCGATCGCGCAGGAAAATCTCCACCGAATGAGGCTCTACGGTAACACTGGGTAAAAACTCGCCATCCCATTCAACCTCTAGCTGGGAATTTTCCCAATTGATGCTAATATTACCGGGTGTCCATTGAATATTGGGCTGGCTTTGAGGCATTAAGCCTAAATTGATTTCGGTTTGGCCATCGGCAAAAGTTTTTTGCTTGGCTAATTGGGCAACTCGATTACCACCCATTTCGATTTGGGAAAGATAACTGCCATCATTAGCTGCCTCGGAGGTATATTCCAGCATTAACTGTTGGGTTTCGCCGGCTATTTCCTTAGTTTTAGCTATAATGGGAGTTAATCCCGATTCTGCACGTACACGCTGCCAATCCACTTCAAATTCGGGATCTTGCATTTCCATTTCCATTTGCGGCGGTTGATTGCCTCCAATAATACGCATTTGTGGGCGTGGGGTAGTAATTTGCACCGATGCATTGGTGGTTTTGATTTCGATTACCGCTCTTTGTTGTTCAATTTGCAGTTGAGAAATAGTTGACATTTTTTTCACCTACCAAAAAAATTTATAACTTAGGATTATTTAAATCATGGATTATCTAAGAAAATCCATTAAAGTGGGCTGAATAATATAGGCACCGGTTGAAAGTGCCGCCTTATAAACCGCCTCGGCCATTTTATAGTTCATAATAATTTCGGCCTGATCGGCATCCTCGGCATCGGATTTCATCATTGTATAATTCAAAAAATCTTGCTCATAACGGCTGCTAATCATGTCCATTCGATTATCTCGGCCACCAATTTCGGCAGCTATCGATAATACATGCTCTTGAGCTAATTGTAAAGGATCGATAAAGTTTTGCAAATCCTCTACCGGGTTACCGTTTTTTACGGTATTATAAAGATTATCAAGCATATTAAAGAGATTATCTTCGCCATAACCAACCAAGTTAATGCCGTTTACCGTAACCGGAATTTGCAAATCCAGGCCGATGGTAAAGCTTAAATTGTCATTGCTTAAATCGGCAAAAAGGGCGGCCGCATCGGCATCGCTCATGGTGGGATCGCTGGGAACTACCTCGCCAATCCCCGGGCCTGTGGTTTTGGTTAGATTAATACCGCAAAAATGTAAATCGGTACGGGTAACTTCTATAGTAGGGGTTTCGAAGTATTCCGGGCGATAATACATAGCAACCGATAAATCATAGGCATCGGATTTGGGGTCAAAAATCGGATTGCTTTGCTGACCGGGCGCAAAATAAGTGGCAATATCGGCCGGATCCAGCTTGCCGGCTAAATCTATAGTGGGATCTATATAATTAGGATTAGCCTCATTAGTTGTGGTGGTTGTGGTAGAGAAGGGAGCGCTCATTTGGCCTTCCGGTGGCGGAAAACTACCGGTGGTATTATAATTACCAAAAACAAATTTATCACCATAAGCCGAGTTTAGCGTGCTTACTAATTGGTCTTGCATTTGCTTATAATAGTAGGCCATTTGCTCACGGTCATAATCGGTTTTTACATCGGTGGCGGCATCTACGGTTTGCTCATAAATATTTTTAAGAATTTCGTTTGCTTCCATAACGCCGGTTTCGGTTTGGGTTAGCCAGCTTTGGGCAGTGCTTAAGCTGCGTTGATACTGCTCGAGGCGATCCAGCTTATAGCGGGATTGTAAACTATAAATTACCCCTACCGGGTCATCACTGATATTGGCAAATTTACGATTGGTAGCCAACTGATTTTGAATTTTGCCTAAGGTGGCCATATTCATATTTAAATTATTCATAAAGCTGCTAACCAGCATTGAATTGGTAACGCGCATATTAAAAACCTCCTGATTATTGGCAAATTAGCGATAATTAACGGCCAACTAAGCCCATACTGCTAATAATTGTTTCCAAACATTCATCCATGGCAGTAATTACCCTTGATGCACCATTATAAGCATGCTGATAACGAATCATATGGGTCATTTCCTCGTCGAGGGATACACCGGATATCGAAATGCGCTGATTATCAACGGCTAGGGTAGTAGTATATTGGGTTTCGCTCATGATTTTGCTATGCTCTAAGGTTTTGGCAACTTCTAAAACCAGGCCGGTCATAAAGCCATTATAACTGCTATTAATGCCGGGAATATTGGTTTTATCAATTAAGGAGCTGATTAAAAGCATATTTTCATTATTACCGGCACGAGCATTTTCGGCTTCGGTAATATCAATGGCTACACTTGATGAGGCAATATTCCATTCGCCATTAATTTGCGCAATTTCGGCACTAAGGCTTAAATCATCGATGGTAAAGGTGGTAGGATCTACAGGCTCTGTAAAAAAGTTAATTCCGCTTACCGACTTGCCATCGGCATCAACTAAGCCGCCCGAGGGATGGGTAAAGCCTGCCCGATGCTGCTCATTTACCGATTGCACCAAGGCCAAGGCCAAGGTATTCATTTGATTGAGAAAATAAGGCAGGCCGGGATGGGAAGGATCTTCGCTATCACGCAAATCCAGATGGCCTTGCAATTCGCCACCGCCGGGAATATAATCGACGGCAGCGCCGGTAGCAGGGTCGATAACCTGGGGAATATAAAGCGGATCATCGCTATATTGATTAATATCTTCACGAATGGTCATCTCGAAGCTTTCGTCATGGCTAACCAAAACCGCATTGGGTTGGGCGGTGGTGGTTAGGCTAAAAAAGCCTTTTTCGTCGGTTTCGTATTCGATATCGATTAAAGATGATAATTCATCGATAAGTAAATTACGTTTATCTTTTAAATCATTGGCCGGCTCGCCATCACGCTCGAAAATATAAATGGCCTCGTTTAATTCGGCAATATTGGCGGTAATGGTGTTTACCTGGCCTACTACAGTTTGCACAGCCGTATTTTGGCCGGCATGTAAATCTTGCAAGCTATCATAAGCATGCTGAAAATTAGCAATTAAGGTAAGCGCTGTTTGTTTAGCATTGGTGCGTTGTTCTTTATCAGAGCTGTTTTGCACCATATCGTCGAAGGAATTAAATAAATCAATGATCGAAGTTCTTAGGCTAACATCGCCCACTTCATCAAATAATGTTTCGACATAACTTAGGCCGGTAGTGCGAGTTTGCCATTCCGAATAAATGCTTTGCTCGGTACGGAATTTGCGATCTAAAAAGCTATCTCGTACTTGATCTAAAATTTTAACCTCAACCCCGGCACCAACTTGGCCTTCTTCGATTGGCTTAAAGGTAAAGGTAGAATTAATTGGGTCGATAGATTCGGTAATCAATCTTTGCCTGGTATAACCTGCTGTATTTACATTGGCAATATTATGACCGGTAACATCCAAAGCCTTTTGGCTAATCATTAAACCGGTTTTGCCTATTTCTAAACCAAAAAATGTAGAACGCATGGAATTCCCTCCCAAATTGCAAAAATATTAGGCTTCTTGATCAAAAACATTGCTAATCGCAATCGATTTTTCGTGCTCGAGGCCGTCATTGCCATAAAAATTGTTTAGCGGATCCTCGCTATGGGTGCTTAAGGTGATAATCATATCATTATAATCGATACAAGTTTCCAGCAAAACTTTATTGATATTATTAATATGGCTAATTTGGCTAATTAATTGCTCGAATTGCTGATGAAGCTCTTTTAGCTCGGCGCTTTGCTTAATGCTGGCATAAATATATAAATTTTTAAGGGGTGTATCGCCGGGTAAATTGTTGATTTTAAAAATTTCATCGCAGATTGGCAAACGCTTTTTTTCGAGGCGATTAACCTTCATTAGATGATTATTTTCGGCACGAATGGTTTTTTCCAGCTCGGTTATATCGGCTTTTACTAAAGCCTCTTTTTTGGCCGCAACTAAAATTGCAATTTGCTGATAATGCGCTAGCTGCTCTTTAAGAATATCGGCCAGGGCTAAAAATAGCTCTTCCTGACGATTCATATTCTAAACTCCTTAGTTGGCTCTAGATAATCATTGGTGATTTTGGTGGCAATAGCCTGGGCATCTACCCGATAAATACCGGCTTTAATATCCCGGCTTAGTTGATCAATTCGCTCTTGTTCGGCCGGGCTTCTGGTTTCGATATTTTCCTTAGCTTTGGCCAAAATTGCCGAAAAGCTTAAAGCCTCTTCGGAAAAGGAGACACTATCTTGTGTTGCAATAGGGAATTGCCCTGTTTTAGTTGTTTTTTGGCTTTTATAGGCATCAATTACAGAGCCGGGCCAAATTGAATTAATTTTCATAAATACTCCTCCTTACCGAATTTATTTGCCGCGTCTGCTTTTTACATTCATTAAAGAATTGTTTTTAGGACGCGCGGTTTTTTTAACTTTTTCCGGCTCAGCAGCCGGCATGGCTTCGGCTAATTGTTTGGCCAAGGCATCGCGGCAATCATTACAAATAGTGCCTTGAAATATCGGCTTTTTGCAGGTTTGGCAGCTAAGGCCTGGTAAAGGTTGATCGGTGCTTGAGGTTTTAAATTGCAAGCGACCTTCTCGCACCAGGTGCAAAAGATACTTTTCTTCTAATTCGGTATCCTTAACAATATCTTTGATATTGCCTGTTTTGGGGTTTTTATAGATAAACTCACGAGCTTCTATAAAAGTAGAGTCCAATTTTTGATGGCAATTGGGGCAAATATTGCTACTTTGCGATTGAAAAGGCTTGCGGCATAATCTACATTGTATAATGTTCATTTATATCATCCTTACAGTTATATTTTAGCTATATTTTAACGGCGCATATTATTGGCTATGCCTTCCATTTCGTCCGCGGTGGTTAAAGCGCGCGAGGCTAAAGAAAAAGCCCTTTGTGCTCTTATCATATTGGTAAATTCAACACTTAAATTTACATTAGAACTTTCTAAAACGCCTTGGCGTAGGGCATAATTTTCGGCTTCTATTGATTCGCCGGAGGCTACCGTTGCGCCAAAATAGCTATTGCCTAAGGCTTCTAAGCCGCCGGGATTGGTAAAAGTACGAATTGAAATTTCGATTTCTTCGGCATCGGCAAAGCTAATTTCAGGGGTAGTGTAGAGGATTTGGCCTTTAGAGCCAATGCTGATATCCTGGGTATCGGCCGGAAAGGCAATACGTTCGCCATCTTTATCGAGGATAAAATGGCCATTGCTATTAACCAAAAACTGCTCATCATCACCCGGGGTGAGGAAGAATTGGCCATTTTTAGTAAAGAAATTTTCACCGGCATCATTTTCTACTTCAAAGAAGCCATCGCCTTCTAGGGCAAAATCAAGCTCACGGCCGGATTCTACCAAAGGGCCTGCCGCAAAAGAGCGTGATACCGATAAAGGCAAAGCGCCATGGCCTTTTTGGGTATTTAAAGTTTCGTCGGCATAGGGGTAACCGCCGGCCTCGAATAAGGCATCCTGAAAATTAAGGCGCGAGGATTTATAACCTGCCGTATTTACATTAGCAATATTATCGGCAATGGTATCTATCCTTTGTTGCTGGGAAGTTATCCCCGTTTTGGCAATAAAAACAGCTTCAAACATTATCTTAACCTCCCAATTTCGGTAACGGCTTTACCTAGGGTTTCGTCAATCATGGTTAGCATTCTTTGATTACTTTCATAAGCTCGGTAAATGGTCATCATATCGACCATTTCCCTGGCAATTTCCACATTAGAGCCTTCCAGCGCACCTTGGCGAATACGATAATCGGTAGCCTCGATGGCAGTACCGGCCGGGGCAGTATATACATTGCTGCCTTGTTTACGCAAGGAACCTAAATCCTCAAAGGTTACCATTTGCAAGGTGGCAATCAATTCGCCATCGGCATAAATTTGGCCATCTTCATTAACACCAAAATCGGTGCCGCCTACCTGGATACGGCCATTATCGCCAATCACATAAGAGCCATTGCCATCTACCAAATAGCCGTCGGCATTTACATTAAAAGCGCCCGAGCGGGTATAAGATTCGCCCTCGGCGGTATCAATCACAAAAAAGGCATCGCCTTCGATGGCCAAATCGGTGGTAAAATCGGTAACCTCGATAATGCCCTGGCCAAACATGGTATGCACATAATCAACATGGGTACCAAAATTAAGTGGCCCTATTTCGGGTGCTCTATTTAAAATTTGCTCATCATTGATGCGCTGTATCATTACATCTTCAAAACTAATCGAAACCATTTCGTCTTTTTTATAGCCGCTGGTTTCTACATTGGTGATATTATTGGTAATAACTTCCATGTCTTTACGCTGAACATCCATTCCGGTAGCAGCGATAAAATAACCACGTATCATGATTTTACCTCTCAATCAAATATTCCTTAAATATAGTAACGGAATTTTTGTAAATAACTTTACTATATTTAAGGCAATTAAGCCAAAAAACAAGGGATTTTTATAGGCAAAAGCTTTAAATTAGCCCTGTTTCTTCTATTAATTGAAGTTGTTGCTTTAATTCAGCAAGGCGCTCTTGGCCGGTAGGATTATTTTGCAATTGACTAATCAAAACTTGTAAATCATCGGCCTTGATTTGCAAATAAGGCTTAAGCAGGGGATGCCGCTTTGCTAAGAGCTGTGGCCCAAAAATCAATTCTTGAGCATTTAGCTGCATTTTACCTGGCTCGGCGGCGATTATCTGATAATAAATGCCTTTATCTAAAACCAAATCCTCGGCAATAATTTGCCAGTTAATCGACTGCAAATAACCCCTAAGCAGGCTTTCATCCCGTTGTGGTTGCAGGATAAGCCTTTGGGTTTGCGCCACAATTTGCGGCCTTGCCGCTAAGATATCCTTAATTAAAAAGCCACCCATGCCGGCAATGCTGATTAAGTTGGCTTCGCCTGGTTGGAGTATTTCCAGACCATTGCCTAATCTAACTGCGATTTTATCTTGCAAATTATAGCTTTGCACAGCCTTAATTGCAGCCAAGTATGGGCCTTTTACCTTTTCGCCGGCAATAACTTTAGGACAAATATTATTATTGATTAGATAAATAGGCAAAGAGGCATGATCGGTACCGATATCGGCTGCCACATAATTAGGGCAAATCAAGGCGGCCACGGCCGCTAAGCGGGGGCTTAGTTTAATATCCATATAATTTCCTCATTTGGTTTTAGTAATTCTGGCATATTCCGATAAAGCATAGGTATCGGTCATACCGGCGATATAGTCGGCAATGGCCAATTGATGATTATTATCATAATACTCGGCAGGTAATTCATCGATATTTTGCAGATAATGACGGAATAAAACCTCTATTTTTTGATGCAAGATTTCTTCTTCTTCCTTAGCCTCGGGGCGCATATATACGGTTGCAAATAAATGTTGACGCAAATCATCCATTTTAGCAGCCATTAAATCCGACATTTTAATTTGTGGTTGATTAAGGCCATTTTTTATTATATCTAATACTAAATTATGAATTCTTTCGCTATGGCTTTGGCCAATTATTATAGCTTGTTTAGGTATATCTTTGATAATATTAGCCCGCAAAGCATCGTCTAAATCATGGTTAAGATAGGCAATTCGATCGGCAATTCTTACCACATTACCCTCTAAGGTTGCGGCAATATTTTGACCACTATGGTTTTTAATACCATCTAATACTTCGATACTTAAATTTAGGCCTTTGCCTGCTCTTTCAATTTTTTGAACTACCCTAATACTTTGCAAATTATGCCTAAATTCGCCCAGGATATTGGCCAAAGCGCGTTCCCCGGCATGACCAAAGGGGGTATGCCCTAAATCATGGCCTAAGGCAATGGCTTCGGTTAAATCCTCATTTAGGCGTAGAGCACGGGCTATGGTTCTTGATATTTGGCTTACTTCGAAAGTATGGGTCATCCTGGTGCGGAAATGGTCGCCGATCGGATTTACAAAAACCTGGGTTTTATGTTTCAATCTTCTAAATGCTTTGCAATGAATAATTCGGTCTCTATCTTGTTGATAAATTGTACGAATTGGGCATAATTCTTCATCAATAATGCGCCCTTTACTTGCCGCCGATTGGCTGGCGTAAACGGATAAAATTTGGGCTTCTATTTTTTGCCAATCTTTGCGCATTGCGGCCTCCTTAAATTAGCATAAAAGCAGTGATACTATTTCTTCTTATAATATATTTCGTAATTATAAAAAATAAGTTAAATTAGAGTATAAAGTTTTACTCAATTTTTTACAAAAAATTGCGGGGGAATTGGGGGCAGGCCCCCAAGGTCTTAAAAAAGGTTTTTAAAAGGTTTTTAAAAGGTTTTAAGCCAACCCAAAAAAACTAAGCAAGCAAATCAAAATAAAGGTATAAAAGCAGCAAAGGAAGCAGTTGGCTTAAAACCGGCGCCTTTTGGCGAAGCCAAAACAGCCCGAAACATCAAGCAAAAAGCCGATAACCGTTATGGATATAACAAAGAGGCTATCACAAATAGTTTTATTTGCGATAGCCCCTTTTGGGGTTTTCTCAATACGGGTTTGCTTTAAGTAAAACTTTTGCTTTCTTAAACCTAGGCTTTGCTTTCTTAAACCTAGGTTTTGCTTTATTAAGCCTAGGCTTTGCTTTCTTAAGCCTAGGTTTTGCTTTCTTAAGCCTAGGTT
>CAYJBP010000003.1:18976-48710 GCA_964368605.1 uncultured Peptococcaceae bacterium | reverse complement strand
TGGCACCTCGATGTCGGCTCATCACATCCTGGGGCTGTAGTAGGTCCCAAGGGTTGGGCTGTTCGCCCATTAAAGTGGTACGTGAGCTGGGTTCAGAACGTCGTGAGACAGTTCGGTCCCTATCCGTCGCAGGCGTAGGAAATTTGAAAGGCTCTGTCCCTAGTACGAGAGGACCGGGATGGACGAACCGCTGGTGCATCGGTTATTCTGCCAAGAGTACAGCCGAGTAGCTATGTTCGGATGGGATAAGCGCTGAAAGCATCTAAGCGCGAAACCCACCTTAAGATGAGATTTCCCACTTCATTAAGAAGGTAAGACTCCAGAAAGACTATCTGGTTGATAGGCCGGGTGTGGAAGAGTAGTAATACTTGCAGCTGACCGGTACTAATTAGTCGAGGGCTTAACCTTTATAGCTTTGTTGTCATCTTTCTCTATGTAGTTCTCAAAGATCATATATTTTGTTTTAAAGTTTCCCGGTGATTATAGCGAAGAGGCCACACCTGTTCCCATTCCGAACACAGTAGTTAAGCTCTTCAGCGCCAAGGGTACTTGGGGCGCAGGCCCCTGGGAGAGTAGGACGTCGCCGGGATTTATATAATCCTCGATAGCTCAATGGTAGAGTACGTGGCTGTTAACCACGGTGTTGCTGGTTCGAGTCCAGCTCGAGGAGCCACCAGCATCTTTATAGCTGGTTATTTACCGTCACAGATTTATTCTGTGACGGTATTTTTATTATATCGAAAGGGATTTGATTATATGGGTAAATCTATTATAGCTATTATTTTAACAGTAATTGCCTGGTTTGCCGGCATTATGATTGGTGCGCCTGTAAATATGGGAGCCGATTTAGGCCATTTATTTGCGATTTTAGTTATGGGTGGCTTGATTATATACTATAATGAAAAGAAAAATAAATAGTTAAGATTTAATTTAAAAGAGTATTTGCAAAAAGCAGCTATCATTAAGCGATAGCTGCTTTTTTATTTAATGATAGCTATATTATCTGATCCTGGCCGCTATCAGCCAAGCTGGCTGCGCTTTCCCTACCAGAAATAACGCGGATACCTTGTTTTGCTTTGATATTTTTGGGTTTTATTTGATTGGTTTTCTTGATTTTGTTATTGTTGCTGGGTTACAGGTTATTATGCTTTTTGACGGCTATATTGGCTTTACTTTTTTTGATTGTAAGTTTTTTGTTTTTGTAGGGAATGGTCTTGACCATTCCGCTGTTTGGGATATTGTTATTTAATGGTTAACGGGGTTGTTCTGGTTTAGTTTAGGTTTGCTTGGACTTGCTTAATGCCTGTTGTTAGCTGGATTGTAGGCTAGTTATGCTCTTTGGCGGATATTTATGTTTGCTTTAATTCTTGGGTTATAAGGCTATATTGTCCCTTATCCTATTACCTCCCCATACACATCATATCTTCGCTCTAACTTAGTTTGAATTACTTCGGCGGCAACTATTCCTTCATTAATATTAACTCAATAATATACTAAGAGGGGCTATGCCAAGTTTGGCATAGCCCCTAACTTCAATATTTACTATTTTTGTAAATGCTTGCAAACAACTTCCATTAATATATCCATATCCACAGGTTTGGCTATATGGTTGTTCATGCCATGCTCTAAGGCCTTTTCAATATCATCCTTAAAGGCATTGGCTGTTAGGGCTATAATCGGTACTTGCTCGCTATCGCTGCGCTTAAGCTCGCGTATCGATTGCGAAGCCTGATAGCCATCCATTATCGGCATATTTACATCCATCAAAATAATATCATAATAGCCCGGCTCGGACTTGCTAAACATCTCCAGCGCTACCTCACCATCGTCCGCTTCATCAATGATAGCATCATATACTTCAAGCATCGAAACAACTATCATTCGATTAATATCAACATCGTCAACCAGCAAAATGTGCTTGCCGGCTAATATAGTTTCGTCGGTACAACTTATGGCTTCCTCATGGGTATTAGCCCGGATTTGCTCCAGCCAAATATCAAAACTAAATTCGCTGCCTTGGCCAAGCTTGGTTTTAATCTTAATCTCGCCGCCAAATAGCTTTACTATGCTGGCACTAATTGTTAAGCCTAAGCCGGTACCGCCATGCTTACGGGTAATACTGCTGGTAGCCTGCTCGAATGGATTAAAGATAGTGTTTAAGGCGCTTTCTTCAATGCCTATGCCATTATCTTTGCAGCTAAAGCCAACCAATACCTGATTTCCCTTTTGCTCAATATTGCTGATCGTAAATTCAATCTGGCCTGCCTCGGGGGTGAATTTTACGGCATTGCCCAGCAAGTTAATCAGTACCTGACGCAAGCGTAGAGCATCACCATTAAAAATCGGTGGGTTAAAATCTGCAAACTTAGTAATAAAATTAATATTCTTTTCTTGGCAACGTGGACGGATAATGCCTGCTACCGTGTCGGCCAGCTTGCTTAAGTCCATTTCGGTTGGGTCTAGCTCTATCTTGCCGGCATCAATTTTAGAAACATCCAAAATATCATTCAATAAACTCAATAAATGCTGCGATGATACTTCTATTTGATTTACATGGCCATTAATCTCATTAAGCTGCATTTGATCATTATCACATTCTAAAACTTCCAGCTTTTTAAGAACAATATTGGTGATGCCGATAATGGCATTCATCGGGGTTCGAATTTCATGGCTCATACGGGCTAAGAATTCGCCTTTATGCTCATTGGCTAAATTTGCCTCATTAACGGCCTGCTCTAAGTTAATTTGTGTTTGACGTAACTCTGTTTCGATTTCGTCACGGCCGCTTACATTACGGGCAAAGCCCAATAAGCCAATCTTTTCGCCACTACTATCGTATAGCGGTGTAGAAACAATATCTAATACCTCTTCTGTGCCATCGAAAAACTTAACTTTTTCCGTTTTAAAGATAGCCGTGCCGGCTGCCATAGTTTCGAAGAAATATTCTTTAGAATGGGCAGCAAATTCGGGGTAGAGGATTTGCGAAGGTTTTTTACCAATACATTCTTCTACGCTTAGGCCGGGTATCGAGCTAAAGCGTGGGTTAACCGCCAAATATTTACCTTCCATGTTTTGATACCAAATTACATCAGGCGAGGCATTAAAGATGGTATCTAATAAAATGCGCTGGCGCTCATTTTCGATTTGCTGCTTAATAATGGTCGACATATCAATACTTTCGATAATATAACCAATCGGTTCACCATCATTATTATATAGGTAAGTAGCCTGCGATTTAAAGTATTTATCCTGATCGGGCGAATACATAACTTCGCTTTCTTTGCCTTCTCTTAAAGCCCTTAAGGGGCAATAAATAGAGTTTTGCGGGAAGAGCGTAAAGTTATCATAATCTTGGCCGCTAACATCATCTAAACTTAAATTGCTTAGGTTTAGGCGTAAATCATTCATATAGATGATTTTTAAATCCAAATCGGCAATGGTTAAGGGGTTTTGTACCGAATCGACAATATTATCGGATAAGGCATCTAAAGAGTCGGCCAGGGTGCCGAATTCATCTTTAACACTGGTGTTAAAGCGGAAATGACGCTCGCCGCTTTGGAAGCGAGATATACCTTTAATCAACTTATTGATGGTACCGCTTAAGAAGGTTGCCATCCAAATGGCTACCACCACGATTAAAATAACCATCGCTATGGTAGCAATCGAAAGCTGATTTAAAGTATCGCTTAAATTGCTGGCTGCCGTATCAGACATCCGCTCTTCCATGCTAACGGCCGGAGCTGTAAAATCTTCCAAGCCTGCCGAAACGGTAACAAAACCAAAGCCACGGCGCGAAAAATCATTATCTTCCGAAGGCGCATATTGGCCGGTATAGTATGGTATAGCTGCGGTTGTGGTTAGTTTGTATAAACCACTCCATAAAATGTAAAAAGATCCGGAGCCGCCATCTTGGCTTAAATCCATCCAGCCTGTACATTGCGGTGCATTATTTAAGTAGCGGCCGTCTAATCCAACCAAGCTTTGCTGAGTTAAGGCCGCTGCAGGTGCTTTTTCGCGGCTTTGATTATCAAACTCGGCAACATTTTCCTGCACATAATCATACCAGTTTTCCTCACCACTGGCCTGCCATTCATCATAAATAGAGGCTTCCAGCCATGGTATAGCAGGCTCGCCGGTAGCCGGATCATAGCCTACTATTGAATGATGACGGGGATGAACGATGCTGCGGCATTGATAATCCCAAATAAAGGCATAATTGCCGGCAAAGGCATCGGAAAGCTCGGTATAACGCTCATTCATCGGGGTAATATGTTCGGCCATTTCGATGATATGATCAAAATTAAGTGCCATAGTTACATAGCCGGTAATATTGCCCAGCTCGTCGGCTACCGGGGTAGCCCAGCGAACAATGCCCTCGTATTTTTGGCCAATTGGGTTTTCCGCACCGGAAAATGCTTGATCTTCCGGCTTATATTCGATAGCATAACCACGGTCGCTGGCGGCTTTGGCCGTATTATCGGGGGTATACATGCCAATTAAATTGGTGCCAATATAGGCGCCAATCACATCGGAAACATAAATTTCGCCTACTTCTAAATCCTGTAAATGGCTAAAATAATTTTCGGCCTTGATATAGGTATTATCGGTATTGGCAATATTTTTTAAGCTATTATCCAAAGGATAATTAATTTTGGTAGAATCGGGACTTATAACTTTAATCAGCTCATTACCAGCTAAATCAATATAAGTTATTTCGTCATAAAGGGGAATTTCGATATAAGTAAAAGGATCGGGATCGCGATAGCGAAAGCCGTCTAAGTCATTATTTTCGGGATTGGTCGAAATACCACCACCGGTACTTGGTATGGGCTCATAGTCATCGGCACGCACCCAAGATTGGCCATCTTCGGCCAAAACCCATTCGCCTTGCTCGACAACCCTACCGCTTTCATTTTCGATAAAATCGGTATAATTTTCTAAGGTGGGCGCTAAATCGGCCAAAAATAGAATATCCGAATCACGGCCATATAAAAAATCGGAAACTTCATAGGCTATATCGGTGGTTATTCGCTCAATATTTTCGGTAGCAATATCATTTAAGGCCTCGGTGGAATCCTCCACGGCCGTTTGCCTAAGCGTAATTGCCAAATCATCAATTTGCAGCCAGGCAATTACCGCCAGCAATACTAAAGGAATAATTTTAATCACAATAAAAATAATGATTAATTTAGCCTGCATACCCAGGCCAATTTTATTCCAAATATACTCCGAGCTTCTGCTAAAATAGTCTTTTAATTTATTCATGGGCTTACCTCATTTAAGACTTCTAAAATATGCAGAGTTACCGATTTCTTTATTCAATTATACTATATTTTTTGCAATTATTCAACAATTTTATCCAAAAATAAAATTATTTTTGAGAAGTATTATCAATAGTATCCTGTGGCGCATTGATTATTAAATAAGAATTAGCCGCCGGATTAACTTGATTTAAATCATGAGGGATATGGTTTAGATAAAACTGGCTATCCGGCATGCCAAAATAGCTATAATTAATCAAATTAGTGCCTGATAAGGTCTCGCTAAAAGTGATATCAAAATTATACCAATTATCATCAATTTTAACCTGATTCCAGGAATGCTCTACATTATCGGCCAGGCCAAAAATTACATTGCTTTCGATTCCTTGGGCATTTAAAAGCATTTTAAAGGCGGCAGAATAGCCATCGCAAACCCCCAAACCATCAAAAAGCACGCTTTGGGGATAATGCGCTAAACTATAATCATTGGCTGTCTGATCATAAACAGTATTGATGATTAAATAATCAAAAATAGCCTTGGCTTGCTCGGTTTGATTCATATCGGGCAGGATGATTTGGCTAAGAATTTGCTCAATTTTTTGCGCCCATTCGCCCAGGCTAATATAAGAATCTTCCGTATTTGCGGCTAAATCGCTGTAAACTTGATGGTTTTTTTGATAACGTTCGGGGTTTTGATAATAAAATTCCATGCTGATATAATCGGCAATATTGATAAAGATATCGTATTTATGGTTGGCCGCAGTATAGGCAAATTGAATAGCTACTTCGCGCTCGATATAAGGCTCGAGAATATGGTTAATAATCTCCGTAGCTTGAGATTCTTCTATGGTGGGCGCATAAAGGCTTAAATTGTTCTGGCGATTGATAATGGCTAAATTGATAATATCGCTAAATTGATTAAGTTGATAAATATTAACAGTATAACCCATATGATCGGGCATATCGGCGGCGATTAACAGGGTGGCATCTTGGGTTTGGGCTAACTGTTGGGTACTATAAACATCTTGGGCCAATAATTGTTGGGCTAAACGGATATCGCTGTTTTTTAGATTAGCCTGCATGGCCTGATAGCAAAGATAAACGGCCTGACCACGGCTAATGCCGGCAATATTCAAGTCGTTTAAATCCTCGGCGGGGATAATGGCCAAATCTACCATGGTTTGCAAGGCATTATCCCAGCTAAAATCGATATTATCCTGATAGCCCAAAACTCGTAAAATTAAGGTGGCAAACTGATTACCGCTCATATTAGATAGGCCATAGCTATTATAATCGATGCCACGAACTAAATCTTGGCTATAAAGATAGGCTATATAGTCCTCGGCATAATTGCCGCTAATATCGTCAAAAGGATGAGTAAATTTTTGGTTTAGGGCATAATCTTCTTGGCCTAAAAAACGGGTCATTAAAACGGCAGCCATTAATCTATCGCAAGGCTCATCCAGTTCAAAGCCTTGATTGGTGCCCCGAAATAAATCCAGCTTATTTAAAGATAAAGCCATAGCTTCGGTACTTATATCCATAGCCAAGGTTGGTTTGCTTGCCATTAAAAAGGCAAGAATAAGTACCCAAAAAAGGCTTAATTTAATGTTTTTTTTCATTCAAACATCCTTTTTCAATAAATTATAATCGACATTGATAAGAATAAAGGTGAATTTTATCGCCGCGATTATGAAAAGAAAAATTGCGGTTTTTGCTGGCATCGTCTACGGCAAAGCCATTATTTTCTTTATCAATAACCTGTAATTGATGATGGCGCACCAGCTCTTTAAGATGGCTTAATAAATAGTTCTGGCTAAGGCAGGTGGGGTATTCTTGCAATAATTTATGATGCGAGCGGCTGCCCGGATCAAAATAAAAATAAGTTCCTAAAATTTGAGCATCGGGGCTTAAATAGGGAATAGTAATGGTAAACAAATCATCATCGGTATTAAAAAAGGCATATTCATTAGAAGAGCAATAATCGATATAAAGATCTATCGAGGCCTTTTTAAGCGGCAATTGATGCGAGCTATCGGCGATAAATAAAATATTATAGCCCAGGTTTTGCTTTTCGATTAAATCTTTGTATAAGGTAATAACTTCCAGGTACTTATCGCTAACAATATAAAGGGCATCTTTGGGCAATTTACCTAAGATAGTGTATAGGAAAAAATAGCAATTGATATGGTTTTCATAAACAATTTTATTTTTTAAATCCATCTTTTGCATACGATTGTTTAGCCAATTATAAGATTTTTGGAATAAAGAAACCCAGCTGGCTGGCAAATCTTTATAAAATTTGCGATCTAAATCGGGCGAATCATATTCGCTGATATTGCGGCCTTCGGTAATTAAAATGCCATTAATAATAGCGGCCTTATAGCCGCAATCGCAAGTTAAGGCAGCCTGCATAATTTGATTATTTTCGATTTGGGCATCGCAAAAACTTAAATTGGTATGGCAATTGGGGCAGCAAATATAATTCATAAAGGCAATGGGTACCCCAATTGTAGAAAGCTTTTTTTCCTGCTGATTGGCCATTTTTTGCACGGTTTTACTGTATTTTTCCAATTCCAAAATGGCTTGTTGAATTCGATTGCTTTCAGCCAGTAAAAGCGATTTTTTATGATCTAAAATACTAAGATAATCATAGATGTCATCCTTGGCAGTTAAGCGAGAAAAACGTACCAAAGATAAGATATCATGAATTTCGCCAATCGAAAAATCGAATTGCTTTAGCAATTTAATTAGGCTCATATCTTCGATATTTTGATCATTAAATCTATACTGCTTATTGCGCTTTTCGGGTATTAAAAGGCCACTATTAACATAGTAGCGAACAGTGTTTATATTGGTACTGAACTTATTTGCAAAATCGCTAATTTTCATATTTGCACCTTAATTTTCACTTTATTGTATACTAATAATAACATTAATTATTAGCAATGTAAATATGTAAAATTCAATTTGTAAAAAAAACTCATCTAAAGGTCAGTTTTTTTTACAAAGCAGCGCTAAAATTGCCATAGTTATTATGGGGTGATTTTTTTGAATTATTTGCCTAATATTATCGCTTGACATAACCTATAATATATACATTATGATATACTAAGTTAGGTAAAATCTATAAAAATATAAGGGGGCTTTCCGAATGACCAAGATTGATTGGAACAAAATTGCTGAATGGGACAAAAAATATAATGTCCATGCTTTTGCAACTGATGCAGAATATGGTACAACCTTTGTTGATACCATGGAAGGTAATTATCTTATTACTCCCGATGGCACTAAATTGCTCGATTTTTATAATCAATTATATTGTGTAAACATCGGCCAAAAGGTACCTGAAGTGCAAGAAGGCATTAAAGAGGCTTTAGATCGCTATGGCTTTGTATGGGATGTTTATACTACTAATTATAAAGCCGAAGTTTCCAAAATTTTAATCGAAGATATCTTAAAAGACAGTGGCTGGGCTGCCAAAGTACGTTATGCCTTAGGCGGCGGCGATGCCGTAGAAACTGCTCTTTTAATTGCCCGCTTAATGACCGGCAAGCCCTTGGTTGCTACTCGTGAGCATGGTTATCATGGTGTATCGGCAGGTGCCGGCCAGTTAACCTCTTTAGTACCCAGCCGTTCTTTTGCTTCTTATGCCGAGCAAGGCATTCGTCCTGTTCCCGGTAGCACTTTCCAAAACACCTTTATTTGCCCCACTCCGTTTTGCTATCGCTGTTCTTTGGGCCATACTTATCCGGAGTGTAAATGCGTTTATGCCGATGGCACTTTGCCCTGCGTAAAGCAAACCGAAGAATTAATCGTAGCGCATAATGTAGCTAATGTTGCTGCTTTAGTAACCGAGCCTGCTAATGGCGCCGGTACCATTATGCCTCCTAAAGAATACTTGCCGCAAATCGAAGCCATGAAAAACCGCTTAGGCATTTTATGGATTGTAGACGAAGTATTAATGGGCTTTGGCCGTTTAGGCGAATGGTTTGGTCATCAGGCTATGGCTACCACTCCTGTTAAGCCCGATATGATTACCATTGCTAAAGGTCTTACCAGTTCGGCCTTGCCTTTGGGTGCTGTTGTGGTAAGCAAAGAAGTTGCCGACTTTATGGATTCGATCCGTTGGAATCATGTATGTACTTTTGCGGCGCATCCTGTAACCTTGGCTGCTGCTAAGTATAACTTAGAGTATATGATTAAGCATGATATTCCCGGCCAAGCCAAAGATATTGGTGAATATTTCCGTGCCGAGCTTCATACTTTGGCCGAAAAATATAAAACTATCGGCTTAATCGCCGGTGAAGGTATGTTCTGGCAATTAGAAATTGTTAAAGATCGTGCCACCAAAGAGCCGTTTATCAAAGAAGACCGCTTTACCACCTTCTCGGGTACATCGATTGGTCAGTGGCCGATTAAATTGATTAGCAAATATGCAGCCGAGAAGAATATCCTTTTAGGCGGCTTTGTACCCAATACCTTAAGAATGGGCGGCGCCTGCAATACCACTAAAGAAGAAATTGATTTAGTAGTAAATGCTTTGGATTATGCCTTTAAGAATATGGAAAAAGATTTATTAGGCTAAATTTAAATAAAAAGATGCTATCGCAAATTATTTGCGATAGCATTTTTTTTATATTATCGAGTTTTATTTTTGTCTAAAAATACGGCAATAACTTTTAAGGCATAGTTAATAGTATTTATTTCTTTTTCGGTCCAAATTCTTCTTTGCTTGCAATCGTCGATACCGATTACCAGGTGTTGGGCATCTTGATGCCTAGCTTGAATTAATAAAAATGATTTAATATTTCTGGCCAAAATGGCCTTGGCAACCTTAGCATTTTTGATTAGATTAAAATCATGATAAAAAATAATATCCCGATTATCAAATTCCTCTAAAAAGTCATCAAGGCTGCTTTGGGCAATATTTTGCGAAAGAGGCTTAACCGGATTTACCGAAGCATTATCCCATTCATGGGTAACCGAGTATTGCTTTCCATCGTCCATGGCCTGAAAAAGATAGCAACGATCGGCATTAAAGCGCTGGCCAATAGTTTTTAGCACCTGATCAATCTCGCCTAATAAATCAGTGCTTGTATATAGGCAATCAAAAACATAGGAAATCAGCTCCGCATCAAAATAATTATTGCTTAAATGATGGCTATTTTGATGCACTGTTAGCTTTTGGCTAATGCAATTAACAAGCTGCTCGGAATAAAAGGTGTAACGATCCTTACCTTTTAATTTTGATTGATAAAGAGCCTTGTCGGCCGCCCGATAAAGCTGTTCATAAGTGCCGCCGTCTTTGGGATAAAGGGCAATGCCAATGCTGCCGGATATTTTAAAATCGCCATCTTCGCCAGTATAGTTGTTTTGAAAAATAGAGGCTATTGATTCGGCTTTATTGCTGATAATTTGAATATCGGTAACATTGCGCACAAAAACAATAAATTCATCGCCGCCGATACGGCCGATAATGTCGCCATCCCTAAATTGGCCATGCAAATTATTGGCCAATTCTTTAAGCACAATATCGCCAAAATGATGGCCTAAATTATCGTTTACAGCCTTAAAATCGTCGATATCGATGATAAAAAAGGCATGGGCAGTATCTTTAGAGCTATTAAGAATGGTTTTAATCGTGTTTTCGGTGGTAACTTTATTTAGGCAATTGGTTAATAAATCGGTACGTGATAATACTTCTAAGGTTTTTTGATTATGGATATCATAGGTTTTGCCCACGCTAAAGATGGGATTGCCTTCGCTATCATAAATGGTTTGATAGATAAGCCGATAATAGCGGAATGAGCCATCCGGCAGGATAAAACGAACTTCATAGGGCTTATTTAAGCCTTTATTCATCGTATTGGCAAAATCGATAAAATTGCCTAAATCATCAGGATAAACAATGCCACTTTCGATTACGTCTTTGGGAAAAGGTTGCTTTGTATCGGGTAGCCCCAAAATCTCACGGCCTTTGCCATAAAATTGAATGGTTTTGGCTTTGGTATCATAGGCCCAAAACCATTCGGCGCTTAATTCGGCCACCATATTAAATAATTGCTTATCGGAAATATTATTAAAAAATGAAAAGCCCAAATCATCATGATCGTCATAGGCTGCCAAATGGCCGCGCAAATCATGGATAAAGCCCACAACTAAGTTGCCGCCTTTTTCATCGGGCAAAATTAAATTATATAAAAAGATTTCGCAAGGTATTTCCTCGCCTTGTAAATTACAATGAAGCCAGCTAAAATGCTGATGCCCGGTATCGGCAGCCGCCTTAATATAAGCCAATACCGTTTGCTGGGAATTGCGGCCATCGGGTTGAGTTGTTGGCGAAAGGTTTAAAAAATTATTAATAAACTCAACCTTATCCTTTAGCCCAAAAAACGGTACAGCAAATTGATTGCAAAAAACAACTTCACCGGCATTGATATCCCAAAGGCTTATCGGCATAGGGGTATTATCGATAATGCCTAGCATCTGACTAATCGTGGCGCTGCTTGCTTTTAAATTATTTAGATAATCAAGAAATTGATAATCACTGCTATTTTGCATGTATTTGCCGCCTTTATTGAAAGCTTTATTCGGTGCTAGTGGCTTATAAATTTATTTGCATAATATTTTATCATAAAATAAAGTAATATACAAGCATTTATTCTGTTGCCACTTATAAAAAGGCGCTAAACTCATTCCAAAAATAAATAATGGCAATTAGGGTAAAAATACCGATAAAAATATTCGATTTATTTAGCTTATCATAAGAGCGTTTCATCCGCATTGCATTAAACCATACCCCAATTATGCAAAATAGTAAAGTGATAATCATCAATAAAAAGGAAATACGCAATAGGAAAAAATCCCAGGTAACAGTAAGCTGATCATGGCTATATTCATTAAATACCGTTAAAAAGGCGGGCTCGGCACTTTGCCACATCAATAAAGCCAGCATAATCAAAATCCAAGCAAAAACGGCACAAACCGTTATTAATTTACAAATAATATCGCGCCTTACCTGGCCACGATAATTCTTTTTATAATCATCTTTAGATTTAAATTCATTCATTTTTATCCCCACTTTATTTGATAATTTGTTTAATCATATTTTGTTGCCAGGGCTTAATATTATCTTTAAAATGATTTAAAGCCAAGGCCTTAACAATTTCGCCTTGAATAGGATATTGATAAATCATACCTAAGGCCGCCTTTAATTTGATTTTTTCGGTAACCATTAAAGATAAAACAGGTAACATTTCACCGGCTTTTTCGCCCACAATTGTTGCCCCGATAACTATACCTTTAGTATCAAGGATAATTTTGACTAAACCTAAGCGATCATTCTCGGCCTTGGCGCGATCATTATTATCAATCGGTAGGGAATAGGCGCTACCAAATAGGCCATCTTGCTTGGCTTGCTCTTCTAAATAGCCTACATGAGCAACTTCCGGTATGGTATAGGTGGTCCAGGCTAAATTATAATATTTGGTTTTAAATATCGGCCTTACCAGGGCATTACGCACGGCAATGGCTGCTTCATAAGAGGCGGTATGAGTAAACTGAAACTTGCCGCGAATATCGCCGGCGGCAAAAATATGGGCGATATTAGTTTGCAATTTATCATTTACAATAATAAAACCACGGGAATCGGTAGCAATACCTATTTCATCTAGGTTTAAGCCTTTGGTATTGGCGGCACGGCCTAGGGCTACCAGCATGGCATCGCCTAAATAGGTTTGCTCTTTGCCGTCTATTTCGATTTTAAGGGCAATTTGCTGCCCCTTTTTTTCTACCGCTAAGATGCTGCAATTAGTAAATAATTCTAAGCCGCTGCGGTTTAAGGCTTGCTCCATAATTGGCGCAACCTCCGGCTCATCTTTGCCGAATATGGCTGGGCTGCGATCAAAAACCGCCACCTTAGAGCCTAAATTAGCAAAGCCTTGGCCCAATTCTAAGCCAATAGGGCCTGCCCCTAAAACAATTAGCTTTTCGGGCAAATCCTGCATGCCAAAAATGGTTTCGTTGGTATAATAATCGATTTGATCCAAACCTTTAATCGGCGGTACAAAAGCGCTGGAACCGGCCGCAATAAGAAATTTTTTGGCCTGATAATTTTGGCCATTAACCTCGATAGTGCAAGGATCGACAAATGCCGCACCGCCTAAAACAACTTCCACCCCTAAAGATTCAAAACGCTCTACCGAATCATGGACGGCAATTTCGGCAATAACATCCTGTACCCTAGCCATGATTTTGGCTAAGGATATCTCGGCATTATCTACTTTAATGCCATAATCGGCACTATGTTTTATTTGATAAGCCAAACGGCTGGCCTTTAAAAAAGCCTTGCTCGGCACACAGCCATAATTAAGGCAATCGCCACCCATTTTGCGCTTTTCTACCAATAAAACATTAGCTCCCATGCCGCTGGCCATAGCCGCCGCCACCAAGCCTGCCGAGCCGCCGCCGATAATGGCTAAGTCGTATAATTTTGTCATATTTTACCCTCCTATAGAAGTGTATCTTAATTTGCATATTTAGTTATTTATATATTATAGCATAAAATGGTGAATTTTGGTATTATTTTTTTAATCCCAAATAAACATTTTTTTTACAAATAGCAAAATATGTTGACTTCATTTAAATAAAGAGGTATAATCATAAAAGAATTTAGTTTATTGTATACAAAAAGGAGTGAACCGTTTTGCCTTATAATGACAAAATTATGGAGTTAGCCCATAAGATTGCCGACGAATGTCAGGGCCATCAATATGCTTTTTGTTCTACTCGCTGTCCTATGCACACTGATGTAATTAAGTATGTTAACTTAATTGCCGAGGACAAAGTAGAAGAAGCCCTGCTTACCATTCGTGAGCAATTATTTTTGCCGGCTACCCTAGGACGTGTATGTCCACACCCTTGCGAAGATGAATGTCGCCGTTGTAAAGAGTATCAGCAGCCGATATCTATTGCCACTTTAAAAAGATATGCTGCCGATACCGCCGATAATGAAAACTTATGGGATTTATCGGTAAAGCCTGCAACAGGCAAAAAGGCTGCCGTAATCGGCGCCGGCCCCGGTGGTGCGCAAGCAGCAATTGATTTGCGCAAGGAAGGACATCAGGTAGATGTCTATGAGAAGCTTGAAGTTTTTGGTGGCATGATGCGGGTAGGTATACCCGAGTATCGTCTGCCCCGACATATCATCGATTTTGAATACAGTTATTTACAAAAACTAGGCATTAATTTTATTATGAATACCGAGATCGGCAAGGATATTACTTTTGAGCAATTACAAGCTGATTATGATGTAGTGATTATGGCTCATGGTGCCCATAAAGGCAGCCAGATTAAAACCGAGGGCGATGATTGTACCGGTATTAGCAATGCGGTTGATTTCCTTAAATTGGCCTCTTTGGAAAAGCGCACCACTTTGCCATTAAAGAATGTATTGGTAATTGGCGGCGGCGATGTGGCCATGGATTGCGCCCGTACCTCTTTACGTTTGGGTGCCGATAAAGTGTATATGGTGGCTTTGGAAGATAAAGAGCATTTGCCGGCCACTAAGCATGAGCAAATTGCCTCGGCCGAGGAAGGTATTGTTCTTTATGCCGGCTATGGCACCAAGAATTTTGAGCAAAAAGACGGTGCTTTAAGCGGCGCAAAAATTAGGGAAGTTATCTCTGTATTTGATAAAGATGGCAAGTTTAATCCCAGCTATAAAGATAAGCTAACTCATTTAGATATCGATACCGCTATTTTTGCTACCGGCCAAGTTGTAGAAGATATTAGCGGTGGCAAATTAGAACAAATTGGCGGCGGCCGTTTGGTTTGCGATAAACAAACTATGGAAACTGCCTTACCCGGCGTATTTGGCGCAGGCGATTGCGCAGGCAGCGCCATTGTGGTAGAGGCGATGGCCTTTGGCCGCAAGGCAGCTATTTCGGCCAATCGTTATTTGGCAGGCCAAGATATTAAGGCCGACCGTGATTTTGTCAAGGAGGTGGGTTATACTTCTAATCTAGATATCCCCTTGCCCCAAGATGTAGTTGATTTACCACGCTTGCATGTGCGTGAAGATGCCCCTGCCGAGCGGATTAAGCATTTTAATGAATATGACCATGGCTTTGACAAGGAAACTGCCTTGGCCGAGGCCGGTCGTTGCCTAAAATGCGAATGCAAAAAGTGCATGACCGAATGCTTAATGCTTAATGATTTTACTGCCTATCCCGGCGAATTATTTAAAGATTTTGTGGCAACAGGCAATATCGAGCCGGTTATCCCTTATACCTGTAATATGTGCGATCAATGCACTATTGTTTGCCCCGAAGAATATAAGTTTAGCGAATTATTTGGCGAAATCCGCAAGGAAATGGTTAAAGCCAATGGCGGCAAATCGCCGATGGCCGGCCATAAAGCCATTAATATGCATCAATTATTAGGATTTTCTAAACTATTCTCTACCAGGCGTAAAGGAGGCAAATAATGAGTAAAAAAGCATATATGGGCGGTTGCGCCTTGGCTTCTTATAATCCGCAATTGGTATTAAAAACCGCCGAATATTTACGTACTGTTTACCCCGATTTGGCAGTTATTCAAAAATGCTGCGGCAAGCCTACCAGCGCTGTTGGCCAAGAAGAAAAGTTTAAAGAAAGATTTGCCGGCTTTAATGAGGATTTAGCCTATATCGGCTGCGATGAATTAATCGTATCCTGCCAAAGCTGCTATAAAATTATCAAAAAGAATGCTAATGTTAAAGTAACTTCGCTTTGGGAATTATTACCCCAAATCGGCCTGCCGCAAGAAGTTGTCGGCAAAGGCAAAAATAGCGATATTGTATTTTCTTTGCATGATTCTTGCTCTATCCGCCCTTATGCGGCTATTTTCGACGGTATCCGTTGGATAGTAGACCAAATGGGGTATCAATATGTAGAGCCGGAAAAAACCCGTGAAACCACTCGTTGCTGCGGTTTTGGTGGCATGATTGTGCCGGCTAACCCGGAAGTTGCCAAAAGGGTTATGGCCAGAAGGGTAGCGGATTTCCCCACCGAAAATGTTATCACTTATTGTGCGGCTTGCCGTCAATCGATGTTAATGGGCGGTGCTAAGGCTTGGCATATTCTCGACTTGGTATGGGGCGATGTGATTAAAAATGGTGATACCCCTCCGGAAGATACTTTATCCCAAACCATGACGGCTTGGGGCAATCGTTATAAAACCAAAAAAGGCTTAAATAAGATGTTTAAATAATTGTTTTATAGGAGGCTTAAAATGTCAAATCAACCTGTTAAAGAGCAAGCCGAAAGCAAGGGCAAAGGTGGCGGCCTTAAAAAAATCCTAATTGCGGTTGCTGTTATTGCCATTGTAATTGCGGTTGCCTATTTTACCGGCTTACTTAAATTTATTACCGATGTAGATGCCATGCAAGCTTATTTTGCCGAGCTGGGCTTTATTGGTTATGCTGCTTATACTGCCTTATATATTATTGTTGCCGTTTGTATGATACCTGCCTCGGCCGTTACCATTGTGGCCGGCATTACCTTTGGTTCGGTATTGGGCGGTTTAATTTCCTTAATCGGCGCTACTATCGGCGCTACCGTTGCCTTTATCATTGCCAAATATGTGGCTCGTGATGCCATTAAAAACAAGTTTGCCGATAATGCTATTTTCCAAAAAATCGAAAAAGGCTGTGCCGAAAACGGGGTTAGCTTTTTAATTCTTACTCGTTTAGTGCCAATTTTCCCCTATAATGTTCAAAATTATGCTTATGGTATTACTAATATTAATGTTTTAACCTTTGCCTTGGTATCTTTTATCACCATGGCGCCCGGTTCTTTTATCTATGCCTATATGGCCGGCGAAATTGTAACTAATGGTGTATCGCTAACTTTATTATTTCAATTTGCCGGTGCCGGTATTATTTTATTCTTGGTATCTTTAATTCCCAAATATATTGCGAAGAAAAAGGGTATCAATCTTAAGGATTAGTTATAAAAATCATCTGATTTTTATATATAAGGGTTTTCCCTAAAAAAAGGAGGAGAATGGAAATGAAGAAGTATCTTGTATTAGTTATGGCTTTATTGTTGTTGGTGGTAGCCGGTTGCGGTGGTGCTGAAGAGCCTGTCGAAACCCCGGAAGCCCCGGTTGAGGAAACTCCGGCCGAAGATGTAACCGAAGAACCTGCTGAAGATGCAACAGAAGAGCCTGCCGAAGAAGCTAGCGGTTATCAGTATGATGGCACAGCATTTATGTCTGCCGAGCAATTGTCTGCCGCCCTTGATGCCGGCGATGATATTATTGTAATTGGTGTAGTAAGCGATGTTAAGGCTTTAGTGCCTTTTAGCTTAGAAAGCTCCGCACCTGCTGATACTACCTATCGGGTATGGCGTCCCGATTATTCGGGCGAGGGCAGCACCGAGGCTATCAGCGCTAATGTTGGTGGTTTCCGTTTAGCTCCGGAAGTAACTGCCGATTTATTATCTAAAGCCGGTGCAACCCCCGAGAGCACAATTGTTGTTTACTCGGCCGGTGCTATGCATGACAGTGCTCGTTTTTACTGGCAATTAAAATTAATCGGCCATGAGAATGCCTATATGCTTGATGGCGGTATTGATAACTATGATGCCATGGGCTATGATACCGGCGGCGATTTGGTAACTTTGGCTAATGAAGATGCCGTAACCGAATACACCTATGCCAGCTATACTCCCGAAGCTTTGGGTGTAGATATTAATCAAGTTGTAGCAGCTTTAAACAATCCTGATGAGTGGGTAGTAATTGATACTCGTTCTGCCGGCGAATACAATGGTGAAGAGACTTCTTCTTCGTCCGGCGCATTTGGTACCGGAGCATTAACCGGAGCTGTTCATATCGAGTGGACAGAGGCCTTAAACGAGGATACAACCTTAAAGACTGTTGAAGAATTACAAGCTATTTATGGCGATTTAATTGAAGGTAAGAAGGTAATTACTTTCTGCCAAAGCGGTGTTCGTTCTTCGCATACTCAAGCTGTATTGATGGAAGCATTGGGTGCAACTGATGTTTACAACTATGATGGTTCTTGGATTGAGTGGTCTTATGTTGCTTCGGAGTATTCTACTGATGTAGATGCTGAATTAAAAGCTGAAGTATTGGCATTAACTGACAAATGGGCCGACAATAACGGTGCTATTTAATTAGTTATTAAAAAGTGGGGGGCTGGCGCAAATACGACAGCCCCCCACTTGTAATTTTAGCCAAAATTGCAGGGGGCTGCGCCCTTAGGCGTAGCCAAAATAACTTGCTGTTTCGGCTGCGCCGAAAAACGCTGAAGACCTTGGGGCGCAGCCCCAAGCCCCACAATTTTTTGTAAAAAATTGAGTAAAATTTTTGAGGTGTTTTATGCTTGATTCTAATGCTCGTAAATTTGTTCAACCCTTTATTGCCTCCATGGCCAAACTTTGTATTTCCCTTAAATTATCCGCTACCAATGTTACCTGTATCGCTTTTTTTATTGGGCTCTCATCCTCACTCTGGCTTTTTCTTGATTTACCTATCATCGCCCTTATCACCCTCTGGTTCTCCGGCTTCCTCGATGCCGTCGATGGCACTATTGCCCGTATCACCAACACATCATCCCCCTGGGGTACCATCCTCGACCTCATTTTCGATCGCTTCGTCGAACTCGGCATCATCTTCGTTCTCGCCTTCCTTAACCCCCATCTGCGTATGCATTTTATCTTCCTTCTTGCCGCTATCCTTTTTTCCATGTGCGTTTTTCTCTCCGTTGGTGCTCTTTCTACCAATAATTCAGTCAAATCCTTTCGCTATCAAGCCGGCGTTATGGAAAGAACCGAAGGCTTCATCTGCTTCTCCTTAATGATGATTTTTAATAATCATCTCGTCTATATAGTTATATTCACTACGATTCTGATTGCTTTTACCGCTTGCCAAAGGCTAAGAGAAGCCAAAAAATTATTGTCAAAATAAACCATTAAACTGTCTTTCCTAAATCTATTAATAGATTTTAAACCTAAAAAGGGGCTATCGCATATGCGACAGCCCCTACTTTTTAATGCATAATAATCGACTAATTATGTATATTAATAAGTTTTTTTGCATTTTTTTACAAAAAACTCTTGATTTTTTAATCAAACTATGCTAAGATAATAATAATTCAGCTAGCTAGGTGCTGTTTATTAATTATGCCAATAGCGCCTAGTTACTAGTAAAAATTTTGGAGGGGAACTCAATGAAAAAACTACTGATTATGCTTTTAGGATTAATGTTAATGTTAACTTTTGCCGCCTGTGGTGGCGGCGAAGAACCTGCTGCCGATGGTGCTTTTACCACTGTTTCCGAAGGCCAATTAATTATGGCTACCAATGCGCAATTCCCGCCTTATGAGTTTTATGATGGCAATGAAATTGTTGGTATCGATGCCGAAATCGCCGGCCTTATTGCCGAAAAACTAGGCTTAGAGCTGGTTATCGAAGATATGGAATTTGGTTCTATCACCACCGCTATTACCAGTGGCAAGGTTGATTTGGGTGCTGCCGGCATGACCGTTACCCCGGATCGCTTAGAAGAAGTTGATTTTACCGAAAGCTATGCTACCGGCGTGCAGGTGGTTATCGTTAAAGAAGATAGCCCGATTACCACTGTTGACGATTTACTCGCCGAAGGTGCCAATCATATTATTGGCGTGCAGCTTTCCACCACCGGCGATATCTATGCCACCGGCGATATCGAAGATGCAGGCTTAGGTACTATCGACCGCTATAATAAAGGCGCCGATGCCGTAATGGCTTTAACCACCGATAAGGTTGATTGCGTTATTATCGATAATGAGCCGGCCAAAGCCTTTGTAGAGGCCAATGAAGGCCTAAAAATTCTTGATACCGAATATATTGTCGAAAACTATGCTATTGCGATGAATAAAGAAAACCCTGCCCTTTACCAGGCAGTTAACGAAGCTATCATCGAGCTGATTAATGATGGCTCTGTACAAGCTGTTATCGATAAATATATTTCGGCCGAATAAATCCGTGCTTATTGGCGGCGAAAGTATGCCTTTCGTCGCCAAAAGTTTTAATCAACTTTTTCCAAAAAGTTGTGGGGTTTGGGGCAAAGCCCCAAGGTCTTAGTCGAAGGAGGTGCTAAATGGCAGATTTATTACCGGCTAATCAACAATTTTTGGTAGATGCTCCAGCTTGGATTACCAATTTGCCGGAGCAACCATATGATATATTTTATGGCTTTTACCAAGCCTTTGTCTATGAACAACGCTATTTAATTTATTTAGACGGCCTAAAAAACACCCTAATTTTAACCTTTGCAGCCTTATTGCTGGGGGTAATAATTGGGGTTATTGTGGCTTTAATTAGGGTAAGCTGGGATAAAAACGGCCAGGAAATGCAGGGCTTTCCTAAATACCTTTTATGTTTTGCCAATTTTATATCCAAACTTTATTTAACCGTGGTGCGAGGCACCCCGGTTGTTGTGCAGATATTATTAATGTATTTTGTCTTTATGGCCAGTTCACGCAATAAAATTTTAGTTGGTATCCTTACTTTCGGCATCAATTCCGGTGCCTATGTGGCCGAAATTGTCCGCGGCGGCATTATGTCGGTAGATAGTGGTCAAACCGAGGCCGGGCGCAGCTTAGGTTTTGCTTATGTGCCAACCATGCGTCATATTATCCTACCACAAGCCTTTAAGGCTGTTTTGCCGGCCTTGGGTAATGAATGTATTGTGCTGCTTAAGGAAACTGCCGTGGCCGGCTATATCGGCCTTTCCGACTTAACCTTTTCGGCTAATAAAGTGGGCGGCATTACCTATGATTATCTTTTCCCCTTAATGGGTGTGGCTTTAATCTATTTGGCTTTTGTTTCGATGCTTTCCTTTCTGATTGGTCGCATGGAAAGGAGGTTTAAAGCCCGTGAACGCTAAAGCAATTATTCAAGTTGAAGGCCTAAAAAAATGGTATAAAGGTGGGGCGATTAAAGCCTTAAATGGCCTGAATTATGCCATCGAAAAAGGTACGGTGGTAGCCATTATTGGGCCATCAGGTTCCGGCAAAAGCACCTTTTTGCGCTGCCTAAATTTATTGGAGCGCCCAACCGCCGGCAAGGTTATTTTCGAAAATACCGATATCAGCGACCCCAAAATTAATATCAATATTCATCGTCGCAAAATGGGCATGGTTTTTCAGCATTTTAATCTATTCCCCCATATGACAGTTCTCCAAAATATGACTTTAGCCCCGATTAAGCTGCTAAATAAGTCTAAGGAAGAGGCCGAACAAATCGCCCATAAGCTTTTAACCAGGGTTGATTTAGGCGAGCGGGCAGGGGCTTATCCGGCGCAGTTATCGGGCGGACAAAAGCAGCGTATTGCTATTGTGCGTGCCTTATGTATGGAGCCGGAAGTTATGCTTTTTGATGAACCAACCAGTGCGCTGGACCCGGAAATGGTCGGCGAGGTGCTGGAGGTAATGCATAGCTTAGCCGAAAACGGTATGACGATGGTAGTTGTTACCCATGAAATGGGTTTTGCTCGGGAAGTGGCAAAAAAAGTGGTCTTTATGGACGAAGGTGTAATTGTAGAAGAAGGCAGCCCGGCCGATATTTTTGATAATCCTCAAAGCGAAAGATTAAAAACTTTTTTAGCAAAAGTACTTTAACTTATTATAAAATTGTGGTAAAATAACAAGATAATGTTTTTACCACAATTTTTTTTTTAAGGAGTTAAAAATGAAAAAATTAATCTTGATTTTATTATCTGCGGCTATGCTTTTAGGCATAACTGCTTGTGGTGCCGATGAGGCACCTGCTATTGCACCTGCCGATGTTTTAGAAATGCAGTGGCAGGATATTGATGCCGCCGCCGAGGGCACTACCGTAAACCTATATGGCTGGGGTGGCGATGATAAGGTAAATACCTATATCGATACCATTGTGGCCGATAAGCTTATGGCCGAATATAATATTACCTTAAATCGGGTTGGCATGGATATTCAGGAGATTTTAACCAGAATGTTGGCCGAAAAAGAGGCCGAAACAACAGGCACTATCGATATTGTTTGGCTAAATGGCGAGAATTTTTATACAGCCAAACAAAGTGATTTACTTTTAGGCAGCTTTTTAGAGAATTTGCCCAATAGCGCTAATTTAGATTTGAATGATATGGCCTTAAACCATGATTTTGGCATTCCTACCGAGGGCATGGAAGCGCCTTGGGGCAGGGCACAGTTGGTATTCTTTACCGATACCGAGCAGCATCAAATGCCGCAAGATTTGGATGAACTAAAAGCTTGGATTGCCGAAAATCCCGGCCAATTTACTTATCCTGCGCCGCCGGAATTTACCGGCAGTGCCTTTGTGCGTAATATCATCATGCAAATGATTGATCCGGCCTTACTCCTAAACGGCGACTTAACCAAAGAAGAATTGCGCGTAATTATTGCCCCGGCCATTGCCTATTTAAACGAGATTAAGCCTAATTTATGGCGAGAAGGCACTACTTATCCTGCTAATTTTGCCCAGCTTTCTAATATGTATGCCGATGGCGAGATTGCCTTTGGCATGACTTATACCGTAGATGGCGTTAATAAAGCGGTAGCCGAGGGCTTATATCCTGCCCAAACCGAGGTATTTACCTTGGCTAAGGGTGGTATTTCTAATACCCATTATTTAACAATACCGGCCAATGCACCTAATGCCGCCGGGGCGATGATGCTTATTAATGAGCTGCTATCGGTAGAAATGCAGGCTGCCAAGGCCGATAGTGCCAATTGGGGTGATTTGCCTGTATTGGCCTTAGAAAATTTAAGTGCTGAAGATCAAGAGCTACTTGCCGATGTAGAATATGCCGGCCCTACCTTACCCGAAGCTAATGCTAAATTAGTAATGATGATCGACGAGATCTGGTTGGAGGAAGTTTTATAAACTTATTTAAGAGCAAGGCTGCTTTGTCCAGATATGGGCAAAGCAGCTTTCTAATCAAAAATTGGGGCATATTACCGGGCATTGTTTTTTTGGCCGTTTTTTTTGTATGGCCATTAATTAAGGGTTTTATTCACAGTTTAGGTTATATGCCTTCTTTGGGTTATGATCGACTAAGTTTAGATTTCTATCTTAATGTTTTTAATTCGGCCGGTTTTTGGCATAGTTTTGGTTATACTTTGTTTTATTCATTAAGTTCGGCTTTATTGGCCACTATTATCGGTGTAATTTTGGCTCTATGTTTTTTTAGATATCGGGGCAATAGTTTTATCAATTATATTTTAAATTTGCCAATAATGCTACCGCATTTGGTGGTGGTAACTATTATCTTTTTGCTTTTTTCTCAAAGTGGTATTATTGCCCGTTTTGCGGCTTTATTTATAAATGATATGCAGCCTGCCGATTTTGGCCATTTTGTTAATGATCCTTATGGTATCGGGGTAATTTTGGGCTATCTTTTTAAAGGTATCCCCTTTGTAATTGCCACGGTGCTTGCGGTATTTAGGGTGGCTAATGCCAAGCTTTATCAGGTTGCGGAAAATTTAGGTGCCGATTCCGCTTATATTTTTAAATCGGTACTTTTGCCTTTGGCTATGCCTAATATTATCACCTCATTTTTGCTGCTTTTGGCCTATTCAATAGGCGATTTCGAATTGCCGATTTTGCTGGGGGCTACCAGCCCTAAGGCCTTATCGGTTTTGGCTTATGATTATTATACCGGCAATGATTTGCTTAATCGCATCAGTGCTCAGGTTATAAATATGATTATTATTTTTCTTTCATTCATTTTTCTTTTTATCTATATTTATTTTGAAAAAAAAGGTCGTACTTATGGTTTGGATGTGGTCGAGAATAAATTTGTTTATCAAAAGGCGGCGCCGCCGCTTATCTGGTTATATGCGTCCTTAATTTTGCTAAGTTTTTTACCCTTATTTGTATGGAGCATTGCCGCCCGTTGGCAGTGGCCGTATTTATTACCTACTAAATATGATTTTAATAGTTTTGTCTATTTAATTTCGCCCCATTCCCAAACTTTATCGGTGGTTTTAACCAGTGTATTGATGGCCTTGGTAATAAGTATTTTAACCATCATAATCTCTTTACCGATGGCCAAAATTTTGGCTACTTATAAATTCCGTTTTAAGGGTTTATGTTATGCCTTAATTTGGGCGCCATTTTTAACTCCGCCTGTGGCAATTGGTATGAGCTTATATGGCTTTATGTTAAATCTTAATTTAGCCAATAGTTATGCCGGGGTAATTATTGCCAATATGATACCCTGCATTCCCTATGCAATGCTAATGCTGCATACACCTTGTGCCTTTTTGGGCAATAAATACGAATTGCAGGCCGAGATGCTTGGTTCATCTTTTTGGCGCAATATATTTAAAATAAGCATCCCGGCGCTTTTGCCCTCAATAATTCGGGCATTTGGCATGGTATATATTATCTCTTTTGGTCAATATTTTTTAACATTTTTAATTGGCGGCGGTATGGTAAAAACTTTACCGATAGTAATGTTCCCCTATATTCAGCAAGGGGATAGAAACTTGGCGGCTGCCTATAGTATAGTTTATATATTTACAATTATAGCAGGGGCTATTATTTTTAGACGAGGTTTGGGCTTATTCAAAAGGGGGAAAAATAGATGAGTTGGCTTAAGCTAATTGATATTCATAAAAAAATTGATAATGATTATATACTTAAAGGGATAAATATCGATATTAAGCAAGGCGAGATGGTTTCAGTTTTAGGGCCGAGCGGTTGTGGTAAGACTACAACATTAAGGATATTGGCCGGAATAATCAAGGCCGATAGTGGTAAGATTATCATTAATAATCAGGATGTTAGCGCTTTGCCTGCTCAAAAGAGGGGTGCTGTTTTGGTATTCCAGGATTATTTATTATTCCCTCATTTAAGTTTTAAAAAGAATATAGCCTTTGGTTTAAAGGCGCGCAAGCTGCCTAAAGAGCAGATAAAGGTACAGGTAGAAAATTTAATAGATTTGGTAGAGCTTAATGATTTAGAGGATAGATTGCCTTATCAATTATCGGGAGGGCAGCAACAAAGGGTGGCTTTGGCTAGGGCTTTAGCTATCAACCCTGATTTATTATTATTGGATGAGCCTTTTTCGAATTTAGATAATCGCCTGCGGCAGAGCATGCAAGATTTGATTAGAAAAATCCATCGTGAAACTAAAACCACCATCATTTTGGTTACCCATAGCAAGGAAGAAGCCTTTAAGATGTCGGATAAAATAGTCTTAATGTTTGATGGCAAGGTAGCGCAGGTAGGGTCACCTTTTGAGTTATACAAAAAGCCTAATAGTTTAAATGCGGCTAAGTTTTTGGGCGAAAGTTATTGTATTAAGGCACTGGTAAAAAAGGGAATAGCCCAAACTGTTTTTGGCAATAGCCCATTAAACCTAGCTGATGGGGCTTATGATTTATACTATCGCCTAGCCGCTTTTTTTGAGGATAGGCAGGGTTTGGCCTGCACAATTAGGGCTGTAAATTATTTAGGCGACATATTTGTTTACAATTTAGAGGCCGCAGATGGCAGCATAATAGCCTGCGCCATTAATAAGGAAATGAAAATAGGCGAGCAGGTAAGGATAAATGCGCATTTAGATGACTATATTTTTGCTAATGCTATTAAATCTTGATTAGTTAAATAAAAAGGGACTGTCGCAAATAGTTGCAACAGCCCCTTTTTAAGACCTTGGGGCTTAGCCCCAAACCCCACAATTTTTTGTAAAAAATTGATTAAAACTTTTTAGTTTTCATCGTCAATGCGCTTGAATCTGGAGCCGCTGCCCCATACCGAGGCCACCAATAATACTTCCACATAGGCATTTTTATCAATACTTGCCAAATATTTTTTAATATTTATCGATTCTTTAGGCGAACACACGCAAGATAGCTGAATCTTCCTCTGCTTGGTATATGCTCCTGTAATCTCCTTAATAGTTACCCCTCGCTTTACCCGCGTCATTATATATTCGGCCATCTCTTCATGCTTCTCGGTAATAATCTCATGCTTATATACCCTGGTTCCAAAATCAAACATCACATAATCAATTACCTTGGTAAAGATAATCTCGCCCACCAAACCATATAGGGCAATCTCAAAACCAAATACTATGCCTGTAAAAATTAAAACAAAAGCATTCAAGCCCATCATTATATAGTTTACATTTACAAAGGGCAACAGCTTAGTAGTAATAATCTTGGCTATTGTATCCATTCCGCCAAAAGTAAAATGATAACGCAATACTATGCCACTACCCAAACCATAAATCAAGGCAAAGGTAATTAAGGCCAAAATTTTATCATCAATAATTAATTCGATATTTAATTGTTGAAGTAGCATTAAAAAAGCCGGATATGTTAATGATACAAATATCATTTTTAATACAGCCTGCTTGCCTATAGCCACAAAGGCCAATACAAAAATACAACCCATAATCATATAACTTATAATCGAATAATTAATATTGGTTAAACTTTCCAGCACAATGGCAAGGCCTGTTACCCCACTGGTATTTAAATCATTAGGCGCCAAAATCGCCGCTACCGCAAAGGCCGTGATAAAACTGCCAATTAAAGCCATTAAATGCTCTTTTATTTTCATTTTTACACCTCTTAATTTATTTGCGATATCATCGTAACCCAAATTACTCTAAAATGCAATAGAAATTTTCATTTTTTTAATAATTATTTTTAATCTCCCTTTAATCTATAAATTGTACAATTAACTAAAAACAAAAGTAGGTGCCGGTCATGCGTATTTTAATTGCCGAAGACGAAAAAGATATGAATAATATCATCGCCAAACAGTTGCAAAGAGAGGGCTATTCCACCGATAGCTGTTTCGATGGGCTAGAAGCCTTAGATTTTATTACCGCAACCGAATACGATGCCATTATCTTAGATATTATGATGCCTAAACTGGATGGCTTTGGCCTAATCAGCCGTATCCGTGGCTTAGGTATTGCCACCCCGGTTATTTTTTTAACCGCCCGCGATACCATCGAAGATCGGGTTACCGGCTTAGATTTAGGCGCTAATGATTATCTGATTAAGCCTTTTTCTTTTGCCGAATTACAGGCTCGCCTGCGTGCTTTAATTCGCAAAAATAGCGGCAATCTTACCAATATCTATCAAGTTGGCGATTTAATTGTCGATACCAATGCCAAAACTGTGCAAAGGGGCGGCTTGTCAATTAATTTATCGGCCAAAGAATATGCTATTTTAGAATATCTGATTATCAATCAAGGGCTGGTTCTTAGCCGTGATAAAATCGAAAACCATATCTGGAATTTTGATTATGAAGGCGGCACCAATGTAGTAGATGTTTATATCCGCTATCTGCGCAAAAAAATAGACGACAATTTTGATTACAAATTAATCCATACTGTACGTGGCATGGGCTATGTGCTAAAGGTGAGTTTATGAAAAATCTATCCGCTAAATTAAAATTAACTTTGTTAACAGGCCTGCTAATGACGGTAATGGCCATTATTGTGATTTTGCTATTATTTTCTTTTAGCGATAATATTATTCAAGATAGCAGCAATAAGCAATTGCGAAAAGTGGTAGAGGATAATGCCGACGAGCTGGAATATGATGATGGCATGCTCGATATCGAAGACATCGACTTCTTTAAAAACAGTGTTTATACTTTGGTTTATGATACCGAAGGTAATTTGCTTTATGGCGATTTTCCCGAGCAATTTAGCCAAAATCCGCCCCTGCAAGATAAACAGATATCGCAACTTGAAAGCAATGGCAGCCGCTACTATATTTATGATATTCTATCCGATGTAGAAGACTATAATCATAAGCTTTGGCTGCGGGGCATTATCATTGTTGACGAGGTGGCCGCAGGTATTAACAGCATTTTGCAAATTGCCTTATTCTCCTTACCTATCTTTATTATTTTAGGTACTTTAGGCTCTTATTTTATTGTTAAACTTACCTTTAGGCCTATCGATAAAATAATTCAAACTACCGAGCATATCAGTCATAGTAAAGATCTTTCGCTGCGGCTTAACTTAAACAATTCCAGCAAAGAAATTACTATTCTGGCCACGGCTTTTGATCAGATGCTCGATCGTTTGGAAAATGCCTTCGAGGCCGAAAAACAGTTCTCGCAAAATGTTTCGCATGAATTAAGAACACCTACGGCCATTATTTTGGCACAAAGCGAATTTGGCCTTGATCAGCAATCAACGGCTGTCGATCAGCAAGAGGCCTTGGCCGTTATTCATAAACAGGCCGGTCGAATGTCGCGCTTAATCGGCGAACTTTTGGCTTTAAGCCGCCTGGAAAGGGGTATCGAAAACCCCACGTTTTGTCCGTTAAATTTAAGCGAGTTAATAGCAATTGTTTGCGAGGAGCAAAGCCTGTTGGCTAGGCAAAATATCGAATTAAAGGCCGATATTAGCCCTAATATAATGATTAATGGCAATCGCTCGATGTTGATTAGGCTGCTTAATAATTTGCTTAGCAATGCCTATCGTTATGGATCTGAAAATGGCTGGATAAAGGTTAGCTTAAAGACTATTGATGAGCAGATAAGCTTGGCAATCAGTGATAATGGCATCGGTATTGCCCAAGAAAATATAGCCAAGATTTGGCAGCGCTTCTATCAGGTAGATAAGGCCCGCACCTCCGATAATAGTGGTAGTATGGGCTTGGGGCTGGCTATGGTTTTGCAAATTGTTAAAATCCATGAAGCCGAGATTTTTGTAACAAGCCAACTAAATCAAGGTAGCTGTTTTACAATTATTTTTAAAAAAGCTTAATCTTTAATCTTCTTTTAATCTTGACAATTTATAATAAAGCCATAATAAGTTAGAAAGGCGGAAATAATAATGAAATTTCAAATAGGTTCCAAAATATGGGTTTTAGCACTGGCAGGAGTAATAGTAGTTGGCGGCACAGTAGTTTCGCTGGCGGCACAAAGCAATATCCAAACCAGCAAGTATATCACTAAAGAGGAGGCGCAAAGCATTGCCTTTGAACATGCCGGGGTAGATGCTTTGGATATCGAATATTTATATAATAGCTTTGATAATGACGACAAGGAATACGAAATCGAATTTAAATTGGCTAGCGGCGAATATGATTATACCATTAATGCTATTAGTGGTAAAGTTGCCGAATATGATTTTGATCAGCTAAAACCGGCAATTAGCGAAACTAGCCCCGCACCAAGCCCTACTCCCGAACCGGAAACAAGTCCCTCAACAAATCCTAATCCTCAATCAACCGAGCCAAGCCCTGTTATAGTAACAGAGGCTAATCCATCTCCCGATCCTAAGCCTATCGATACAGCCGAGCTTGAGGCCGCCCCTGTACCTGTAGCCGACTTGCCTGGCGAAACATTAGTTGTGGCTACTGCTGCACAGCAGCCTGAAGCAGCAAGCGATTATATCGGCGAAGAGCAAGCCAAGGCAATAGCCTTAAAGCATGCCGG
>CAYJBP010000003.1:3132-18876 GCA_964368605.1 uncultured Peptococcaceae bacterium | reverse complement strand
CATGCCGGGATTAATGCCTCCGAAGCAGGCGCCTTAAAATGTGAATTTGATCATGATGATGGCCAGGCCGAATATGAAGTAGAATGGGAAATAGGCCGTACTGAATATGAATATACGATTAATGCTATAAGTGGCGCCGTTTTGGAATATGATATCGATACCGATGATTAAACATGATTAACTGAATTAAAAAAAGACTGTAATAAAATGTGTAAATTTTATTATAGTCTTTTTTTATCGCTTAAATTTTATTACTTTGGCGGTTTAGTTGCTTTTTGTCAATTAAATATCAATAAAAAATAATATTTTTACTTGGAAAATATGTCAAATAATGCTATAATAATAGTAAGTACAAAATGACAAATTAAAATATCTAAAATTTTTGGCTATTTATGGTAAAAATTTTTTTTAAGTAGCAGCTTAGGATTTTGCGAGAGGTTAATCATAATGAAAGATATAGCTAATATTTCTAAAGAAAGTTTTGTTAAGGTATTGCAAAATATTGTTGACACAACACCGCTTGCTCTTAATTTATGGGATGGCGATATGAATAATATTGCCTGTAATAAGCAAGTGCTAAATATATTTGGCATCGAAGACGAGGACGAATATCTGCGTAATTTTCATAAGTTTTCGCCACAAATGCAGCCCAATGGACTTAGCTCGGCCGAAATGTTTAAGCGTAATATGGCTATTTTGCAAAAAGAAGGTCATCATCAGTTTAAGTGGCTGCATTTAGATAATGATGGCCATGATTTGCCTGCCGAAATTACCTTAACTAAGCTAAACTTAATTGATGGGCAATCCTTTATTGTCGGTTTTGTTCGCGATCTGCGCCCTGATTTTAAACGCATTCAAACAGCGGATGATGATTTTTATTTTCGCAATCGTATACCCGAAAAAGCTTTTTTAAGCAAAATATCCGAAGTTAGCGATGATTTGTTTTTTGCTGTTGATAAACGAACATCAACCGTCCAATTTTTAGGCGGCGGTTTGCAAAAATTTTCGGATAAAGATTATGGCAATAATGCAGTGCCTTTTATCTATAATGAGTCCTATGTTCATGAAGAAGATATCCCTCTTTATAAAGAGCTAGCCGATAATATGAATAAGGGGATAATCAAACCCCAGGATTTGCGAATTATTCAAGGTGATGGCACTTATCGCTACTATCGGATTTTTTATCAATTTATTTATGATAATCAAAATGAGCCATTGATAATTATTGGCCGTGCCCATGATATTCATCAGCAAAAACTTTTAGAAAAGCAGGCTAGATTTGATGCGCTAACTAAATGCTATAGCAAAATGGATACCGAAGCTATTATTGGCGAAAAACTAGCTAAAGGGGATGAGCAAGCGGCATTATTAGTGTTGAATATTATCAACTTTAAGGCCTTTAATGAGCAATATGGCCATTTTTACGGCGACGAAATTTTGCGCCAATTAGCAGGGCGTCTTAATTCTTGGAGCTATGAAAAAGATATTATTGGCCGTATCGGCGGCGATGAATTTGCAATTTATATTGCCAACTATAAATCTAAAGAGCTATTAATTTCTAAGGTTAATGATTTTATTAGCCAGATTAATAGCCCATATACGCTGCCACAGAGCCAAGTTAGTATCGAGATTAAGGCCGGGGTGGTGCTTTGTACAGATAGCCAATTACCATATATACATTATTGGCAATGCGCCGATAAGGCTCTGTTTAAGGCTAAGCTAATCAACCAAGCCTGGTTATTATATGATGACCAGGAAGATGATGATGCTCTTTTATCTAGGGCTGCCAAGGCCGGCAAAATATCCGGCTTAAATATGGATTATGCCATTACAGCCTCTATTTTTAATATTCTGTATGAGCGCAATAGCGATCATATGGCTATTAGTGATGCCTTGCGCTATTTAGGCCAAAGTTATAATGCCTGCCGCTGCTTAATCGGCGAATCTTTTGATAATGGCCAAACCTATAGCTTTACCTACGAATGGTGCAGGGATGGTATTGAGCCGCATCCCCATAAAGAAGTTGCTTTTCCGGCCAGCTATATCGATGATTTGCTGGAAAGTTGCTCTCCTAATGGTGTATATTCTTGCCCCGATATCAGCAAATGTACGCTTGAAAAACGGGTTTTGGATATTATCAGCAGCTATAAAACCAAATCCTTTGTCCATAGCCAGGTTAAAAGTGATGATGCAGTAACCTTTTTTATCGGCATCGAAGATTGCGAAAAAAATCGGGTATGGACCGATATCGAAATGAATACCCTAAACTATATGACGAGGGTTTTTTCGATTATCTTGCAGGGCAAGCACTTGCATGAAGAAGTTGAAATTCTAAGTGCTTATAATAAAATATCGGCCTTTGTGGGCGATAATACCGATAATTTTATCTATATTGTCGATCCCGATAATTATGATATTATCCATATGAATAAAAAGGCACTGGCCATGTATGGTAATCCCGATGAAAGCATTTGGCGTAATAGCAAATGCTATGCTTTGCTGCATCAAAAAACCGAGCCTTGCGAATTTTGCACCAATCAGTATACCACCGAGCATGAATTTTATGAGTGGAATTATTATAATCCTCGTTTTAATAAAACTTATCTATTTAAAGATAAGCTGGTGCATTTAAATGGCAAATTGGTAAAATTACAGGTAGCTACCGATATTACCAAAGTAGTAAACCTAGAGCAAGAAGTTAAGAATAAGCTTAAAGAACAAAGTCTGCTTTTGGATTGTATTAAAATGCTCCATACCGATGCTACGCCGGTAGCCTCCATCGAGGAAATTTTGAATATTGTTTGTCGCTTTTATGAGGCCTCGCGCGGGGTGGTTTTGCAAATTAGCGAAGATCGGGTTTCGGTTAATAATACCCATGAGTGGACAGATGAGCATAAGCATTCTTTTAAGCATCAACTGCAAAATATGCCGCTTTCTTTAATGGAACCGTTTATGGAGATGTTGCAAGATAAAAGTGTAGTCTATTTAAATGATGTTCAGGCTTATTTTGCAGATAATGAGCTTATTTTGCCTTTGTTAAAATTGCGTGAGGCCAAGCATATAATTTGTGCGGCAATTTTGGATAATAAGGGCGATTATATTGGCATATTTGCCGTTGATAATCCGCAGGCTAATATCGATAAATACTGGCTGCTTAGCTCGCTATCCGGCTTTATATCCGACTTTTTAGAAAAAAATAAATTAATCGATTCCTTAAATCAGCTTAGTTATTATGATTCCTTAACTAAGGTAAAAAATCGTCAAAGCTATCGCCGTGCTTTATTGGAAATCGACGAGGCTAATGTTTTATCCTTAGGCGTAGCTTATGTAGATATAGCCGGGCTTTCCAAAATTAATGAGGAAAAAGGCACACGCTATGGCGACGAAATGATTAAAAAAATGTCGCATATGCTTAGCGCTATTTTTGGCGAGAATATTTTTAGGGTGGGCGGCGATGAATTTGTAGTGCTCGAAAAAAATGTTGAGGAAATGGTTTTTGAAGGCAAAATTAATGAACTTAAACAGGCTATCGATAAAGAGCCGGAGCTTGGAGCCTCGATTGGCTTTACTTGGAATAGCAATATCAGCGATGAGGAAATACAAGATATCGATCAATATACCACGATTAGAGATAGCCTAAATTATACGGCCATTTTAAGCAAAAACTTGGCCCATGAAATTAAAAGCGGTAAATATGTGGTTTATTTACAGCCGCAAATTAGCTTTAAAACTAATCAATTAGATGGGGTAGAGGCTTTAATTCGCCGTATTGATGCCCATGGCAATATTTTGTCGCCGGCCTCTTTTGTGCCTTTTTACGAAAAAGAAGGCATGATAGCCCAAATCGACCTTTATGTGTTGGAAACAGTTTGCCAATTGCTGCAAAAATGGCAGCGGCAAAATATAACCAATAAGATTCAGGTTTCGGTAAATTGCTCTAGGTCTACAATTATGGCTAAAAATATTGTGGCTAAATTATCACAAATCTGCGAAAAATACGCGGTAAATAAGTCTAAAATAATCATCGAAATTACCGAAACCATCAGCCATGCCGATGACCAGGTTTTTTCGCAAATTATAACTTCTTTAAAAAATGCCGGTTTTTGTGTTTCTTTAGACGATTTTGGTACCGGCTATTCCAATTTAACGTCGCTGCAAGGCTCGGATTTTGATGAAATCAAAATCGATATGCAGTTAACTAAAACCGTCCATACCGACGAAAAATCCAAAATACTAACTAAGGTTGCCTTGGATCTTTGCAATGAATTAAAGGGCATGATTTCGGTTGCCGAGGGCATTGAAACTGCCGAGCAATTCGAGGTGCTTAAAAACCTTAGTTGTCATAAAGGCCAAGGCTACTATTTAAGCAGGCCGATTAGTATTGAAGATTTTGAACTTAAGTATTTTGCAAAATAGTTAAATTTTAATAAAAATAGATAAAATACTAAGATCGGAGCTTTTATTTATGAAATCTAATCATAATGCCCCTGATTATTCTGCATTTGCAAATAAAGGTAATAATTTTTCGGTAGAGCAATTGATGATAATGCTGGATAATATACCGCTATGTATTACTTTGCTAACCGAAAAATGCGAAAGTGTGTATTGCAATGCTTATACGGCTAATTTGTATAAGCTTAGCTCGAAGCAGCAGTTTTTTGATGACTTTTATCAGCTTACACCTGCCAATCAGCCTAATGGCAAAGATTCGCAGCAGGCTTTTTGCGAATATATATTAGCGGCCTTGGAAAAAGGCGAAGTTCATTTTAGCTGGCTGGATAAAAGTATTACTAATGAAGAAATTCCGTTGCATATTAGCATTTACCGCTTAAATATTAAGGATGCAGAGGGTAATCAACTATTATTAAGCATAATGCAAGATTTACGGCCACAATTAGCCGGCAGCGACGAAAGCACGGTTGCTGATGATTATTATCATAGCCGCATTACCTACAAAGCTCTTTTTAATACCGTGGCCGAGCTTACCGAAGAATGGTTTTGGATTTATGATGTAAATGTTGCTACCATCCAGTTTTTTGGCAAAGGGCGGGAAATTTTAGGCTTAAAGGCCGAACGTCAGCCTTTTCCCAGCTATGTGGTGGATAGCGGCATGGTTTACCCGGATGATTTAAAAACATTTTTGCAATTCGACCAAAACCTAAAAAATGGCGAGGTACATCCGGTAGAAGTGCGTTTTGTGCAGCCTAGTGGGGTTTATAAATATTATCGTATTACCTACAAAACAATGTATAATAAAGATGGTAAGCCAATGTTTTCGATTGGCAAAACCTATGATATTGATAAGCAAAAAAAGCTGGAGGTATTATCAAAAACCGATTTGCTAACCAATTGCCTCAATAAAATTACTACCGAGGATATTGTTAAGGAAACCTTAATTAATTATCCCACAGCCTCCCATGCTTTGTTTTTAATTGATGTAGACGATTTTAAGTCCGTTAATGATGATTTAGGCCATTATTTTGGCGATATCACTTTAACCGAAATTGCAAAAAATTTACATGCTAATTTTAGGGGTGCAGATATTATCGGCCGTATCGGCGGCGATGAATTTTTGGTATTTATCAAAAATATTTCCGACGAAAAAATAATTGAAAGCAAGGCGCAGGCTATTGCCAAGGCCTTTAGCAATAGTTATTCCGGCGAGAATAAGGATTATAAAATATCGGGCAGCATTGGGGTAGCCATGTATCCAAAGCATGCCAATAGCTACGAAAGCCTTTATAAATGTGCCGATAAAGCTCTATATAGCTCTAAGCTGGGCGGTAAAGACCGCTATACTATTTATTCCGAGCAAATTGCCGACTTTGGCACTAAAAACCTAACCGAAGTAGATAATGCCAATAATCCGGTTAATGCTTACTTTGATGCCGATATTACCTCGCTGGTATTTGATTTAATGTATCAAGCAGATGATGTAGAAGGCTCTTTAAATACGGTTTTAAGATTAATCGGCAAGCATTTAAATGTGGATCGCTGCTATATTGTTCAAACCTTTAATGAGGGAAAAAGTTTTAGTATTACCTATGAATGGGTAGACGAGCATGGCCGATCTTATTTTGATGATTTTCAGGATATTCCTATCGAAGCGATTAGCGAATACTTTGGCGAGCTGGATGGTAAGAGTGTTATGTTTAATAATCCCTTGGATTTAAGCACCGATAAAGCCAAAAAGAAGCTACTGGATTTTGATATTACTAATTCCTATTTACTGGCACAAACCAAATGCAAGGGGCATACCAGACTGGTATTTGGCATAGATGATAATACCGAAAACCGCATCTGGAGCGAAAAAGAAATTAATACCGTGCAGTATATAATTAAATTAATCTCGATCTTTTTAGCCTCGGCGCATAATGAGGCATAAATGAAAAAAAGGCTATCGCAAATGTTTTTACAATTGTGATAGCCTTTTTTGACTTAGTTGGAGGGAGTTGCTGTTGTATCTTCTTCCTTGGCTTTTAATCCACCGATTGAAGTTTTAAGCAATTCAATCTCGGTTTTGTCGGATATGCGCAACCAAATGGTTTGCTCTTTAATGCGGGTAATGGTTCCTAAAATTCCCCCCGCGGTAAAGATTTCATCGCCGACGCTTAAAGCATCCATCATGGATTTACGCTTTTTCTTTTGCTTTTGTTGAGGACGAATTAGCAAAAAGTAAAAGATTAAAACCAAAAATCCCATATAACCAATCATCATCATTGATTCATTACCGGCACTAGCTACTAAAAACAATTGTGTCACCACCTCAAAATTATATTAGCAAGAATAATTCGCTATTTTTTGTTAAAATCCTTTAATTATTCGCTTCTTTATGAGCATAAGTCCAAAAACGAATAAAAATTATCGATAAAAGTAACTTTTGATTTATATTTTTATTAAGCATAGATAAGCTTTGTTCTAATAATAAACCTGCAGCTAAAGCACTTTGATGGTCGAAAGGAGCAGTGCCTTCGCCCTTCAAAAAAGCCATGGTTAATTGCTGTAAAATACTTAAATAATGTAGCCACCAAACTTTATCTTTTTTTTCCTTTTTTGTTTGCAATAAAGCTTGATATAAGGGCATTTGGGGCAACTCTTGCCAAAAAGCCTCGGCCTCGGGGCGAATTTCGGCCAAAAGTTGTTCGTCTAAGCTTAAATCCTGAGCCGAGCCCAAATAAAATAATTGGCAGCGCGAACGAATAGTGCTTAATAAACTATCCTCGGCCGTGCAAACCAAAATAAAATAACAATCATCCGGTGGCTCTTCCAATAGCTTAAGCAGGCTATTGGCTGCTGCACTTAAAAGCAATTCGGCCTCTTCAATAATAAATACCTTATTGCCGCCGGTATAGGATTGCAAATAAGCCTCGTTTTGCAATTGCCGCATACTCTCGATGCTATGGCCACTTTTATCGGGTAGATAAATATGACAATCCACATGCTGATTGGCCAGGTACTGTTTGCAGCCTAAGCATTGGCCACAGCTATGGCCGCTATCTGCTGCCTGTGTACATAGCAAGGCCTGAGCCAAAAGCTTGGCTTGCTGCCCAGAGTCCTTACCGGCCAAAATTAAGGCATGGGTTAGGCGCTTTTGCTCAATAGCCATAAGCAAAGGTGTGGCGAGGCTAGCATTTGGCTGTATGCTCATGCCGGCCACCCATCAGTAGCCTTTAAATGCGCAAGCAAGGCGGCAAAAACCTGATCTTGGTCTTGGCTGGCATCAATAGTCTTAATTCGCTGCGAATCGGCCATGGCTAATTGGCGATAAGTGGCTAAAACACGGTCAAAAAAAGCGGCTGCTTCTTGCTCCATCTTATCTAAAACCGCATTTTGTCTTTGGCGGGCAATATTAAGTGGCAAATCAAAATAAAAGGTAATATCCGGCTTAAGATTAGCTGTGGCAAAATTATTAAGCTGCTCTAAAAAAGCCATATCTAAACCCCGACCGCCACCTTGATAGGCTAGGGTAGAATCGATAAAGCGATCGCAAAGCACGATTTGCCCTTTGGCTAAAGCAGGCTTAATTATTTGCTCGATATGCACGGCACGATCGGCTGCAAATAATAAAGCCTCGGCATGGCAAGAAGGCTTTAATTTGCTATCATTTAGCAAAATCTGCCGTAAATTTTGGCCCAAAGCACTGCCGCCCGGCTCTAAAGTGCTAAGGCAATCATGACTTTGGCTTTTTAAATAAGCGGCAAGCCTGTTAAGCATAGTAGTCTTGCCGCTGCCATCTATTCCCTCAAATGTAATAAATAAACTCATATTGCCTCGCTATTAAAGGCTATCAAAATCCAAAGTTGCAAAATAATCATCGATGGTTTCGGCACGACGAATTACCTGCACGCTGCCGTCGCCTTTAACCAATAATTCCTTAGAGCGCAATTTACCATTATAATTAAAGCCCATCGAATAACCATGCGCACCGCTATCATGAATTAAAAGCAAATCATCCATCTCGATTTTGGGCAAAGGGCGATCGATGGCAAATTTATCATTGTTTTCGCATAAAGAGCCGGTGATATCATAAATATATTTATGCTCTTGATCATCTTTACCAATTACGCTAATATGATGATAAGAACCATATAAAGCGGGGCGCATTAAGTCGGCCATGCAGGCATCAACGCCAATATATTGCTTATAAGTATCCTTATAATGGATGGCTTGGGTTAGCAAATAGCCATAGGGGCCGGTAATCATCCTGCCGCTTTCTAAGTTAAGGCGCACCTGATCAAGGCCTGCCGGCACCAAAATATTTTGATATTGATCTTTAATTTTTTGACCCAAATCGGCCAAATTAATCCTGGCTTGACCCGGTTGATAGGGTATACCAATACCCCCACCTAAATTGATAAATTCCACGGCAATATCTAAACGCTTATAAATCATAACGGCCAATTCAAACATCATATGGGCGGTTTCTACCAAGTATTCAATATTTAATTCATTGGATACAATCATGGTATGAAGGCCAAAGCGCTTTACACCTTTTGCTTTACAATCGGTTAAAGCTTGGAGGATTTGATTGCCGGTCATGCCGTATTTAGCCTGCTCGGGATAGCCGATAATCTCATTACCGCCCGAGCGTAAGGGGCCCGGATTATAGCGGAAGGAAATTAATTCCGGCAAGTTGCCGATTTTTTCCAAATAGGGGATATGGCTAATATCATCTAAATTGATAATTGCCCCCAATTCTAAGGCCTTTTGATATTCATGAGCCGGGGTATCATTGGAGGTAAAGCAAATGTTTTCGCCGGTAATACCAACTTTTTCGGATAATATTAATTCCGGCAAAGAACTGCAATCGCTACCAAAACCCTCTTCTTTTAATATTTTGAGGATATGGGGATTGGGCAAGGCCTTTACCGCAAAATATTCCTTAAAACCGGGAGCCCAACTAAAGGCTTTTACCAGGTCGCGAGCATTTTGGCGTATAGGTTCTTCTAAGTAAATATGGCAAGGTGTGCCATATTTAGCTGCAATTTCCTGCAATTTTTCGGTACTTAGGGGTATGGGTTTGGTTAAGCTCATTATGAAGTCTCCTTTTAGTAAAACTTTTTATACTGATATATTATAATTTATTATAGCCATTACGTCAAGGGTTAGAGTTAAATAATCGATTGTTATAAGGGCTGTTCTGTTAAATAATCCAGCAAAACCGTAATCGGCACGGCTAATCCGGTATTGGGGTCATTTGATAGATGCCCATATACCACCCCAATTACCTCGCCTTCACCATTAAAAAGGGGGCTGCCCGAAGATCCTGCGCGTACCGGGCCTTCAAAAACCAAGGTATGCTCATCATATTCAATCAGGCTTGCTTCGGAAATTACCCAGTCAAAGCCTAGAGGGCTACCGATAAAAATATATTGCTGATCATCAAGATCGCTGCTAGAGGCAAGTTGGGCATAGGCTAAATCTTGGCTGTTTAGGCTACAGATTGCTAAATCATAATCGCCGATATACTGCCAGTTAGATTCCTTAAAAATTGTGCCATCGGGAAAGCTGATATTAATTGCCGTATTGCCCTCCACCACATGGCGATTGGTGATGATTAAGCCATTTGCAGCAATATTGAAGCCGCTGCCATTGCCATTTGCCCCCTCGATGCTAACCACCGCCGCTTGCCACTTTTGAAAAACTTGATTATCGGCCAGCTCTTCGGCTTGATTTAAAAAGCTGTAATCAGGAATGCTATTTTGCCAATAAGGAGCAAAACTCCAGCTTAGCATGCCAATTAAGGCTATTAAAGCCAAAAGGCCGCCGCCTAAAAAAAGCTTGATTTTAGTTTCGCTAATGGTTAATTCGCCTTCTAATTTGTTTAGCTCATTAATTTCGGCCAGCTCCAGGTCGTCTAGCTGGTCGGGGCTTATAGTTTGCCAAAATGGAGCTTCGGCCTCCGCGGCTGATTGAGCAGCCTCGGCCGTCAAATCATCATCAAAAATCACCGGCTCGGTGGGGGCGCTAAAGCGTTCTTTAATCCAATATTTTGCCATTATTTACTCCTTGATTAATTCTAATATAGATTGAATACAGTCGTTCGACCAGGCGTTTAGCTTTAAATCGGGCTTTAGCCCTAGATCATGCCAAGCTTCGGCACGGCTGCCATTATAGGCAATAAATTTTAAACCACAGCCTTTGGCGGCTTGATAATCGATTGCCGCGTCGCCGATTACCGCCATTTGCGCCTTATTAATTTGGGGATAAAGGCGGATAATTTCGGCCAAGCCCTGCGGGCTGGGTTTAAGCTCGCTTACTTGACCACGGCCGAAAATATGCTCAAAATAAGGCTTTAAGCCCAGCTTGTCTAAGGCGGTTTGGGCGGCAGTGCCTAAATTATTGGTTAAAACCAGCAAATGGCATTGCTCTTTAAGTGTGCTTAAAATGGGTATGATATCGCCTTCCAAAGTTGCATTAATTAAGCCTGCCAATTCAATTTGGCCAATAATTTGCCAAATTTGTGCTTCTAGGTCGGCAGGTAATTGTCGATTGTTCTTAAAATCGGCTAATATTTTGGCAATTGGCAAATTATAATCGGGCTTTAGGCCAAAATCAAGCAAAAGGCGGCAGCTTTCGGATTTCATCAAGGCAAAATCGATATGGGAATGAATAAGCGTATTATCCATATCAAAAATTAGTAGTTTTGATTTATTATTCATCTTAACCTCGCAAATTATTTTAGTCCAAAAAAGGAAACTTGCTTTTTTTAGAGAACTTTACTCTTTATGGATAAATTAAAAATATGGAATTCATTGCAATTAAAAATCTTTGCCTGCATATCAATGCTGGCCAGCCATTTTGCCTTTATTTTTGAAATTCTTACCCCTTGGCAATATAATCTTTTACAGGGCTTTGGCCGTTTGGCCATGCCTATTTTTGCTTTTTTAATCGCCAATGGCTTTAGGCATACTAGCGATAAGCAAAAATATTTATATCGGCTTTTAATCTTTGGCGTTCTTGTCCAATTTCCGTATCAAATATTCTTAAGTAATGACTTTTTTAATATCTTTTTTACCCTAAGCCTGGGTTTAATTGCTATAATTTTATGGGATAATGATTGGATAATCAGCGCTAAAATTGCTTCCGGCTTTATTATTTGTTTTATTGCCGAATTTGTGAATGTGGAATACGGCTTTTATGGCATTTTGATGATTTTAAGTGCCCATATCTTTTATGATAAGTTTTGGAAAATGGCCTTAAGCTGGCTGGCCATTAATTCCTTTTTTATTGCCGAAGGGATATCCGGCTTGGTAAAGGGCTTTGATTTTCCCTATTTGCAAGGTTTAGCTGTTTTGGCTTTGCCCTTTATCTTCTTGTATAATGGCCAAAGAGGGCCCGGTTCGCGCTGGTTTTTTTATATTTTTTATATCGCCCATTTAGCTATTTTATATGCTTTAGCTAATTATGTGTTTTAGGCTAGCCTAGCTCGTCCAAGGTTTTGCTAAAGCTGTCGGCAAAGTTGTCCATAAAATAGGCTACGGCAGGTAAATCTTGATATTTATCTATTTCGGCGCGAATACTTTTTTGGGCTTTGGTAAATTCGCCATTGCCGGCGCTGCTTTCTTCCACGCATTTTATATAGGCAGAAATTTTATCGGCTGCTTTAAGTAGCCGATATTTTTTTGTGTTTTCGTCGGCAAAAAACAAGGGCTGATACTCTTTAGCCAGCCAATCGGGCAACATTTTTAATAAATTTTGCTTGGCCACATCTTCGATATAGCCATAGGATTCCTTAATTTTAGGATTAAAATACTTAACCGGGGTGGGCAAATCGCCAATTAAAACCTCGGCTGTATCATGATACATAGCCATCATAACCAGCTCTTTTTCATCGATATCTGTATTGAATTGATGCTTGCTGATTAAGCAAAGGGCATGGGCAATCATCGCCACTTGCAGGCTATGCTCGGCGATATTTTCGGTTTCGATATTACGCATTAAGCTCCAGCGTTTTATCAGGCGCATCCGTGATAAATAGGCAAAAAAATGGCTTTTCATAAGTAATCCTCTTTTTTTATGATAATATCATATTATACCACTTTTTTGGCCAAAAATAAAGCTTTATTTAGGGCGAATTCGCCGCCATAGGCCAATACTTAAGCCCTTAACCATCATTAAACCGCCAAAATAGAGTATGCTTAAATATATCGATTGGCTAATGATTTGGCCAACTGCCTCACCTTGATTTAAAATAGGTAAATAAGCCCGGCTAAAATAAAAAATCAGGCCACTTAGCAGCATGATAGCAAATGGTTTGCCGATAATATCACGCCAATTAAGTTTTAGCTTGCTAATATGCAAAAAATGAACCAAATTAAAAATAAAACCGCTAATCCAGCAGGCATTAATCGCAATGGCCGCTCCATAAATGCCCAGATAGCTGCGTGGTACTAATATCAAAATGCTTAAAACCAAAATGATGCCGGCTAAAATATTGTTGATTAGAAGAGCTTTAACCTCGCCCAAGCCTTGTAATATGCTGGATAAAGTTATAAATGGATGAAAAAAGCAGCCACCAATGGTAAGTATTTGCAAAATTGGGGCGGCTAGTGGGGCATCAAAGAGCAAGGTGCAAAGCGGTTCGGCTAGGAAAAAAAGGATTAGCATGCCCGGTAAGGCCAAAACGGTAGAAGCTTGCAAGGCATGATTTGCACGCCTTTGTAATATATTGCCACTGCTTTGCTCGGCAATGGCCGGCATTACTGCCATTGCTAAAGCCGAGGTAAACACCCCCGGTAAATGGATTAAGCTTAAGGCAACCCCGGCTAGGCGGCCATACATTTCGGTTGCGGCTCGCATATCCCAGCCGGCCTGCTGCAAGCAAAGGGGAATTAGCAGGGCTTGCAGCATCATAATAATGCTGGTAGCTAAGCGGCCAAAGGTAATCGGTAGGCCAAAATGAAGCAAATTAGCAGCCTTTTGGCGATTAAATCTCTGCTTGGGCGGTGCTCCCAAATGGCGCATAAAAAACACTAGATATAAAAAGCCGGCTAATTCGCCCAAAACCGTGGCATAGGATGCGCCGGCTACCGCCTGCTCTAGGCTAAGGTTGCCCAGTCTGCTAATCAAATAAATGCCGCAAATAAAGCGAATAGTTTGCTCTACCGCCTGGCTGCTGCCTAAGGCCGCAATTTGCTTATTGCCCTGCAAATAGCCACGATAAGCCGAGGCAGCACTAATAATAAAAACGGCCGGTAAAATGGCAACAAAGCCTAGGTAAATACGCCTGTCGGAAGCAAAATGATCGATGATAAACGGCGCAAAAATAAAGGCGCTAAGGCTAATTATGGCTCCCGATATCAGCAAAATTTTACGGGCAGTATAAAAATCGCTGCCACTGCCTTTGGGCTTGGCCGCTGTGCTTTGGGATAAGGCAAGCTGCAAGCCTAAACCGGCAATCACCAGTAAAAAGGAGTATAAGGGGGTAATCATCTCGATTAAACCCATGCCTTCCACCCCGATTAGGCGTGTAATAATCATCCGATAGGCAAATCCCAAGCCCTTAACAAAAATATTTGAACATAATAAAAATATGGTGCCGACCAATAAACCCTGCTCTTTTTTAATCATAAAAATCCGCCTAAATTTATGTTTATATTCTAAAATATGCAGGCTATGGCTTGAAAAGAAGTGTTAAATACAAGCCGCAATCTTCAATTAAGCTTGCTTATTAAGTAGGGTTTATGTTATAATTAAATCAAGGTTATTAACTGCCAATAAAGCTAATATTTTATGACAGAATTGGAGCTTAGGCTATGAATGATTACTTAAATACAAAAAATAAGCAAGATCAAGATTTACAAAGACAAATTGATCAGGCTGCTGCTAAGATTAGAGCCTGCAATATTATATCCGGATTTGGTTTGGCCTTATTTATTGTCATGTTTATTACCCTAATGACATCTTTTGATACCGATTTAATTTTAAACGATTTTAGCTATGTTGGTAATTATATGTTTTATGCTACAATGGCGGTTGTAATATTGGTGCTAATTGTTTTTTTTAGAACCGGCAAATATCGTGGCCAGCTAATTTCGCTGATTAGCAACCAGGTGGTTTTTCATATTGTTAATGAATATGTGGAGCTAAAAAAATATAATAAGTATCAGGCTGTGTCGATAGATATAATTCGCAATCTAAAGGTAATTAATGGCTGGACATCTCATCGTGGCAGCGATTATATCGATGCCTTGCATAAAGGGCAATCATTTAAGTATAGCAATTTGCATTTGTACTGGGTAGAGCGGGTTAGCAGTGGCGGCGAGTCGGGCGACCATGAGCGCATCCATACTGTATTTAATGGGCAATGGCTGATTTGCGATTTGCCGGAAATTTGCCCAACACGCTTAATAATTAAAGAGCATACGCCTGGTTCCGGGGCGGAAAATGGTAATTTTAGCACCAATAATGATGCTTTTAATCAGCGCTTTATTTTGCTATCCGAGGATGCGGAGGCTGCCCTAACTATGCTCACACCCGACTTGATTCAAAGAATTGAAAATCTGGCCAATTCTTTTAAAGGCCGCTTATTTTTAATTTTTGATAAAAAAACATTGCATATTGGTTTGCAAACTCATCATAGCTTTTTTGAGGTTAAGCCTAAAGAGGTACGCCAAAAAAGCCTGGAAGAGATTAGGGATAAAATTAGGGGCGAAGTTGGCTATATTTGTAAAATTATCGAGATTATATTTGATAAGTAGGTGAAAAATGGCATTTTATCCGCAGTTTAGTATTATTCAGAAGCGAATTTGGCTAAGCCTTTTGATTATCGCTGTTATTTTATTATTTGCAGCGCTTATTTTGCTTTTGCTCGGCTCGCAATTTGCCGATTTAAGCCCAGAGCAGATAATTATGATTCAAGACTGGGGCGCTTATTTTGCCTTTGCTGCTGTTTGTCTATTAATGGCCAATGGCCTGCTTGCCGGTTATTGGATTAGGTATCAGTTTAGTAAATATAATAAAAAGAAGCAGTAATTTAGTCGATTTGTTTTTTTAAATTTAAGGGGCTATCGCAATGTTTTTTGCGATAGCCCCTTTTTTATTTTGGTTTTTGGGAAAGGCACTTTATTTTTATTTGCATAGCAAATAAAAATAGCAGCTTAATCTTTTAATTTTATCAATTTTATTTTTAGGATAGCTTTTGCTTTAATGTTTTTTTTCTCGCCTTCATTAGCTTGCCTTTTGTAATTAAAAGATTAAGATTAAAAGATTAAGATCATTACTTTTTGTAAAAAGTAATAC
>CAYJBP010000003.1:0-3032 GCA_964368605.1 uncultured Peptococcaceae bacterium | reverse complement strand
ATTAAAAGATTAAGATTAAAAGATTAAGATCATTACTTTTTGTAAAAAGTAATACAAAAACTTTTAAGTTTAGGCATCTTGCTTGGTGTCGGCAATTTGAATTTCTCTTAGGTTTACTCCTTGCGGCAATTCATAGGCAAACTTGATAGTTTGGGCAACATCTACGGCGGTAATGCTGGTAGCGCCAACAGTGGCTTTCCAGGCATTATAGCCTTCTTTAATCGCTTCGCTGGTTGTATGGCCTAATAATTCGGTAGCCACTGCCCCCGGGCAAACCCGCATTACCCTTACATTATGGGCAGATAACTCCATCCTTGCCACTTCCGATAAGCCAACTACCCCATACTTAGATGCGCAATAAGCCGCATGATTACCAAAAGGCTTTACCCCGGCAATCGACGAGATATTGATAATTGTACCACCCTGGCGAGCCTTCATATCATTCATTACAATTTGCATGCCATTCATAACACCCATAACATTGGTATCCAGCATCTTTTGCCATTCATCGGCCTGCTGATCCTCTAAATTACCAAGTAGCATAATGCCGGCATTATTAATCAGTAAATCGGTTGCCCCATATTTAGCTTCGGCTAAGCGAACCGCTGCTTCAAATTCTTGTTTATTTGTTACATCAACTTTTTGGCAAATGGCATTAGGCAAATCCAATGCTTCCAAAAGTTCTAAGCGGCGAGCCAAAAGCAGGGTAGGGTAGCCATCGGCACTAAATAATTTGGCCAATTCACGACCAAAACCCGAGCTGGCACCGGTTATAACAATTAATTTTTTCATCATATCCTCCTCAAATGTTGACAATATTACTATTACAGTATAAAATACTATTATAGATGTATTTATTATAAGCGAGGGCGGCTGTTTAGTCAAGCAGGTACATCTAATTCGCTAAGTGAAAAAGAGGTAACTAATGGAGAAGATTAATTCAGAAATCGAAATTACGCTGAAGATGATTGGTGGCAAATGCAAGCCGCTAATCCTTTATATGCTGATTGAAGATGGAACTATGCGCTTTAAGGATTTAATGTGCTCGGTAACTCAAATTTCGCAAAAGACTCTTACCAACCAGCTACGCGAGCTGGAGGCCGATGGTTTAATTAAGCGTCAGGCCTTTAACGAAATCCCGCCGCGGGTAGAATATTCGGCAACCGCTAAAGGTAAAACCTTATTCCCTATTCTGGAGCTGATGTGTGAATGGGGCGAAAAAAATAATGATGGCCGTTTCGAAATTATCAATCCCCAATGCTAAACTATTACCGGCGATTTTTGCCCAATGTTTGAGTAAACGGAAATCCAAAAAGAGGCGATTGCCTTAGTGCAAACAGGCTAAATCATCAAGCTGCATAAAAATAGTGTAGCAACTAAAGTCACTACACTATTAAGTCTAACTTTTTGGGGTCACATCATAAAACACGACAGCCCCTTTTTTATTATAGTTTTTAGCTGCTTAGTTCATTATATATAAGGGGCTGGCTACCGGGTAAAAAAGGCCCTCGGCAAACTCAAAGTTTAGGCTATCTGCTGCCCAGTTACCATATAATGTTTGGTCTTCATAGTATAAGGTAACCAGGTTTTGCTCGGCAAGATAATCATAAGTGCCTGTTCCATAAGTATCGGTAGTGGTTATATCAAAAGTGCCATCCTCATAAAAAGTTAGGCTGGTAAGTGTGGTATCATTATCCCAAGAGCCAACCAAAAAGCTGAAATCATCTGCCATTACCGCTTCGGTTAAGTATTCGGTAAAAACACCTGCTATCTCGGCTCTGGTGGCAGGGTTTTGTAAGCTCATGATCGAGCCTTCGGCTAAACCATTAACAATCATTTCGGCCTCGGCCCAAATCATAGCTTGCTCGGCCCAGTCGGAAACAGGATAATCGCCCAGCTCGCCTTCTACGGCAGGGCTACCCTCATAACGATAAACCATAGTGATTAATTGCTCGCGGGTGATACTGCCTTCAGGGTTGAAAAATCCTTCGCCAACACCTTCGGCAACACCTGTATAAGCTGCCCAGCCTACGGCTTCTTCATACCAAGATCCTTGGGCCACATCGGCATAATTAGCATGCATATAAATGTCATCATACATAGGCTCGCCTGCCAGGCGATATAGTACTGTAACAATCATTGCTCTGGTAGCAGTATCCTCCGGGGCAAATTCGGTTTCCGATACACCATTCATCAGTTCAAAAACTCTAACATATTCTACATAATCATAATACCAAGCCGAAGAATCTACATCTTCAAAGGGAGTTTCATCGGCCAAAGCCGGTGCGGCCATTAGCCCCAATGACATGACTACTACCAAGACCATTAACAACAATTTTTTTGTTTTCATTTTGTCTCCTCCGATTTCAATAAATATATCAATAAGTCAAATTTTATTGACAGTTTGATTTTAACATGATAAAAGATTAATGTCAATGATTGCTGATTTTTAGGCCGATTTGCTATTGGCTTTTGGTAAATAAAATGCTATAATTAGGCTAACTTATATGGTTTTTAAGGAGGCTATATGCAATTTTATACAGAAATTACCGCCAGATATGCAGAAACTGACCAAATGGGCATTATTCATCATGCGGTTTATCCGGTTTGGTATGAGGCTGCACGCACCGAATTTATCAAGAAATTTGGCTATACTTATTCCCAAATCGAGGCCATGGGTTTAATGCTGCCTATGCTGGAATTAAATTGCAAATACTTAGCTCCTGCTCATTACGAAGATAAGGTTAAAATTTGCGTGGAAATTGTTAAAATGGGTGGCGCTAAAATAGAGTTTAGCTATAAAACTTATAATGAAGACGGGCTTTTGCTAAATGAAGGAATTACCACCCATGTATGGACGGATAAAAATTTAAGGCCGGTTGCGCTTAAAAAGATAGCGCCACAACTTTATCAGGCCTTACTTGATACTCAACAGTAGTTTAGTGATTGGCTATTGGATTAAGTTGGGTATATTTATATAACTTTATTTAATACGCCGGAAATTCTCGGCCAAAGGGCGGCCAAGAATTTTT
>CAYJBP010000002.1:0-58491 GCA_964368605.1 uncultured Peptococcaceae bacterium | reverse complement strand
ATATTTTTGCAGCCTAAATAAGGGTGCGAAGCAGTTTTGCGCCAAAATCAGGGGATAGATAGTGGACTTGACGGTGCTTTTCGTAGTGGAGCTACGGGAAGTGCCGGCAAGGCCGCTAGATGCCGCTGATTTTGAGTGCAAAACCGTTTTGGTTCGAGTCTTTTTATGCTAACCTTAAATAAAAAAAGGGGATAGATTGTCAAATACAATCTATCCCTAGTTTTTTATCAAGCGGGATATAGGAAAATACCGCAGGTTGGCCACCTATTCCTTCCAGATTAGAAGCAAATGGCCAAGCCTTTCGTTCCCTTGTCAACCCCATGACAAAGGACACTTTACGCATTTTCCCTATGTATGCCTGTCAAGCATAGCATTTTACTACAATTTTGTCAAGCTCATTTTTTTAAATAGTCTTGCCTTATAATCAATATCGGCAATTATACATTAATAGCCAATTAAAGCAGCAATAACAATTAAAGCACAAGCCACAACCGAAATCAAAATCAAATAACGCCATACAAACTTAAACCATTTATCAAAAGTAACCTTACCGCAAGCTAAGCAGGCAATTAAAGTACCCATAGTGGGGAATGCTAAGTTGCTTAAACCATCGCCAAACTGGAAGGCCAAAATGGTTAACTGCTTACTTAAGCCGGTAATTTCGGCCATTGGCATTAAAATAGGCATAGTTACCAAAGCCTGGCTACTACCCGATGGAATAAAGAAATTGATAATCGTTTGGATAGCAAACATGGCAATACCAACCAAAGCATCAGGCATTTGTTCTACGGCAGCTACCAGGTAAAATACAAAAGTATCGATAATTAAGCCACTTTCCATAACAATCGAAATAGCCCTTGCCAAACCAATTGCCATTGCCGCAATAAATACTAATTGCGCACCTTCGAGCATTTTATCAGCAATTTGGCCGCTTTTAAAACCGGCCACAATACCGCAAGCAATGCCACAAATAATATAGGTTGCCGACATTTCTACCAAGCCCCAGCCCCATTGTAAAGAGCCAAAAACCACCAGAAAAATGGTGATGCAGAATAAAATTAAGATAATTTTTCTGCGCATGGTAAATTCAACTTTTTGCTTGCTATCGAATTCCAAGCCCGAAGTATCCATGCCAAAACATGTACTTAAAGATGGATCTTTTTTAACTTTTTCGGCATAGCGAATTACATAAGCTATCGAAACAATCATAAATACAACCAAGCAAACTAAGCGATATTCGATGCCCGAAAATAAAGGGAGTTGACCAATATTCTGGGCATTTCCAACCGTCCACATATTGGTGGGGCCGGCTGCCCAACCAATAATATCGGAAATCAAAACTATTGCAATACCGGTAATAACATCATAACCCAGCATAAGAGCAATACCAATACAAATTGGCACAAAAGGAATTACCCCTTCAAGCATCGAAGGAAACGCGCCAATAAAAGAAAAATAAATCATAATTCCGATTAAAACCAGCTTATTGCTCTTGGCGCCCAATTTGTCGTTCAAGGCTAAAACGCCTGCTCTGATAGCACCCGTACTATCAATAAGACCAATTGCCGCCCCGATTGTAAAAATCATGGTAATAAGTGCTGCACCACCTGTTATACCGCTTGGGATGGCCTCCATCATTGCCATAAAGCCAACCGGTTTTTGATCTACAAACTGAAAGCTATCAGGATCTACTACAGTTACGCCGTCGATGGTTTCCCTGGTATATTGGCCGGCCGGAACTACCCAGGTAAGGATAGTGATTAAAGCCAAAATCGCCAATAAAATTACAAAAGCATGGGGAAATTCTCTTTTCTTTTTAAGCTGCTCCATAAAATACCTCCTTTAAAATAATTGCCGGGTTCTGCAACATAAAACAGCAAAATGTAATAATTAGCAATTTAACAGCTTACTTAGCCAATAAAATGCCAAATAAACATTAAAACACTGCAACTTTTTAATGAAGATCATAAAAGCTAAAAAAAGCAAGCTGCTTCTTTATATGATGCAGCTTGCTTGCTAATAACAATATCAACCTAAAACCGAAAAAACTTAAAGTATGCCTAGTTTTTCCAAAACTAACTTATAACCATCCGCCCCATAATGCAAGGAATTTTTTACACGACTAATCGTTGCAGTAGATGCGCCGGTTTTTTCGGATATGGCTGTATATGTTTCATTAGCGACCAACATTTTGGCCACTTGCAAGCGCTGTGCCAAGGATTTAATCTCCGGAATTGTGGTTAAATCCTCAAAGAAACGATAGCATTCATCCTCGCTATCTAATAATAAAATTCCTTTAAAAAGTTCATCAATACTATCATTTTTAAAGCGACTTTCAAAACCCATAGTGGTGCCCCCTTTTTATTATAACTCTACAAATTGTTACATTATATGTGTTTTAATTATAACATATAGTTTTATATTTGACAATCACTTTTATAAAATTTTATTATACTAATAGAGGCGATTAATAACATAGTTATTAAGCAAATCAAAAAAGTAATTAAAACCCAACTATTATTTATATAATTACTAAACTGATGCCATAAAAAAGTTAAGGAGGCAACTAATAGGCTACCTAAACTGTCGGCATATTTGCTTAGGCCATTTGCCAGGCAGTTTATTAATCGCGAGATGATATGCGATATCAAAACCGCAGCTAAAATAGCTATGCTTTCGATAGATAAAAGGGCTATCAATTCCAATCTGGCAATGCCACGCCCCCATTCAATAATCCTAACCGCCTCCAAAGTAGGAAAATCGCTAAAAATCAAGGCATCGCCAAAAACCGCCGTATTGCGCAAGGCCGCCAACATAAAATAGCCAACAGGCAAAAGCAAGCCCCAAAAGAGCATCTGCGCCGATTTTGACCCTTCTTTCAATTCAATATGCGGATAAATAAAGAAAATAATCGGGCTTAAGGCGAATAAAAAAATCATTGCCGCCCCCGCACTTAAGCCAATTTGGGCGGGCTTGGCGGTAATAATAGGCAAAAAACGGGCAAAATCCATCTCGCTGATTAAAAACAGGCTATCAACTGTAGCGATAAAAGCAAAACCTATAACAAAAATTAATAAACCACGCCCCAAAACCTCTAAGCCAAGGGCACTGATAAAGCGACTTAATCCCCAAAATAATAGGCAATATATGCCAAAAGGGGTTTGCGGCATAATCATTATTTGCCAATAACCTAAAGCCGAAAATAAATAATATGAGCTTATTATAGCCAAGCAAAGAATAAATAATAATGCACAAAACCGGCCCACAGCAGGGCTTAAATGCCTGCTAAATATTATATCCAGGCTTATGCCCTGCATTTTGTGATTAAGCCTTTTATACAAAAAATAAAGCATAATAGCCGCAAGTGGGCTAAAAATAAAAGCTAACCAGATATTATGCCCCAAATTGCTACCAATTGCATAAAGAGGGATAATACCTGATAAAACACCTAAAGCAATTAAAATCAAGCCTTGATAAGGCGCTATAACAATTTTCGTCACATATACCCCACCTTTAATTCATTTATTGCATTTAATTTCCCTGACCACTAAATTCAACCTTTACATCCAAATCAAAGCTTAAATCAATATTAGCCATCGCCTTAGGCCATTGCTCTTTAATCTGCTGCCAATCCTGATAATGATAACGCCATAAATCACGACCCAAAAGCAAAAAATCATTTTCTAAATCTTGAGCTTGCTTAAAGGCCAGTAACATTATCCTTTCTAATTCCGCAGCAGCCAAGTCCTGCAAATATTGCCTTTGTTCAGGTTGATAATAATTCAAATATTTTTGCTCTTCATTTAAAATAGTTGCCGCCTTGCCTTGCAAGTTTAGTTTTAACTGCTCGGTTTGCCGATCAATTTGCCAATCTTTTTGCAATTGCCAATCATTAACAGCCAAACTAATGGTAATTTTATTTTTAGGATCATATAATATCAATTCAAAATCGTTTACCCGGCCATTTATCATCAATGCTCCCAAATTTTCATTACCTTGCAAATAGCCGCTATAATTATTATCTTCATCAATAATGGCCATTCCTCGCAAATAATAGGCTGTTTTTTGATCATCATCATGTGGATCATTTGTCAAACCACCAGTAACCAATTGTGGTTCTTTATATTCACTAACCAATGGTAATAACAGTCCGCAATTCTCCATATTACTATCTTCCATATAGCGATGAATACTAATACCGCTAATATAGCCATTGCTAATATTGGTTTTTTTGCCGATTAAAGTACGCAGGCCGCCTGCCAAATAGCGCGAAAGCCCTAATTGACCATCAAGAACGTCTTTAGCTGCTCCTTCGCTGATAAAGATATAAATTAGCGGGCTCATTTCATGATCATTAAAGAAAATATTAATATACTGATCTAAACCTTGGCTGGCCGCATCGCTACTAATAATCAAGCTTTGCATATGCCCCCAATGCAGGTATTTATCAACAGTTTGCGCCAAATTACCAATTGCAGCCATAATTGTAGGCCCTTGGGCGCTAAAAACCTTGGCTGTGGCGGCAGTTGGGTTATCGCTAATATCGGCAATCTCCACGGTAAGCAGCATTTGCGATTCACCCGATTCGGTTTCGGCCAAATCAATGGCCAATCCCAAAACCAAAGCCATATCCGACAATTGCCTTTGATCCCAGCAAGAGGACATTATTGGCAAGCTTAATATCAGCAAAATCGGCAATAAAACCCTAGTTTTCATCCCCTACCCCCTTAAACATTTCCCGGCGCATATCGGGGCTCATTCTTTGTCTATTTTTGCTTAAAAAGGTCGGCCTTTTAATCATTTTGAATAGCGGAAAACGCACAAAACTATCCTGCAAACCGCTGGTTGCCAAGGGGGCAAAGGGGCTAAAATAAGGGATGCCAAAAGAACGCAGGCTACTTAAATACATCATCAAAGTTATGATGCCAAATAAAATACCAAACATCCCCAAAGACCAACCTAAAGCAATAAAAGCCAGACGCAAAATCGTTACCGCATCCACCAAATTGGCCGCAATATAAGAAGATATTACCGTAATTGCCAACACAATTAAAATTGGCGCTGATATTAAACCGGCACTAACAGCGGCATCGCCCATAATAATTGCCCCCACAATGCTTACCGCCTGCCCGGCCGGCCTTGGTAAGCGCACCCCTGCCTCGCGCAGGATTTCATAAGCCAAACTGATTAATACAATTGAAGTGCCGGCCGAAAACGGCGTATTAGCCTCGGCCGATAGCATCGAAAACATCAAATTTACAGGAATTAATTGCTGATGATAACTGGCCACCGCAATATAAGATCCCGGCAAAAGCAAAGCAATTATTAAGGCTAAACCCCTGATCAAGCGTATAAAACTGGCATAAAAAAAACGGGTATAATAATCCTCCGGGCTTTGCAAACCTTCGATAAAAAACATCGGCATAGTAAGGGCAACCGGCGAACCGTCGATAATCAGCATCAATCGCCCCTCCAAAATACGGGCAGCGGCAATATCAGGCTTTTCGGTGATACCAATCGTGGGAAAAGCCGAATAAGGGGTATCCTGAATTAATTGTTCGATATAGCCGGAATCCAAAATACCGTCAATATCAATCTTAGCCAAACGCCTTTTAGCTTCTTTAAGCACACTTTTATTGACAACTCCATCAATATAAATTATTGCTAAATCGGTTTTACTAAGGCGGCCTAAGCGCATCGTTTCCACCGTTAGGCTGGGATGATGAATTTTGCGGCGCATCATCGCAATATTAATACGCATTGTTTCGACAAAACCCTCGCGTGGGCCACGAATTACAATATCCGTAGAAGGCTCATTAATGCCACGCTGCTGCCAACCCACGGCCTCAACATGCAGGCCAAGGCTATTGCCATCAACAATAAGCACCGTTAAACCCTGTAAAGCTCCCTCGATTAAAGTATCCAAATCGGGGCAAGTTTTTACCGAGGCCGCCGGCAAAATTTGTTCAGCCAGCTCCTCAATTTGATAAAAACCCTTATCCTGCGCTAACATCAAAGGGCGGAATAAATCACGATCCAAAATATCCCTATTAACCAGGCCTTCTAAAAAGAAAGCAAAAGCCTTTTGCCCATTACCTAAGCGAAATTCGCGATAAATAATATCCAGCCCTTCGGCCATTTGCCCTTTAATATAGCTAATATTGGCTTCTATATTAGGCGATAGCTCGCCTTTTGTTAGTTTACGCCAGACCATAAAGCCTCCTTAAGCCATCATTATTTATAGCTTGCCCTAATTAATTAGACTTATGCAAAAAACAGTTCTAAAGCCTGTCTTTAATTCATAATCATCTATATAAGCTAAAAAAGGAGGCCTAGCATGAATAAAGAATTAGCCCAGCTAAACAATTATCTGCCGCCTTTAATTAAGCAAGCAATTGCCGATCTTAGCCCAATGCAACAGGCCACCATTGAGGAAATTCGCTTTAATATTAATAGCCCTTTGCTTTTACGATTTAATGATCAAGAGGGCTTTTTACAGGCTGAAAACGGCTTAGTCATTGCGGACGAAAAGCCGATAATTTGCGACAATGAAATTATGCGCAGTTTGCTGCTATTAATCAGCGATAACTCCTTTTATGCCTTAGACGAAGAATTGCGACGTGGTTATATTACCCTGCCGGGTGGCCATCGTGCCGGCCTTTGCGGACGAGTTACTTTAGAAAATGGCCTGGTAAAAGGCATTAGGGATATTTCATCAGTAAATATCCGCTTGGCACGACCAATATATGGATCGGCTCTCAAACTACTACCTTATTTAACAATAGGTACCGATATAGGCAGCAGCCTTATCGTGGCGGCGCCCCGTGCCGGCAAAAGCACCTTGCTCAGGGACTTGATTTATCAACTTTCCGAGGGTACATATTTAATGCCCAAACGGGTGGGAGTAGTTGACGAGCGTTCGGAATTGGCGGCTTTATATCGAGGAATTCCCCAGCTAGATATAGGTAAGCGTAGCGATATTTTAGATGGCTGCCCCAAGGCCGAGGGGCTGATGATGATGATTAGATCTATGTCGCCACAGGTGCTTGCTTGCGATGAAATCGGCCGTATGGAGGATGCCTTAGCCCTGCGCGAGGCAGCTAATGCCGGCATAAAAGTGCTGGCCACGGCTCATGGTGATAGCCCGGAGCAGCTAATGAGCCGCCCCGTATTAAGTGATATATTAAAGGCTGGGGATTTTGAGCGCATCATTTTTTTATCCAGGCGCAAAGGGCCGGGTACTATCGAATCTATTTATGATGGCAATTTAAAACCGCTGCTTAGGGGGGATATTTTATGCTAAAAATTAGCGGAGCTCTATTGATAGCCATTGCCGCTATTGCCCTTGGCCGCCTTTTAACAGCCGGCCTTTTAAAGCATCGCCTACTTTTAACCGACTTGCAACAAGGCTTTTTATTATTAGAAAAAGAGATTGCTTTTATGCAAAACCCCTTGCCTTTGGCCTTAAACTTGGCCGCTAAGGGTGCCGGCAGCGCAGCCGATATTTTTGCCAAAACCGCAAAAATACTGTCCGAAAATCTAGGAGTTAGCGCCGATTTTGCCTGGGAACAAGCCTTAAAACCGCATCAAGCCCGGCTTAATCCCGATGAATATGCCGATTTACTGGCCTTTGGCCTCAATTTAGGATTATCGGATAGTAAGCATCAGCTTAAATGCCTAGAATTAATTCGCCTAAAAATGGCCTCCGCCGAGAAAAAAGCCATCCAAAAGCATGCTGAGCAGGCCAAAGTATATAAAAGCCTGGTAATTGCCTGCGCCTTGGCACTGATTTTATTATTAGTCTAAAAAGGAGGCCTTTTATGGAAACCGAAATAATTTTTTTTCTTACAGCTTTGGCCATTGCCGTTACCGTTTTGCATACATTTTTAAAGCAAGCAGGCCGTGATGAATTTGCCTATTTAACCCTAATCGTAGGCCTGGCCATCGCCTTATTACGGGTTTTACCGATTATCCGTGAGCTTTTTGCCGGGGTGCAGGCCGTTTTTAAATTATATTGAGGTGAAATATGAGCTCGATATCGATAATCACCGTAGTTGGGCTGGCTTTAATCAGTGCCATCTTTGGCCTATTTTTGCAGCAAAGCCGCCTGCCCAGCTTGGCTTTAATTTTAGTCTTAGCAGCAGGTAGCCTTATCTTTATTCTCCTTTTGCCCTCCTTAAATGCCTTAATTGCCATTTTTAGCGATTTAAGTGCCTTAACGGGTATTTCCGATCAATATTTGGCCATAATTATTAAGGTTATCGGCATAGCTTACATAGCCGAATTTGGCGGCCAATTATGTAGGGATTGCGGACAAGGTTCTTTAGCGCTAAAAATTGAATTTGCCGCCAAAATTATCATTCTGCTATTGGCAACGCCGATTATATCGGGAATTAGCCAGACCATTTTGGGATTATTATCATGAAAAAGTTAATTTTGCTTTTAACCATAGCTATTTTTATCTTTTTTCCGGCTAAAGCCTGGGCTGCGGAGCAATATATCGATACCTCTCAATTAGATTTAATTTTGGGCGAAATTGATAGCCAGCTTAATACTTATTTAGAAGGATTTAGCTTAAGCAATCTTTGGCAGGATTGGCTAAATGGCGAGCTTAATTTTGATTTAAGACTACTTGTGCAGGCATTTAGCCGCTTATTTTTTCAGCAAGTTGTGCAATCGGGGGCTTTGCTTGCCCAATTGGTGGGGCTTTCTATGCTTTCGGTTTTATTAAACACTTTAAAGGATAGTTTTGCCCAAAGCGATATCAGCCAGATTGGCCGTGCCGTAATTTTTTTATTGCTGGCGGCGATTGCCCTTAATTCTTTTAGCCTGGCCATGACTAGCGCACGTGATGCAATTGCCCAAATGAGCGATTTAATCTATGCTACTTTACCTTTGCTTTTACCATTATTAATAGCTTTAGGCGGCGTAAGCACAGTTGCCTTTTTGCAGCCGGCGCTATTATTTGCCATCTCCCTAATTATGGATTTAATGCGCAATTTTATTTTTCCGCTGCTTTATTTTTCGGCGATACTGCGAATTATCGGGCATATTTCGCCTAAGTTTAACATAGATAAAATAGCAGGCTTGCTTAAAGATGTGGCACTGGGAATAATGACAATTGCCACCACTGTTTTCATCGCTTTTTTAAGCATATCGGGCATTGCTTCATCATCTTTTGACGGCTTGGCCATTAAAGCTGTTAAGTCGGCCAGTGGCATTTTTATCCCTATTGTCGGACGCTCTTTAGCTGACGCTTTAGATAGTGTTTTAGGTACAGCTCTTATGTTAAAAAATGTTATTGGTTTAATCGGCGCATTAGCCATTATTTTAATTTGCGCCTGGCCGGCCATAGCAATTTTGGCGCAGGTAATTATTTATCGCTTGGCGGCCGCCATTTTACAACCTTTGGGCGAAGAACAACTATCTAGCGTTTTAAGTGGACTTAGCCAATCTTTATTATGGCTATTTGCCTGTTTAGCCCTAAGCGGATTATTTTGCTTTTTTGCAATCGCCCTTTTAATTGGCATGGGTAATTTAACCATGATGATGAGGTGAACTATGGATACTGTTTTGAGCATTGTCCGTAATATTGCACTTTTGGTACTGATAAGTTCTTTTTGGGAAATTTTGGCACCAGCCGGCAAATTGCGAGGTATGGTGCGCCTAATCATCGGCTTATTATTAATTTCCTTGATAATTGTGCCCATTAGTAATGGTATAAACTTAAATTTCAATCTAAAAAACTATAATCAAATACCAAATTTAGATATTGATAGCACTTTTGATCAGGGGCAGGAAATTTTGGATAGTATGAACTCCGAAAGCATGCTCATATATACCCAGGATATCGAACAGCAAGCAAGCTCCTTAATTTTGATGGATAATCAAATAATATCGGCCATAGTTAAGGCCGATTTGGATAGCCAGGGATTATTGCAAGCACTGAATATTGAATTAGAGCTTGCAGACACAGCCAACCAAGCCGATTCTATACAAAAAATTACCACTTTAATGTACAATTTTTTTGGATTATCAAATAATCAGTTAAATTTTATTACGAGGTGATATTATGAGCCAAACGGAAACTAAAAATCGCTTTTGGCAGCGCCTAAATGCTGCCGACCGCAAATTATTTATTAGGATAATGGCTTTGGCAATTTTAGGAATAACATTAATGTATGGCTCGGGGTTTTTTAATACTGAGCAGGATGATTTAGCAGTAAATACACCCATAGCAAATAGCGAACAAGCCATAATAAGCGATGATATGGAAGCTAAGTTATTAAGAATTATAGAAGCAATCGACGGGGTGGGTGCTGTGGAAGTTGCCTTAACCTATAGCCAAAGCAGCAGCTACGAGTATGCAGTAAATAGTCAGACCAGCACTAATATCAGTGATGATACCGATAATGATAATCAAAACATATCAACTGCCAATCAAAGCGATCAAAGCCTAACCATTGCCGAAATTAATTCGCAGCCGATTTTGCTTAAAGAAAATATGCCCCTTGTAAATGGAGCTGTAATTGTGGCTGTGGGGGCGGAAAATAGCCAAATTAGGGAAAAAATTTATTTGGCAACCCAAACTTTAACCGGGCTTAGCTTAAATCGAATTCAAGTTTTAGCAGCAGAAAATTAATTTTTTTAAGGAGGCAATATGATGAAAAAAGTAAAATTTAATGGTGGGCGAGAGAAAAAAAGGCTAAGCAAAATCAAATTAATTACCACAATTATTGTCATGTTAAGCATCGGACTTTTTATCTATGATATTGTACATAGTCAAATCCAAGGCTCTTTACCGGCCGAAGCTCCTGTAGCAGGCATGTTGCTAAATCCGCAAACCATACCCGAGCCAAAGGAGCAACTAAACGATGCTCAGGCTGATCAAGCGGCCAATCAAGAGATAGCCCCTGATACAGAAGCTGCCATGGCCGAAACAGAGGCCATAGAAGAGCTTGATTCTTTTTATAGCGAGTATCGCCTAGAGCGAGAAAAAGTGCGTGCCGAGGCCTTAGAGCTGCTACAGAGCATTGTAGACGATCCTCATTCCTCGGTAGAGATGCGTGATACGGCCACCAAACAAAAACTAAATATAGCCCGTAATCTGGAATATGAGCTGATGACCGAAAATGTGTTGGCCGCCAAAAATTTTGGCGAAACGGTAGTGATGATTGGCGAGGGCACTGTTACAGTGGTGGTTTCCATTATCATGGATGATTTAAAATCTGCTCAAATAGCCGAAGCGGTGGCCGGGGTTACCGGGGTGGACTATGAAAATGTGATTATTATCAATCGGGAATAATTTATGGAAATCTCGGTGATTTTAATCAGCCATAATCGGCAGCATTTTTTACCACGCGCATTAAATAGCCTGCTAAAACAGACATATACCAACTTTGAATTAATAATTATCGAAAATGGATCTAGTGATTTAAGCCCCCAAATTGCCGCCGATTATCAAAAACAAGATAGCCGTATTAAGCTTTATCATCAGCCGCAAACGAGCATTGCCGCCGCTCGCAAGCAAGGATTAGCATTGACTAAAGGGCAGTATATCACCTTTTTTGATGATGACGACCATGCCGAGCCTGATTTTTTACAGTTTTTAGCTGATTTAATCCAAGAAAATGCAGCCGATTGCGCAATTTGCGGTATTAGCGGTCGCCAATTCGCCCAAAAAGAACACTTTAATGCCGAAAATGCTGTTTTGGAATTACTTAAACGCCAAAAATATACAGTAGGCCTGCCGGCAAAACTATGGCGAAAGCAATTATTTAAGGGGCTGGAATTTCCAATCCATAGCCAATTTGATGATATTTGGTTAACTTATCGCTTATTAGCCAAGGCTAATATAGTTGCCTATCATGGCTTGCTGAAATATCATATTAGCCGCCATAGCGGCAATAATTCGGCCTGGACTGATGACTATTCCCTGCTCAACAATGCAATTTTAGCCGAATATATTCAGGCCTATGGTAAGCGTCATGCTTTTCTATGCAGCCGTTTTCCTAATCAATTTGAGGCATTTAGCTATTATTATTGCTCTTTTATGCTATCGATGCTGAGCAAAATCGACAAGCATAATTTAAACGATTGCCAAGCATTAAGGCCGCAAATTTTATCAATATTGGCTGATAATTATCAACTATTCAAACAAAGCCCCTACTTAAGCAATACAGAAAAAGCAAATTTAGCAGTTTACGAGGTGGAAATATGCCTAAAGTGATTGTTTTTTCCCAAATAATGCGTAAAAATGAGCATATTGCAGCTTGCATCGAAAGTGTAAAAAAGCAAAGTTATACTGATTTTAACTATTATATAGAAGCAAATGATATAACTTATCCCCTGCTAACAGATCTTGTAGCAGGGGATAAGCATATCAAAATTATTCTTAATAATAGCAGGCAGGCCGGTTTTTTATATCAATATCAAGAATTGGCAAAAATGGCCACCTATTTAACCGTTATTGATGGCGATGATATTTGGGCAAATGATTTTTTAGCTAAGCAAGTAGAATTTTGTGAAAAGAATAATCTGGATATCGGTTGCTGCTCGGTAGCAGGCATCGACCAAAACGGCCAAAATCTTGGTTTAATCCGTGCTATGCCCGAAGAAATTATTATTAAAAAGCCTAATTTTGGCCTGGCTTTTGCCTATTATTTCCCCTTCTTTCGCAGCATATGGGGCAAATTAATAGCAAGCAGCCTTTTTGATAATAAGATTAAAGATCATTTTCCTAATCCTAATTGCTGTGGTGGCTATGGATTGGATACCTATTTTGCGCTGGAAATTTTAAAAGGGGCGCAAAGTTTAGGCATTATGCCTGATATTGGCTATCATTATCGAATAGGCCAGCCCAGCGCCAGCCATGATTTTAAAGAAGGCAGGGAGTTTGCCGACCATTTTTTAAAGCAAACTATTGAGCAATTTTTAGCTATTAGCGATTTAAAAAGCAATAATTTTAATCAGTATTTTTGCCAAGCAGTTTATATTAATGGCCTGATAGACAGCATTAACCTATTAAAAGATTGTACTATTGAGGATGCTAAAAAACCTGCTAAGCTATTAGCTATTTTAGATTTAGAGCATTTAAAAATTGCCGTAAAAACGATTAAAGCTTATTGCCGGCAGTATCCGCAGGCAGAAAATGCCCTGGTAAATTTGCGCCTATCCCTAAGCGAATTTAGCATTAAATATAGCCAAGAATTAAATAATTATGCATATCAACTATTTAAAATTTGGCAACTAATTGGCAAAATATAAATAGTTTTAATCAATTTTTTTCAAAAAAATTGCAGGGGGATTGGGGGGCAGAGCCCCCCAAGGTCTTAAAAAACATTAATAGCCCATAACCCAACTAACAACCAGCAGCAAAAGACTAAAACAATCCAGCTAACAATAGGTAACAATAACCCAAACAGCGGAATGGTCAAGACCATTCCCTACAAAACAAATCAAAAACAGCCAAGGCTGGGCTGGGTTCGGATTATATCAGCCACCCTAACCAATAAACCCACGCACACTTTTACGGCTACGCCGAGCCTTAACAGTCTTAGCAATAGTATCATCAGCAGCTGCAAGCGGCTCATTATCGCCCAAAGCAGCATCAGATACCAGCTCCGCCGTAGTTTCTGCAAGCGGCAAATCCAACTGCTCCACCTTAAGATTACCATGCTCAAGCAAAGCATGCTCATCACCAGCATCAGCAATATCATCTAAATCGGCCTCTACTTTTAAGCGATCGGCCAACTCCAAATTCACTGATAAAGCATGCTCATCAATATCCTCCGGATTTTGCACAGAAACCATAATCGGCGACATCTTAGGCTTAGGCGAACTTAGCAAAGGCAAGCTCAATTCCGCATTATGTGATGGTGATGCAGAGGCAATCTCCTGCTTAAGCAGGATTTCCTGCTGATTAAGTAAAGCCGCTTCCTCGCTGGTATTAGGCAAGGAATCTTTAGCATTAGCCGGTTTAATATTAGGATCTTCCTGGGCAATTAACAGAGCATCCTCGCCGGGCAAAGCCTTAGCGCTAATTTCAAACTCCTCCTTGGGCGGCAGAATTTTTTGCAAGGAGCTGTTTAAAGCATTAACCGTGCCACGCGAGATGGCTGCTGCCTTATCACGAGCCATTTCCATAGAAGCGATTAAATTGTTCTCGTTTTGGTTAATATACTTAATGGCCTGCTCTTTAAGCATAATTGTAGCCGGTGCCATTGCAATTATTAGCTCGCCAGGCAAATAAAGGCGCCCCTTAAATAAGCCGCCCTCGCTAATTTCTAAGCGCGAAATTTGGCCGGCGGCATTAAAATAACATTCCTCAACCTTACCCATGGTTTTGCCATCGGCGGTAAAACATCGTGCGCCTAAGGGCTGAATTGGGCGACGAATAGCCTTGATTAGCTGCTGATTTGCCCCCGGCCGCTCTAAAAGCCCCAGCCGCTCAATCGTAATTACATCATCCCCGATGCTGCTTACCGCCTTAAAAGGCAAAATGCGCTCATCTTTGGTTAAACGCTTTTTTTCGACGACCAAAGCCAGCAAACTATGTTCTTTACCATCGATAATCAGACCTTTAATTAGCCCTAAGTTTTGCCCTTCGGCTATGCTGTATACGGCCATGCCCAAAATTTTACGGCTGGCTTTATCATTAAGACTATTTTGAAATTCGGCCATAATAACCTCCGTTTTAGCTTTTTACTTAATATATGGCCTTTAGGAAACTAATATTCCTGTAAATTCATCATTATTAGGCAGGTGAATATCTGAATTTGTCGAATTAATATGTTTGTCAAATAATCAAAAAGGGGAGTTTAGGTGCTTAATACTAAATATCAAAAATTAATTTCCGGAAAAATTGCCGATATTTATAGCTATGACCGCGGCCGTGTGATGAAGCTTTATCATGACGAGTATGCGGATTTTTGTGATTTAGAATATAAGCTTGCTTCCTATATTAACGTTTATAATTTGCCCACCCCTAAGGCCTATGAGCAAATTAGATTTAATGATCGCCCCGGTATTATCTTTGGCCAGGTAAGCGGCAGTAGCTGGCATAAAATCATCGATGATGATGCCGTGCAGGTTTTTGGCATTGCCAAAAAAATGGCGGCCTTTCACTTTATTATTCATAATCAAATTAGCGAGCATTTGCCGCCGATTAAAGATCGCTTGCAGCAAATTATTAGGGATACCAATTTACCTAAAGAGCTGGATAAGCTATATATTTTGCAACATCTGGCCAAGTTGCCAAATGGTAATAGTATTTGCCATATGAATTTTTTGCCTGAAAATATTATTGATGCCCCGAAAAGCCCGGCCATATTAAATTGGCTTTCCGGAGGGCGCGGCCATTATTTAACCGATGTTTGGCAAACTTATTTATTGCTTTCATTGCCTTCCAATTTTAGCAGTTTACCTTTTTTGGGCCGATTAAAAAAGAAAGCGGTTTATTTTATATTAAAGCATCTTTATTTGCAACGCTATAGTAGTTTGGCGCAAAAAAATATTAAAAACTATAGATCTTGGCTTTTGCCTTTGGCGGCTGCCTATTTTGAAATTGCCCCCGAAGAAGATCGCCTGTATTTAAGCCAAGTTATTAGCCAAGAAACTATCAGGCTTAAAAAGGAATTAGAATAAATAAACTTATATATATCCCATAGCGTCTTTACTCATCTAAAAACCTAAAGTAAACTTTAGGTTTTTATTATTTGTACCATAACATCGGCAAAAAGTTATATTAAACAACCTTTTATTTTATTTTACTGAATATTCTCGCTTGACATATACCATGGTTTATAGAATAAAATATATCTAGCATGTGAGAATAAAAGCAGTTAAACTGCAAGCCAGGCTTTAAAGGTTAAATTTATATTATCCTTAGCAGTTGATATTATTGCAATAAATTAATTATCTAAGCTTGGTTTAAGGCAAAATTGCCAATATTTTGGCAGGCAAATTTTTGTAAATAAAGGGAGGGTTTTTATGTCTCAACTTAAAAGGGAATTAGGTTTAGCTCCAGCAGTTGCTACCGCAGTAGGTATTGTTGTATCGTCTTCGGCATTATTAATGATGGGTCAGGGCTTTGGTTTAAGCGGCACCGCATTTTTAATTGCTATGGTGATTGCAGCTTTTACTAATCTATGTGTAGCTTTTTCTTTTGCAGAATTAACCAGCATTTTGCCTTCGGCAGGCGGTATTAATCACTACACCTTGCCGGCAATGGGCCCGATGATGGGTATTTTTGCCGTAGTAACCGGTTATTTTTCGGTATCTATTTTATCGAATGCTGCCGAATCTATGGTAGCAGGCACCGTTATTTACGAAGTATTCTTTGGCAGCACCGGCTTACCGCCGCAAATTTGGGCCTTAATTATGATGACTGTTTTAGCAGCTATCAACCTATTTGGGGTTAAATCTTTTGCTATTTCGCAAATTATTTTTACCGCTACCATGATTGGTTCGATGATTGTTCTTTCCTGCATCGGTTTATTCGATTTAGGCAGCGGCACCCCGCTGGAAACACCGCAATGGGGCTTGGATATGGCAGCCGGCGGTGGCGTACTTAGCATGTTAGGTATTGCTTTTTGGCTATTTGTTGGCTTAGAATTTGTTTGCCCCATGGCCGAAGAAGTTAAAAACCCACGTAGATTTATTCCCTTAGCCATGATTATGGGCTTAGCCATTATTTTTGTTAGCGATATGCTTTTTGGTTTTGCTGCCTTAAAATTCTTACCTACCGACGAATTAGCAGCATCCACCACCCCACATATTGATGCAGCCACTGCCATTTTAGGGCGCACCGGCCAAGTTTGGATTGGTATTATTAGCCTTATGGCCACCTGCTCTACCTTAAACACCTTTATTGCAGCTATTCCTCGTATGCTTTATGGTATGTCTAAAGAAGGGCAATTCCCCAAGGCTTTTGGCAAATTAAATGCCAAAGGTTCACCGCAAAATGGTGTTATCCTAGTTTGGGTTATTACCGTAATCTTATTAATCTTCTTTAGCGGTGATACTGCTTTAGGCATGATTAATACCTTTATCTTATCCGGTTGTATCGGTTGGATGACTGCCTATATTATCGCCCATATCAATGTTATCATTTTACGTAAAAAGTATCCGAATGCTAATCGTGCCTTTAAAGTACCGGGCGGTATTGTTTTACCGATTATCAGCATCGTTTCGTTGCTATATATGATGGTTTATATCTTACCCGATGCCACCGGTAATCCGATTAATGAAACCTCAATTTTGATTTGGCAGTTTATCGGCGTAGTAATTGTAATATCGGCAATTTGGAGTATTTGCTGGGTTAAGTTTAAGATGAAAGTACCGCTATTTAAAACCATCCCGCTAGAAAAATTACAAGCCGAAATTAATGAAGAATAATAAGAAATGGGGCTGTCGCAAATGCGATAGCCCTATTTTTTGCTTTTAAATGTGAGAATACTACAACAAGTTGTGAAGATAATACAAATTAAACCATTTGTATTATTAACCAAACAGGTGTATAATAATAAGTAAATAAACCCCTGGAGGCTATTATGCATACTGTATTTGTTGTAGACGATGATCATTTAATTTTAGACGAAATTGTTAATACCATTCCCTGGCTCGATAATGGTTTTGAGGTTATTGGTTATACAACATCTTCGGCCAATGCCATAGAGCAAATTATCAACCTAAAACCCGATGTAGTTTTTACCGATTTAAAAATGCCTGATTATGATGGGGTTAATTTGATTACCGCTTTGCAAAAGCAAAATGTAAATTGCCAATTTATTATGCTAAGTGCCTATTCCAGCTTTGATGATAGCCGCCGCTTTTTTAGGCTAAATGGCTTTGATTATATACTTAAACCACTGCAACAACAGGAAGTGCAAATCGTATTAGAGCGCTTAGCTGCCAAATTATCGGCGCAAAAACCCGAAAATGCGGCCGGTGATGATAATGGCAACGATGCAGCCGATAATTCGCTAAAGCCTTTGTTTAGGGAATTAGTGGAATTTATCGATCTTAATTATCAGCAAAAACATACCTTAGATTCGCTATCTAAGCGATTTAATATAAATCCCAATTATATTTGCAATTTATTTGCCAAACATTATAATTCTACCTTAACCCGTTATATCACCAAAAAAAGAATGGAAAATGCCCTGCTTTTGATGAAAACAACTAAAATGGCCTATAAACAAATTGCCATCGAATGCGGTTATAATGATTATTATTATTTTTGCAAAATGTTTAAAGAGTATTATGGCAATTCGCCTACCAATTATATGCAAAACTATTTACAAAGCCAATTAGAAGGGGCTAATTAGATGGCTAAAACCCGTCTGCAAATTAAACTATATAGTTTATTAAGCCTATTTTGCCTGATGTTTTTGATTAGTTTAGGGCTTTTTTATGCACGCTCTAACAGTATTGTTAATCAATTAAACAGCAGCTATATTAATCAGGTATCGGATCGGATTATCGATACTTTAGAAAGCACCTTTTTGCATTTAGAGCATGTAGCAATTAGCCTGGCCGCTAATGAGCAGGTTCATGATTTTTTGCAAGAGCAAGATATTATGGCCTATCATCAAAAAGCGGCCGCCATTGACGAAATACTTGCAGCAAACTATCAGCCGGATGGCCTGGTAGACGATATTTTAATCTATGATAACGAAGGTGTTTTTTATCGTTTGCGCGGCACCTTAGGCAATACCGCTGCCGAGCGGATAAGCTATTTAATCAATACCGATTTACCCTCGCAACATGTGCTGGTAAACTTGGAAGGAATTGCCTATATCGGCTATATTAATGCAATTTCCGACAGCCTAAACCAAAACTTGGGCTATGTGGTTTTTTTACTTAAAGATAGCAGCCTAAATCGGCTTTTTAGCAGCTATGATAGCGATCAAAATATTCAAATTGCCCTGGTAGCCGATCAAAAAATTGCGGCCAGCTTAGATAGCAGGCTGCTAGGTAGCGATATTGCCCAAATGGCCGATAGTACCCACAGCTATACTATTAGGCAAATTGGTTTAAGCCCTTTTCAGATTGCGGTGGCCTATGATGCGGCTATTAATACCAGCCAGCTATCATTTTTTTGGATGTCGATTACGATTGCTGTTTTGATGATTGTACTTTTTATCTTTTTCTATCGCTTTTTGGATCGCCTGTTTTTTAGGCCGATGCTGGTGATTATGGATAATGTGCGTGAAATCGGTATCGATAGCTATGCCGACACCATACTTAGCGAAACCGGCCAGCAAGAATTTGATAATTTGGTTGGCCAAATTAATATGATGATTAAAAGCCTTAATGAACAAAGCCATGCTCTTTATGAAATTCAATATCAAATGCAAGATGTAGAGTTAAAGCGCCAGCTAGCAATGATAGTTTCTTTAAAAAAGCAAATTAATGCCCATTTTACCGTTAATACCTTAAATGTTATCAAAAGGCTAAATGATATTGGCGAAAATGAAAAAGCCGGCGAAATGTGCGATGGCCTTTCGCATTTACTGCGTTATGCCAATGATGGCGGCGAATATATAAATGCCTGGGACGAGATGTTTTTTCTGCAAAAATATGCCGATATTATGGCAATACGCTATCCTGAACGTTTTAATATTGAGTTTGATATGGATGATAGGCTGGCTGATTTATTGATTCCCAGAATGCTAATTCAGCCTTTAATCGAAAACTCAATTGTGCATGGTTTGGCTAATGTGCAAGATGGCCAAATTAAGGTTACTGCCCAGATTGCTAATGAGCAAATTATTATCTCGGTTATCGATAATGGCCAAGGAATGGGCTTCGAGCAATTGGCCGATTTACATCAAAAAATAGAGATTTCGGCCACACAAGGCTGGAATGAGGTTGGCTTAGAACAGGTAGCATTACCTAATATTCAAAAGCGAATCATTTCCTTATTTGGCAATGAGTATGGTTTAAATATTTATTCCGAACAAAATTTGGGAACAACTTCAACAATAACCTTGCCGATTAAGGAGTAATTATGGTATTATATAATTACTATTATATAATAAAGGACATGAGCCGATGAATTCTTATGATAAATTTAAGCCCGAATGGGCACCTGCTGAAGATAATCAAAAATTCACCTCTTATGTGATGGGCGGCATGAAAGAAAAGGAAAGCCATTTGCTGGCCAAAGACCAAATCAAAAGTGCCCCGCCGCCTAAATTGCAGGCCGAGGACTATATTAATGGGGTATTGGCTTGTGATAGAATGATTTTGGCAAGAGCCATCACCATAATCGAAAGCAATGCGGCACGCCATTTTGAATTGGGGCGCCAAATTATCGAGCAGCTTTTGCCTTATAGCGGTAAAGCGGTTAGGGTGGGCATTACCGGTGTACCGGGAGCAGGCAAAAGCACCTTTATCGAAGCTTTGGGTTTAAACTTATTAGCCCAGGGCAAAAAGGTAGCTGTTTTGGCAGTAGACCCCAGCTCTACTGTATCAAAAGGTAGTATTTTAGGCGATAAAACCAGGATGGAGCAATTATCCAAAAAGAAGGAGGCCTTTATCCGCCCCTCGCCTTCCGGCGGTACTTTAGGCGGCGTTACCCGCAAAAGCCGCGAAACGATGATTTTATGCGAAGCGGCCGGCTTTGATACAATTTTGGTCGAAACCGTAGGTGTAGGCCAAAACGAAACCACCGTGCGCTCGATGGTCGATTTTTTCCTGGCCTTGGTTATTACCGGTGCCGGCGATGATTTACAGGGCATTAAAAAAGGCATTTTAGAATTGGCCGATGCCATTTTGGTTAATAAAGCCGATGGCGCTAATAAGCAAAAAGCGCTGATAACCCAGGCCGAATATAATCAGGTATTACATTATTTGCGCCCGGCCAGTGCCGATTGGCAAACAAAAGCCTATACGGCCTCGGCCTTAACCGGCGAAGGTGTGGCCGAAATATGGCAGATTATCGAGCAATTTCATGCCCAAATGTTGGCCAGCGGCCAGCTAGATTTAAGGCGTAAAAGCCAAAACCTAAACTGGGTAGAAGATATGACCGAGCAATATATTCATAAATTAATTTACGAAAACCCTACTTTTATTCAGGCCTATCAGCAAATGGAGGCCGATATTTTAAGCAAAGATTTAAACCCAACCGCCGCTTTGCAGCAAATTAGCAAGGCGATTGAGGGGATTTTGGTTAAGTAGCCATCATCAAGCTATGCTATGGCAAAACGAGCTTTGTCGATATCTTGCCTATTATCGGGCTTTACCCCCCTCAAGGAGTTTAAAATTTTATGGATAGTCTTATCATCAATTTATGCTTAGTCTTTCTGCTAATCGTAATTTTACTTGCACTTAAACGGCCACCTTATCAAGCTATAATCATAGCAATAATCGTGGCTGTTTTCTTATATCAAATCCCCTTCTTAACCGCCCTAAACCTGGCCGGCCAGGCCATCATCGCCACCGATACCATTATTGTGGTTGGCAGTTTTTACTTGGTTACGGTATTGCAGCGCATGCTCGAACAAAAGCAGCATATCAAGGCATCCGAGCAGGCATTAAGCGATATTTTTAATAGCAGGCGCATCAGCGCTTCGGTAGCGCCTTCTATAATTGGGCTATTACCTTCCATCGGCGCTATGCCCTTATGTGCGGCAATTATTCGCTCTACCTGCGAAGATACTTTTGACAAAGATGATTTAGCCAGCATAACCAGCTTTTATCGTCATATTCCCGAATCATTTTTCCCGGCTTTTTCTAATATTCTGATTGCCCTTACCATGGCCGGCATCGGTGCCGGCAGTTTTGTGCTGGGCATGTTGCCTTTGGTGGCATCTTTATATATTATCGGTTATCTGGTTTATTTAAGAAAATTGCCAAAATTGGCCACCAAAACCGCCCCTGCTGCCAAAAAACGTCATTTATGGCTGTTTATACGCAGCATTTGGAGCATACTTGCCTTAATTATTGCCATTACCGCCTTTAATTTGCCGGTTTATATAGCAACCCCGGTGGTATTTATCCTAAACTTCTTTGTCGATAAATTTAAATTAGCCGAAATCCCTACCCTATTGATTAGCGCCTTCGAAGCACCTTTATTATTAAATACGGTGCTGATTTTAATTTTTAAGGACATCATTGCCCATACCGGGGTTATCTATAGTCTGCCCGAATTTTTCAATCAATTTCCGATTCCGCTGCCTTTAATTTTTGCCTTGATTTTTTTCTTTGGCACAATAATCAGCGGCAGCACGGCCATTGTTACGATTTGTCTGCCCATGGCCCTATTGGCCATCCCCGATGGCGGCTTAATCCTGATTGTGTTCTTGCTGGCGATGTCTTATGCGGCTATGCAGTTTTCACCAACCCATATTTGCCTTTTTATTGCTGCCGATTGTTTCGACTCCCGATTTGGCATAATCGTACGTAAAAACATCAAGCTTTTAGTGCCATATATGCTAATTGCCACCCTATATGCGGCCATTATGGGTTTATTTTCTTAAACTTAGCTAAAAACTTGCCACTATTTTGCTTTTTAAAATATCGACAATCATGCTGATTTTCTTTGTTTAGATATTTGCTATTCAAAAAAATAGATTTTTTACTTCCCGATTACTTGAAAAATCGTATCCAATATGTTAAAATCAAATTTAGACTATAATTTGTTTATATGAGGGGAACTGTTTTGAGCAACTTGCTTGATCAAATAAATAATACTGCAGATTTGCGTGCCTTAACGGCCGAGCAATTACCGCAATTAGCATCAGAAATTAGAGATTTTATGCTAAACACCTTAGCCGCCAATGGTGGGCATGTGGCCTCTAATTTAGGGGTGGTTGAATTAACAATTGCCCTGCACCGTGCGCTAAATTTGCCCCAGGACAAAATTGTTTGGGATGTGGGGCATCAATGTTATACCCATAAAATTTTAAGCGGTCGTAAAGAGCGCTTTGCTTCTTTGCGCCAATTTGGCGGCATCAGCGGCTTTCCTAAGCCTACCGAAAGCGATTTTGATAGCTTTGCCACCGGCCATAGCAGCACCTCGGTTTCGGTGGCCATGGGGCTTGCTATGGCTAGGGATTTAAATCAGGAGCAGCATCATGTAGCTGCTGTTATCGGCGATGGTGCTTTAACAGGCGGCATGGTTTATGAGGCCTTAAATCATATTGGCGATAGGCAAACTAAGTTAATGGTCATCTTAAATGATAATGAGATGAGCATTGCCGATAATGTGGGAGCAATCTCGCGCTATTTGATAAAACTGCGCACCCATCCCCGTTATTTTGGGGCAAAGCGTAAAGCTGATGCGCTTTTGGAAAAATTACCGGGCATTGGCCCCGGCCTGCAAAAGATGATTGAGCGCAGCAAAGATGCCATTAAGTACCTGTTTATGAGCCAAATGCTTTTTGAAGAATTAGGCTTTGTTTATTTAGGCCCGATCGATGGCCATGATTTACCCCTGGTCGAAAAAATGATTGAGCGAGCCAAGCATATTGATAAGCCGGTTTTAATCCATGTATTAACCCGCAAAGGACGTGGCTATTTGCCGGCCGAGCATGATCCTTGCTTTTTCCATGGCACTGCTCCCTTTGATTTGGCCAGTGGCCGCATCAAAAAAAGTTCTAAGCTTGATAGTTATAGCAAAGTTTTTAGCAATAGCCTAGTTGAGCTGGCCGCTACCAATTCAAAAATAGCAGCCATTACCGCTGCCATGCCCGATGGAGTTGGCCTACAAGCATTTGCCCAAGCTTATCCCCAACGCTTTTTTGATGTGGGAATTGCCGAACAACATGCCCTAACCTTTGCCGCCGGCCTGGCTAAAGGCGGTTTAAGGCCGGTGGTAGCCTTATACTCCACCTTTTTGCAAAGGGCTTATGACCAGCTAATTCATGATATTTGCCTACCCAATTTGCCGGTAGTTTTGGCAATCGATCGTGCCGGCTTAGTGGGCGAGGATGGTGCTACCCATCAGGGTATTTTTGATTTATCATTTTTGCAACCCATTCCCAATTTGCAAATTTTAGCCCCGGCCAATGCCGCCGATTTACAGGCGATGCTAGCCTATGCCTTTGAGCAGCAAGGGCCGGTAGCAATTCGCTATCCGCGCGGTTATCCGCCGCAAGATTTGCCAACCACCATCCCTTTTGCGCCACAAAAAGCCGATTTATTGCGACAAGGCAAAGATTTATTATTGCTAGCTGCCGGTTCAACGGTAAACCTAGCCAACCAAGCAGCAGATATTCTGGCTGCACAAGGCATAGAGGCGGCAGTAATCAATGCGCGCTTTATCAAGCCTTTTGACCATGATTTATTCCTTGAGCAGGCATTAAACTGTGGCAAAGTATTAATTCTTGAAGAAAATGTCAAGCTGGGTGGCTTTGGCCAGGCTTGCTTGGAGCTATTTAGCAATCAGCCGCTTTTAACCGATATTTTGGCTTTTCCCGATTGTTTTATCGAGCATGGCTCGCAGGCAATTTTACTAGAACAACATGGCTATTTACCTAGCCAAATAGCGGCTAGAGTTAAAACAAATTGGTTTGGAGAAAAAGATGGCAGCTAAAATGCGTTTAGATTTATTATTAATAGAAAAGGGCTTTTTTAGCTCCCGGGAAAAAGCCAAGGCGGCAATTATGGCCGGCGAGGTGCTGGTAGAAAATGAAAAAGCTACTAAAGCCGGCAGCGAATTTGCCATCGACAGCCAGATTAGGCTTTTAGGCGAACGTTTGCCCTATGTATCCCGTGGTGGCCTTAAGCTGGCCAAGGCCTTGACAATTTTTCCTTATGATATCAAGGATAAAATAATGTTGGATATTGGGGCTTCTACCGGGGGGTTTGTTGATTGCGCTTTACAAAACGGCGCCCAAAAAGTATATGCCGTTGATGTGGGTTATAATCAATTGGCCTGGAGTTTGCGCAATGATCAGCGAGTGGTTTGCCTGGAAAAAACCAATGCTCGCTATTTAGATAATACGATAATTACCGAAAAAGTTGATATTATCACCGCCGATGTGGCCTTTATTTCGCTAACATTGGCTTTACCGGCAGCTATTGAGCATCTTTTAAAGGATAATGGGGCTTTAATTTGCTTAATCAAGCCACAATTTGAGGCCGGCAAGGAAAATGTGGGCAAAAAAGGTGTTGTTCGTGATCAAAATGTGCATAAAGAAGTAATTAGCAAAATTATAGATGCTTGTCAAGATTGGCAATTGGCGGTGCAAATGCTTGATTATTCGCCAATAACGGGGCCTAATGGTAATATTGAATATTTATTATTTGCCGAAAAGAACAAAGAATCGGCAGCTATTGATATTGATGCTATTGTTGACGCAGCCTGGCAAAATCTACATTAGGTTTTGCCACTCAAGACCATTCTTTTTTTAAAAAGAATCAAAAAAAACTTTAGGGGTTGTCGCCGGTATTGGCGACAACCCCTTTATTTTCTTTAAATCAAAACTTAAGTTTAGTGTCTTGCACCTGTTGGCAAAGTATATACTCTACCTCATTAAAATAACGTAGTAGCTGGGGATTAAACATGCCGCACTCGCCATTTAAAATCATACTTACCGCTTTTTCATGGCTATAGGCATCCTTATAAACACGCTTAGAAGTTAGGGCATCATAAACATCGGCCAAGGCCGTTGCTTGCGCCCAAATCGAAATTTCGTCGCCCTTTAAACCATCAGGATAACCGCTACCATCCCAACGCTCATGATGATGGCGACAAATTTCATAGCAATAATTATAATAATCCTCTTCCTGCGCATAGTTTAAACTCTGCAAAATCTCGCAGCCACGAATAGTATGAGTTTTCATAATCTCAAATTCTTCTTTGGTTAAACGCCCGGGTTTAAGCAAAATAGCATCGGCAATTGCTATTTTACCAATATCATGCATAGCCGAAGCATTAACAATCATATCTATTTGGTCTTCGTTTAAATCATAATCTTTACGAGCCGCATTTAATAAATGCCTGGTTAAACTGCGAATTCTTTTAATATGATCGCCCGATTCCGAATCCCTAAATTCTACCGTGGTCGAAAGAGCATCAATTACAAATTGATTGCTTAATTTAAGTTTTTTAGCCTGATCCTCCAATTGCTCTTTTTGCAGGCGCAATTGAATTTCTAAATTCTCTTTATGCGAATATAATGAAATTACATTGTTTACCCGCTTAATAACAATATTAGGATTAAAAGGCTTATTGATTAAATCGGCAGCCCCTAAATCATAGGCCATAAAGATATTTTCATCATCATTTTCGCCGGTAATCATCACAACCGGGATACTATCAATAAGGCCGCTATCATTCATCTGCTTTAAAACACCAAAACCGTCCATTTTGGGCATCACAATATCTAAGGCAACAATAGCCAAATCATTTTTATACTGTTGAATTTTGGCTAAAGCTTCTAGCCCATTTTCGGCCTCGATAATTTCATAATCTTCACAAAACAAGTCTTCTAATATAACCCTATTAATGGGAATATCATCAACTATCAACATCTTCTTTCTTTTTAAATCGGGCATGTTATCAACCTTCCAAAATGAATACAGATTCCGCTGGGTTAATAAATTAACAACATAACAGACTTAATATAATTTTGCATAATTAGCCTTATTAAAAATTTCGACAAAATTTACCAATATCCTCCAAAATCAAATATGTTATTTGAATATTAGCGCTTTTTGCCTTTAAGCCCGCGGTAAGCGGGGCAAAAGACTACTATCACTAAAATTGTAAAAAGATACCGCAGGCCCTAAGTCCAGCAAAGATCGGCGTAAATGCTCCATGGCGGCAGGATCGATAGTTACGCCTAAGCCCGGGCCTTCCGGCACCGCAACCACATTGTTTTTAGCCTGAAATTGTCCGCCTTCAATAATATCCTCATTTTGCCAACGGAATAAAGATTGGCTAGGCTCGCTAAGATGCTGAAAAGCCGCCGAAAAATGCAGATAAGAGGCAGTGGCAATGCCCATGCAACCACTATAAAACCAGCAGCCTTTATTAAAGATTTCGCAAGCACCGATAAATTTAATAGTATTGATTATGCCACCTAAGTTAGCAGGCGTTATCACAAAAGCATCGGGACCGCCATGGGCAATGGCATGACGCATATCTATCATATGGGTAGAAAAAGGAATAGAGGTATGCTGCTTTAACTCCATCATATCATCATAGCCTAAAGCAGGGTCTTCAATACTGCGAATATTGTATTGCTCAACCTTTTTAAGCACCTGCTTCATCGTCATCATGCTATAACCATAATTACAATCCAAACGTAACATATCGTCGTCGCCAATGGCCTGCCTAATCAGCTTTACTGTTTGCAAATCCAAGTTAATATTTTCGGTTGTGCATAATTTGCCCTCAAACATGGTACTGCCATGCTCCTCTTTCATCTTCAAGCAGTATTCGGCTATGGCTTCGGGGCGCAAATCAGGATTTACCGTGCCATCCGGCTTTAGGCCGCTATCAAAACCGAAATATTCGGTAAAGGCAATATCTTTACGATAAGCCCCACCTAATAATTGATAAAGAGGAAGTCCAAAAACCTTGCCTTTAATATCCCATAAAGCAATATCAATAGCGCCCCAGCATTTAATCGCATTATGGCCGCCGGTTACATTTAAAAACCGCTGATCCAAAATTGCTCGCCGCTCGCAATCGGCAAGTTTAAGCGGATCTAAGCCAATAAGCCTTTGGCCCAAGGCTTCGATATCTTTGGTAAAAGACGCACTGCCGGCTTCGGCAATACCGGTAATGCCTTGATCGGTTTCGATTTCGATTATCGCCCGCGAACTGCCTTCAAATAAGCCCATACTCCACATATAAGGTGTTGTTAAAGCCGCACGTACCGGAGTTACTTTAATTTTGGTGATTTTCATATTGATCTCCTTTACCTATTATATTAACATTATTTTTAGTATAACATATACCCCACCTATTTACAATTAAAACTCAAAAAGCAGATGTCTAAAAAACTATTTTTTTAAGACTTAAATAATAATTTTGAGATATTTGATAATTTTATTTGAATAATGGCTGAAATGATGGTATAATAATTACAATGCTATGGATAAGCTCTAAATTCCATGCACCTAAATTATAAAAATACTAGGGAGGTAATTATTATGGTTGATATTGAAGAAAAAGTTGTTGAGAATGATTTGGAAGGCAATGGCATTGGTACTATTAAAATAGCCAATGATGTTGTAGCAACCATTGCAGGCTTAGCGGCTGCCGATGTAGAAGGCATTGCCGGCATGAGCGGCGGTTTTTCCGGCGGTATCGCCGAAATGTTGGGTCGTAAAAACCTAACCAAAGGCGTTAAAGTAGAGATTAACGAAGCAGATACCGTAATCGAAATTTTTTGTATCGTAGAATATGGTATTAGCATCAGCCAAGTTGCATCCGATGTTCAAACCAAAGTTAAAAACGCTGTAGAAAATATGACCGGCCTTATTACATCTGCCGTAAACGTACATGTTCAAGGCGTGGCCTTCCCCCAAGGCTTGCCTAGCGAAAAAGAAGAAGAATAAATGCCCAAAAAAGGCGGGGCTAAAGCTCCGCCTTTTTATAATCGAAACGAGGAGGATGGCTTATGAATGCCCTGCGGCGTTTATTATTAGCTATTTTTAGCTTGATAATTATTGCTTTGGGCTCGGCAATTGTGGTTTTTAGCTTTGATAATTCATTGTCTAAGCTTTTTTTGGATAATTTGCAACAATTAATTAGTACCATTGCCTTGCCTTTATTATTATTAGTTGCCTTAATTGTTTTGGCTTTGGGCGGCTGTGGAATATATATTGCCTTTGCCCATAAAACCAAACCCAGCTATGCCCCGCTTAGTCTTGGCGACGGCGGACATGTTAATATCAGCATGGCCGCTATTGATGATGTAGTGCATAAAACAATTGCCAACATCGACGAAATCATTGATCTTAAATCACAAATCCGCCTTTTAGAGCAAGGAATTTTAATCGAACTTTCTTTGGTTTTAGATGATGATGTTAAGGTTCCCGATTTGGCAACTAAGGCCAAAGAAATGGTAAAAACCCAGGTAGAAAACATTACCGGCCTTAGCGTTAATCAGGTAGAAATTATGATTATCAATGCTAAGCCTGCCGCAAAAGTTAACAAAGGCAGCAATCACAACAATCAAAGCAATCAAATTGTAATCAAACAAACATCCGAAAAATAAAGCGGCAAAAGAGGTGCGATATGGATATTTTTGAGGTTTTAGCCAATACTTGGCGCAATCATAAAGGCAAATCGATGGGTATTATTATCGGCTTTGCCTTTGCGGTATTAGTTTTGGAATTTGGCTTTTGGCAATCACTATTTATTGCGATTTGCGTTTTAGGCGGCTTATTTATCGGCCGCAAAATTGATCAAAAAGTAGATATTAAAAAAAAGGTAGACGATATATTCCGTAATTAAGCAGGAGGAAGTATGACAAAATTACCAGCCGATAATCCGGCCGAATTAAGTTTGGATTTTGAACTTTTAGCCCCGGGCGGCCGCAAAAGAGCACGGGAAGCAGTGCTGATTATGCTTTATCAATATAGTTTTGGCGATCAGCAAAAGCAAATGGCTATTAATCGCTTGGCCGAAATTGGCCTAAACGAGGAATATGATTTTTTTGCTAAGCAATTATTTTTAGCCAGCATCGATTATATGGAAAAGGCAGATCAGCTTATTAAAGAATATAGCCATAGCTGGGATTTCGAGCGCTTATTTGCCGTAGATAAAACCATTTTACGCTATGCCTTAGCCGAGCTTAATTTAGACCAAACCCCGGCTACCATTATTATTAACGAGGCTATCGAGGCGGCCAAAAAATTTGGCGATGATGCCAGCCCGGCATTTGTAAATGCGGTACTCGATGCCGTGCATAAAAAGCAAGCAAAGGATAATTAAAATGATTTTAGCATTTGATACTTCCTGTTATACCACCTCGGTGGCAATTATGGATTTAGATGGCCGTTTGCTTAGCAATAAGCAGCGGCTTTTGCATGTTAAAAAGGGGAATTTAGGCTTACGTCAAAGCGAGGCTTTTTTTCAGCATAATCAAAATTTGCCGCAACTTTTAGAAGAAGCCTTAACCGAGGCCAAGGCACTGCAAGCAGGTGTAATCAAATTTTTTGCCGCTTCGGCCACACCCAGGCCGCAGGCAGGTTCTTATATGCCGGTTTTTATGGCCGGCGCCAATTTAGCCTTAAATTTAAGCATGGTAGCAGCAAGGCCAAATTATCGGTTTTCGCATCAAGAAGGGCATATTGCAGCAGGCCTTTATAGCGCCAATCTAAAATGGACAAAACCATTTTTAGCCATTCATATTTCCGGCGGAACTACCGAAATTTTATATGTTAAACCACAAGATAAAGGCCTGGATATCGAAATTTGTACCGATTGCGATTTGGCAGCCGGCCAATTTGTCGATCGTATTGGCGTAGCTTTGGGGCTTGATTTTCCGGCAGGCAAAGCCTTAGAGCAATTGGCACTTAGTATGCCGGCTAGCGATTTGCGCCTAAAAACAGCAGTTAAAGGCAATCATATCTCTTTTTCCGGGGCCGAAAGCGCTGCCCAACGCTTAATCGATAAGCAACAGCCGGCGGCCATCGCCCAGGCAGTATTTTTTAATATTGGCCGCTCACTGGCCAGGGCTTTGCAAATTCTGGCCAAACAAAAAAATTGTTATCAGGTATTATTGGTAGGCGGTGTAGCAGCCAATTCTTTAATCAAGGGTAGGCTTAAAGCCGAATTGCCTAATTTTGATTTACAATTTGCTCAGCCCCAATTGGCCTGTGATAATGCGGTAGGCATTGCCGCCCTTGCCTTAGATAGCGTCCAAAAACAGGGCGCCATAACAGGAGGCATCCATGCAAGCGGCGCTTAAAAAAACAATAATCCCCTTTTTTATAGCCATGCAAGGCTGCCCCAATCAATGTGTATTTTGTAATCAACATCGGATTAGCGGCAGCCTAGATTTGCCCAAGGCAAGCCATATTAAGGCTGCTATCGAGGCCTATCAAGGCGAAAGCCCTGCCCAAATTGCCTTTTATGGAGGCAGCTTTACCGCCTTAACTAAGGCCGAGCAAAGCTATTATTTGCAAGCAGCCGCTATTGGCTTTAGCCAAAATAAAATCGATAGCATTCGCATCTCTACCCGCCCCGATTTAATAGATGAAAAAAGCCTACTCTTTTTAAAGAATCAAGGAGTGAAGGTAATCGAGCTGGGCATTCAATCCTTCGAGCCTAATGTTTTGGCTGCCTCTGGCCGCAATTATCATCCCGAGCAGGCCATTGCTGCCTGCCAACAAATCAAAAAGGCCGGCCTAGACTTAGGTATTCAACTAATGTGTGGCTTGCCCCAACAAAGCAGCCAATCGGCACTTAATTCCCTTAAACAAGCTTGTCAAATAAAGCCGGCTTTATTAAGAATATATCCCACCCTAATTATCAAAGATACCCCCTTAGCCGACATGTACCAAAAAAACCACTTTAAGCCACAAACATTAAGCCAGGCGGTATTATTATGCGCCGATATGCTATATCTTGCCCAAAAGGCAAAAATCCCGGTTGCACGCCTAGGATTGCAGCCATCAACATCGCTAGATCAAGCATTTATAGCAGGGCCTTATCATCCATCATTTGGCCAATTGGTAAAAAGCCAAATAAAGCTAAGGCAAATAATCGGCTTAATTAATATGGCAGATCAAAGGCCAATTATCTATTATTCGCCTGCCGACCGCTCAATAATTTGCGGCCAAAAGAACCGCATTTATAAGTATCTTAAACAGCTCTATCCTAATTTGGAATTAAAAGAGAATCCAGACCTAAAACGCGACCAACTAAAACTAGGATAAAAACCTCCGCTTTCTTATTTACGTTTTTTTAAAAAAGTAAAGATTTTATAGCTTTTTATTGTCGAATTTTAAGCAATTTTGCAGGTATCAGCCATAAAAAGTTGAAGTATATATAAGAAAATTTAAGTATTATAAGGACTTTTTATGATGAACCTTGATGACCAGCAAAATAGTCGCTATTTAAGGCAATGGCCGCAGCTTAATGCCAATTATAAAGCGAGGAACCAGGCCTATTTTATCATGCCTATTACCTTGCTGGAAGATATTTGCATGCAAGATCAACAGGCTATGGCAAGCCATATTTGGCCGCAGCTTGCGGTTGATTTTATTATTAGTGCCATTTATGAGCAAATTGGCACTGATTTTTTTAATGACGACTGTTTTAATGACCGTTTAACCGCCGTTTGCGAAGTTTTTTTGGCAGCAAAAATCTATTTAGATAGCTTCCCAAAAGACTCTGTAGCAGATTTGCCTCGCTATAAAAAAATCGATGCCCTTTATGACCAGGGCATTGTTGCCATGCAAAGATGGAATTATATTATGATGGAAAATTTTGGTCAAACCAAATTTAAAGCTGCCGAAAGCAAGCCTAAAAATTCATTATTGGATTAATTTTGGCAGATATTTATTTAATTTTTTCATCTAAAAGCGTTAAAAAGGCTAGTAATTTGTAATTTTTTTTGGTATAATATACTATGAGATAAATTATAAATTAAAGCAAAATTTTTGTGGGAGATGATTTTTATGATAGCTATTGCCAGTGATCATGCCGGCTTTGCAGCTAAAGAATATTTAAAAACAGAATTATCAAAAATGGGGTTAATCGCCCATGATTTTGGCTGTTATACAGAAGAAAGTGTCGATTACCCAATTTATGGGGCTTCGGTTGCCAAGGCTGTAGCCAAAGGCGAATGTGAATTTGGCATTTTAATCTGTGGTACAGGTATTGGCATGAGTATTGCGGCCAATAAAATTTCCGATATTAGGGCTTCTTTATGTCATGATCCCTTTTCGGCCAAGGCTACACGCCAGCATAATGATGCCAATATCCTAGTGATGGGTGCGAGAATTATCTCGCAAGAACAAATGAAAGAAATTGCCGAAATTTGGCTTAAAACCGAATTCGAAGGTGGCCGCCATAGCCGTCGTCTAAAAATGATTCGTGATTTAGAGCATGAATTTCGCTAAATTCAGTAAATAATGGGAGGATTTATATGTTTAGCTTAGATTATATAAAGCAAGCCGACCCTAAAATAGCCCAAGCCATCGAACAAGAATTGCAAAGGCAAAGTTCTAAATTAGAATTAATCGCTTCCGAAAACTTTACCAGCAAGGCGGTAATGGCCGCCCAAGGCAGCGTTTTAACCAATAAATATGCCGAAGGGTATCCCGGGCATCGTTATTATGGTGGCTGCGAATATGTAGATATTGTTGAGGATTTGGCATGCGAGCGTGGCAAGCAATTATTTGCTGCCGAATATGCCAATGTACAGCCGCATAGCGGCGCTCAAGCCAATATGGCCGCCTATTTTGCCCTACTGGAGCAAGGCGATACCATTTTAGGCATGAATTTAGCCCATGGTGGTCATTTAACCCATGGCAGCCCGGTTAACTTTTCCGGCAAATGGTATAATTTTGCCGCTTACGGTGTTAATCCCGATAGTGAACAAATCGACTATCAGGCCTTGATGGATCAAGCCCTAAAAATTAAGCCTAAGCTGATTGTGGCCGGTGCTTCGGCCTATCCGCGAGCCATAGATTTTGCCAAATTTAGCGAAATAGCCAAGGCCTGTGGTGCCTATTTAATGGCCGATATGGCTCATATTGCCGGCCTGGTAGCAGGCGGTTGCCATCAAAGCCCTATCCCCTACTGCGATATTGTTACCACCACCACTCATAAAACCCTGCGTGGGCCCAGAGGTGGTGCCGTTTTTGCTAAACAGGAATTTGCCAAGGCCATCAATAAAGCCGTTTTCCCCGGCTTGCAAGGCGGCCCTTTAATGCATATAATCGCTGCCAAGGCCGTGGCCTTTGGCGAAGCTTTGCAGCCCGATTTCAAACAATATCAACAGCAAGTTGTTAAAAATGCCGCCGCCTTTGCCGAGGCTTTAACCGAGCATGGCTTGCGTTTAGTTTCGGGCGGTACCGATAATCATTTGCTCTTGGTTGATTTAAGATCCAAGCAAATTACCGGCCATGATGCCGAATTGCGCCTGGATAATATCGGTATCACCTGCAATAAAAATTCTATACCTTTTGATCCGCAAAAGCCCACCGTTACCAGCGGTATCCGCTTAGGTACGGCCGCAGTTACCACCCGTGGCCTAAAAGAAGATGATCTGCGCCAAGTAGCCCTAGCCATCAATTTAGCCTTAAGCGATAAAGAGGCCGAGGCCAAGGCAATTGTTAATCAGTTAACCGCCTCATTTGCACTTTATTAAGTTAAACTTTAAATAAGGGGGTAAATTTATGCGCCAATCCTGGGATAAATATTTTATGACGATGGCACATCATGCCGCAACCCGCTCTACCTGCCTGCGCAGGCATGTAGGAGCAGTGGCTGTTTCTCCGCAAAAGCGGGTTTTGGGTACCGGTTATAATGGCGCCTTGCCCGGGGTAAAGCATTGTGAAGAAGCAGGATGCATCCGCCAAAAACTGGGTATACCATCCGGCCAAAGGCAGGAAATGTGCCGTGCCCAACATGCCGAAGCCAATGTTTGTAATTTTGCGGCTCGCCATGGCCTAGCCTTAGAAGGGGCCACCATGTATGTTACCGCCCAACCATGTACTACCTGCGTAAAAGCTATGGTTACCTGCGGTATTGCCAAGGTAATTTTTGATAGCGATTATCCCGACCAATTAGCCTGCGAATTAGCGGCCGAGGCCGGCATGGAATTAATACGTTATGCCGACCTTGTACCCCAAACCGCAGCCGAGGAATAAAAATGAAAGTATTATCTATTTTTGGCACTAGGCCGGAAGCGATTAAAATGGCGCCTTTAATTAAAGTTTTGGCGGCCACACCCGGCATACAAAGTAGGGTTTGTGTTACAGCCCAGCACCGAGAAATGCTCGATATGGTTTTACAATTATTTGCTATTAAACCCGATTATGATTTAAACTTAATGCGCCCTAATCAAAGCCTGGCTGCCTATTCGGCGCAGGCCTTAGCGCAAATAGACCAAGTATTAACCCAAGAATTACCCGATTTAGTTTTAGTACATGGCGATACATCTACTACCTTTATAGCATCTTTAGCTGCATTTTATCATAAAATTGCTATTGGCCATGTAGAGGCCGGCCTGCGCACTGCCGATAAATACTCGCCCTTCCCCGAAGAAATTAACCGCCGCCTTACTATGCCCTTAGCCGATTTACATTTTGCGCCAACGGCTATGGCTGCTGCCAATCTTTTGCAGGAAAACGCTCCTAAAGATAGAGTTTTTATTACAGGTAATACTGTTATTGATGCCCTTCATTTAATTCAAAAGCAAGATATGCCCGATTTAAACCTTGGCGATATTGATTGGCAAAAAAAGGTTATCTTACTTACTTGTCATCGTCGGGAAAATTGGGGCGAACCGATGGCGCAAATTTTTGGCTCTATCAAGCAGCTTTTGCTTAAATACGAAGATGTACAGATTATCTTCCCCATGCATCGTAATCCGCTAATCCGTAATCAGGTACAAGAATTATTGGCCGATACGCCTCGCCTTTATTTATGCGAGCCTTTGGATTATTTGCCAATGTGCAATGTGCTTAAGCGCTGCTATATGGTGTTGACAGATAGTGGCGGCCTGCAAGAAGAAGCCCCCGCTTTTGGCAAACCGGTTTTAGTTTTGCGCCAAACAACGGAAAGGCCGGAGGCTATTGAGGCCGGTGTAGCTTGCTTAGTTGGCACTAAGCAGGAGGCAATTTTGGCCAAAGCCGGCCAATTAATCGAAGACCAAGCAGCCTATCAACAAATGGCGCAGGCTATTAGCCCTTATGGTGATGGCACAGCTTCTTTGCAAATTAGAGATATTATTTTAAACTATTTAGCTTCAAAATAAAAAATATTTTTCTTTTAGCAATTTTAGACTTTTTTTTTCAAGCAAAATACGTTATAATGAAGAATGACTTGTTTTTATTGTAAATAAAACAGCAACAGAAATTTAGGTAATAAAAGGAAGGTATATATTTATGGCAAAAAACTCACCGCCCGCTACTTTTTTTGATATCAATTCCGGGATTAGGGTTGAAATGCTCGGTGATTTTAAAATTTATATTGGCAATGTGGTTTTGGGTGATGATATTAGCCGCTCGCAAAAAATGTGGAATTTGCTGGCCTACTTAATTGTTAATCGTGACCGCAATATACCCCAAAAAGAGTTAATCGATGTTTTGTGGCCTGATGAGGATAGCCAAAACCCGGCCAGTGCTTTAAAAACCTTACTTTATCGAACCAGGGCAGTTTTATTGCCCTTAATTGGTGATGAACCGCAGCTAATTCTTTCGCAGCGTGGCTCTTATTCTTGGAATCGCTCTATCGATTGCCATGTGGATGCCGAGGATTTTGCCTTGCTTATCCAAAAAGCAGCCGAGCCCGATTTAAAGCGCGAAAAACGCAAAGAATTATATGCCGAGGCCATCGCCCTATATCAGCACGACTTTTTAATGAAATTGGCCGACCAATTATGGGTTATTCCCTTGGCTTCTTATTATCATTCTTTGTATATCAAGGGGGTGATGACCTATGCCTCTTTACTCGAAGAAGATGAGCAATATGATATTGTAGCCGATATCAGCCTAGCTGCAATCCAGGTAGAGCCCTATGACGAGGAATTACATGCTCTTCAAATTAAGGCTTTATTAAAGCTGGGTAATTCCATGGCTGCCCTAAACCACTACGAAACAGCCACCGATTTGCTCTACCGCAATTTAGGGGTTAAGCCCTCTGAGGAATTACGGTCTTTGTATCAGGAAATTATGAAAGAGCAAAAAAATCTGGAAACAGATTTGGGCATCATTCAAAATGATTTGCGAGAAACAGCCTCGCGCCCCGGTGCTTTTGTTTGCGAATACGGCTTTTTTAGAGAAGCCTATCGCCTAGAGGCACGCCGTGCGGCCAGGCAAGGCTCTTGCGTGCATGTGGCTCTAATTACCATTTCCTTGCCTAATGGCTGCACGCCAGCTTTAGGCCTGCTTAACACCACAATGGAACAATTACTTTATGTTTTAAGGGATAATTTAAGGCGTGGCGATATCATTTCTCGCTATAGTGGCGCCCAATTTGTAATGATGCTGCCTACTGCCAACTATGAAGATGGTATTTTGGTTTTAGATCGCATTGTTAATACATTTTATCAACGTCATCGCAAAAATTTCCTTAAAATTGCTTATAAATTGCAACAATTGGAATTGGAACAAACATTTTTAGAGGATTAATTATGGCTAATAAAAAATATTTACGCAATGGTCTTGCTACTTATGGTATATGCTTGCTTTTGGCCACGGCCATTTATAGTGGGATTATCTTCTACGAAAATTCTCGCTCGCAAGCCGATGATTTTGGCGGCGCCATGCCGGCTATCATCATCCCGCCGCCTGCCGAAGAAGTGGTAGTTTTAGAAGATGCGCCAGAAGAACCCGTTATCGCTCAACCTGAAATAGAAGAAGTAACAGATCCCACCCTAAACTGGCCCACCGATAAGCTGTTTATCACCGCCGATCGGCAAACTTATCAGGAAGGGCAGGTAGTATTGGTCATCCCTAAGCTGGGCAAGGTTTTGCCACTTAAAGCCGGGGTTACCGAAGATGATTTGCGCGATGGAGCAGGTTTATATGATTATTCGCAATTGCCGGGCGAAGGCATTAATCGCAATGTTAGCATTGCCGGGCATCGTAATACCAGCATAGGAGGGATAATTACCGATAATGCACCCTTTTATTATATCGATACCCTAGTCGATGGCGATTATATTTACTTAGCAGATGCCAATAATATTTATCGCTATTTATACCAAGAAACATATATTGTAGAACAGGATGATTGGGGGCCGATTTATAGTCAAGGCTATTCGGCGGTAACCATTACCTCTTGTCATCCGATTGGAATTGCCAATCAAAGAATTGTGGCTCATGGCAAGCTGGATCAAATTTTTCCCTATGCCGAAGATTTTGAATATATAGCTGCCGTAGAATAATTTATACTATTAAGGAAGGATTTATTATGACGAATAAGCAAAATAACTTATTAACCGCTGAAGAATTATCGATGTTTTTTGTGCAGATTTCGATGATGCTTAAAGCAGGGATTTTGCCGGTAGACGGCATTTCGCTTTTGGCAGCCGATGCCGCATCGCAAAGAGAAAAACTGCTTTTAGAAAAAATCGGCGACGAATTAGAAATTGGCGCTCCTTTTAATGCGGCCTTAGAAAAAGCCGGCTGCTTTCCCGAGCATTCTTTGCGCATGGTTCAAATCGGCGAGGATACCGGCCGCCTAGAGCAGGTGCTTGCCGCTTTAGCCAGCCATTATGAACAAGAGCATGAATTGCGTCAAAGCATGCGTCAGGTTATTGTTTATCCTTCTTGGTTGGCTGTAATTATTGCCGTGGTTACCTTTGTGTTGGTTACCCAGGTTTTGCCGGTGTTCCAGCAGGTATTGCAGCAATTGGGTTCGGATTTAAGCCCCTGGGCAGCTTCTTTGCTCGATTTAGGCGTATTTACTCAGCAAGGCGCTATTGTATTTGCCGTTTTATTATTACTGTTAGCTGCCTATTTATTTATCAATTCTCGCTCGGTAACAGGGCAAGAGCGCTTGCGTGCCATGGCCGATAAAATATTTTTCCGTGGTAAATTAGGCATTTCGGTAGCCCGTGAGCATTTTGCTTCGGCTATGTCTTTATCCTTGGCCAGCGGCTTAAATATTAATCAAGCCCTGGAAAAAGCCCAAAGCTTAGTTGCAGATACTAAGATGAAGGCCGCCATCGACAAATGCGCCGGCCTGATGGAAGAAGGGGCCAGCTTTGCCACCGCAGTTGAAAAAACCGGCATTTTTAGCGGCCTGGAGGTTGGCTTAATCGCCACCGGTTTCCGCTCCGGTTCATCAGAAAATGTGATGGCCGAATTGGCACGCCGTTGCCATAATCAAACCGAAGATATTTTAGCCAAGATTATGGCCAGAATCGAGCCGATGTTGGTGGTATTTTTGGTGGTAGTAGTGGGCATGCTTTTGCTCTCGGTAATGCTACCTTTATTGGCAATGATGAACTCTATCGGTGGTTAAGGCCGGCATAATTAATCATTTAAGTTGGCCATTAAAATAGGAGAAATTTATGTTCTTAAAAGAAAATAAAGTTAAAAGCCTGCTTAAGCCCTTAACTTATCTAATTTTAAGTGCTGCCCTTTTTGTGGCTTTTATTGCAGCCACAAGCTCCTCGCAGGAGGCCGCCTATGAAGAAGCACTTAATATTACCCTTTCTTCAGTGCAAAGGGCAGCCGTGCAATGCTATGCTTTAGAAGGGGCTTATGCCCAAAACCTACAATACTTAATCGATAATTATGGCATTAGGCCGGATACCGATCGGTTTGTTGTCCATTATCAGTATATTGGCGAAAATTTAATGCCATCTATTGATGTTTTCCCCCTACAATAATGGAAAGGAGCCGCTATGTTTAAAGATAAACATCGCTTCAAAATAGATAGTATAGCCGTATTTATGCTGGGTGCGATTTTCCTTTTTTTATCAATCGGCCTAGTCGTTTTTGGTGGCTCTATTTATCATAATATTGTCGAAACCTCCAATCAAAATGATCAAAGCCGCGTGGCTTTGGCCTATTTTAGCAATCAAATACGCCGCGCCGATTTGGCCGATTCGCTGGAAGTTGGCCAGCTTTTTGATACCGAGGCTTTACTTTTAAAACAAAATTATGATGGCTATCAATATATCACCTATTTATACTGCCATGAAGGCAAACTTTATGAGCAGTTTGTAGAGCAAGGATACGAGGTAGAGCCTAGTTTTGGCACTCCTCTTATGGATATGCAATCCCTTGCTTTTTATCTGGAAGATGGCCTGCTTACCATCGATTTTCAATTTGCGGATGGCCATATCGAGCAGGCATTTTATACCATTCACAGTCAAATTATGGCCGAGGGGGGAATATAATGAAGCGTACTAATTCTCGCTCTACCATCTTTTTAACCGAAGTGGTATTGGCCTTAACCATTTTTGTGCTTTGTTCTACGGTTTGTATTAGCCTATTTGCTATTGCTTACCAGGATATTCAGGATAGCAAAAACCTAAATCAAGCCGTTTTTGCCGCCCAAGAAGTGGCCGAAAGTTTAACCAACTTTGGCCAATCCACAACTATTCAGTTTACCAATGAGCCCATGCATATATATTATGATAAGGATTGGCAAAAATCGGGCTCGCCGGATACTTTCGATTTAATCTATACGCTTGAGCAAAATTCCCCTTATTTATATGATTTATCAATCGAAGTTATAGAGGGCGAAAATATTATTTACACCCTAGATACCAATATTTATAAGCCGGAGGTGTTATAATGAGCGATAAAAAAGCTTCGCCTTTATTTGGCATCGGCAGTGTAACCTTATTAACCGTTTTACTGGTATTAGGCTTAACCATTTTTGCCGTTTTGGCATTATCCTCGGCACAGGCCGATTTACGCCTTAGCCAAAAAACAGCTCAGGCTGCTACCGAATACTATCAGCTTGATGGCATGGCTAATCAAATTATGGCCACGGCAACCGCTAGCTGGGAAGAAGGCTTAAAGCCCGATGCCTTAGCTCTAGAAGCCGCCTTGCAGGAGGCTTATGGCGAAAATATTTATATTAGCGATTATGAGCAAGGCTTGGCTATTTATGCCGACTTGCCTTTAAACGATACGCAACATTTGCAATTAGATATGGTACTTTTACCACCCGACCAGGAAAACAGATGGCAAATTTTTCAGTGGCAAATGGTAAGCGAAGTAGGCGAGGTAATTATTTTTGACTCGCTACCGGTATGGACCGAAGAACTTGGAGAGGAGATTCCCGTTCTATGAACATGATGGAAATTCTTAAGCAGGCGGTAGCCCATAATGCAGCAGATATTTTGCTAATTGCCGGCTTGCCGATTGCTTATAAAGCCAATAATCAGATTTTAAAAGAAGATGGCGAGCGCCTTTTGCCGGAAACAATTCAAGCCTTAGTGGAGGAGATTTATGTTTTAGCCGATAATCGCTCGATGGAGCGTTTGCTAATCGAAGGCGATGATGACTTTTCTTTTTCTTTGCCCGGCCTTTCCCGCTTTAGGGTAAATACAATGCGTCAGCGTGGTTCTTTGGCCTCGGTAATCAGAATAGTATCCTTCGAATTACCCAATCGTGAGCAATTGCATATTCCCGATGCGGTTATCAATTTTGCTAATTTTAATAAAGGTTTGGTTTTAGTAACCGGGCCGGCAGGTTGCGGTAAATCAACAACCCTAGCTTGCCTTATTAACGAAATTAATAATAATCGCAGCGCCCATATTATCACTATCGAAGATCCAATCGAGTATTTACATCGTCATATTAAAAGTGCGGTTACGCAAAGAGAATTATCAAGTGATACCATGAGCTATGAAAAAGCCTTAAGGGCAGCGCTGCGCCAAGCGCCCGATGTAATTCTTTTGGGCGAAATGCGCGATTATGAAACAATTAAGGCCGCCATTACCGCCGCCGAAACCGGCCACTTGGTAATATCAACCTTGCATACCATTGGGGCAGCCAATACCATCGACCGCATTGTAGATAGTTTTCCGCCCCAGCAGCAGCAGCAAATCAGGGTGCAGTTGGCCATGGTTGTGCAAGGGGTGGTTTCGCAGCAATTAATACCTAAGCCAACAGGTGGCATTGTGCCGGCTTTTGAGATTATGGTGGCCAATAGTGCTATTCGCAATCTGATCCGTGAATCAAAGGCTCATCAAATTGATAGCGTTATCTATTCTTCGGCAGCCGAAGGCATGGTTACTATGGATACTTATCTATTTAATATGGTTAAAAATGGCATTATCGCCCCTAATATGGCGGTTCATCATAGCACAAATAGCGAACAAATGCAAAAAAGACTAGCTTCTATCACTTAAATTTAGAGAGGTTTTTATCATGAAATTAAATCATGTTAATGCGGTTTTGCGTATTTGTATTGATAAAAATAATAATGGCCAAATCGGTGGACGTGTTTTTGGCCAGCGTTTAGAAAATACGCTTATTTTTGACGACTTACTTAATTTCATTCTGATGATTGATGCGCTTTTGGATAAACAAAATTTTCCACGTGCTTTTCAAAGGCGACGCAGCTTTGCTCAGCAGGAATTGCCCTCTCGCCCACCGGCAGCCGAAATTGAAGGCGATTTGATGAGCAAAGATTTTGTAGAAGAACAATTAGGAGCCTTAGCTACCCTGGAATTAAGTATTATTACCAGGCAAAATACTTCCTGGCAAGGAACTATTGTTTGGCAAGATAATAAACAGCGTCAATCCTTTAAAAGCGCTTTAGAGTTTGTGCGCCATATTAATAAGCGCTTAGAAATCGACTAGGAGTGTTTTATTATGCAAATAACCCTTTTAAGTTCAAGCCCAAGGCCGGCATCTAATAGCCGTTTTTTAGCCGATGCCTTTGCGGCAGGGGCAATATCGGCCGGGCATCAAGTTAAGATTTTTGATTTAGCCAAGCTTAAAATCAACCCATGTACGGCCTGCGATTATTGCCGTAATAATGATAATTGTTGCCAAAATGATGATATGCAGCAAATATACCAAGCCCTAGAGCAAAGCGAGGCCTTGGTTTTGGCCACACCTTTATATTATTTTGGCTTTAGTGCCCAGCTAAAATTGGCTATTGATCGCCTTTATGCTAAGCCCCATTTTAAGCGCGATAGAGAAGGTGCCAATGCAAAGTTAAAATATTTAGGCCTTATCTGTACGGCAGCTAATCAGGATGAATTTATTACCGACAGCATTATTGGCCATTATGGTTTAATCTGCGACTATTTGGCTTTAGATAATTTAGGAGAAATTATCGCCATTGGCCTAGCCGAGCAAGGCGAAGCCCAATTCCATCCGGCCGTAGCCGAGGCTACTAAGCTGGGTCAAAATCTGCCCTTATCTTAAAAAACCAATTAAAGGAGTTAAAAAATGCCTCAGAACTTAGTTTGTAATTCTCATAGTTTATCCCGTAATCAGGAAATGGTTTTAAGCTCATTATTTATTGTTTTGGTCTATCTATTTACTTTAATCAGTATCAACCCTATCGGTTTACCCGGTGGTTTGGTTCATTTAGGCAATGTACCGATGATAATTGCCGCCATCATCTTTGGCCCTAGGGTAGGCGCTATTTCCGGCGGGGTTGGCATGGCTTTATTTGATTTATTATCGCCCTATATTATTTGGGCCCCTTCTACCTTAATTATTGGCCTAATTAGCGGCTATGTGATTGGCCTTATTGCTAAAAAGCAAACATTTTTGGCTATTATGCTGGCCTTACTTGCTCTAACTGTAATTAAAGTTACCGGCTATTATATTGCCGAAGCTATCATTTATGGCAATTGGTTAGCCCCTGTGGTTTCGATTATGCCCAATATTAGCCAAGTAATTATGGCGGCTATTATTGTTATCCCCATTTATAAACCTTTGCAAATTGCGGCCGATCGTATTTATTTTAAAAGGTCTTAGCATATTTGCCTCGGTTTAGCTTATAATTATATATAAGCTAAACCGAGGTGTTGCCTATTTTAATTATCTTAATTATTGCCATTTCCTTAGCCTTAGATGCCGCGGCAGCGGCGATGGCCTGCGGTGCAAATCCTAAATTTTCTAAGCAGGCGGCCTTATTAATGGCCATATTATGCGGTTTATTTCAATATATGATGACCCTTAGCGGCTGGTTTTTTGGCCAAACTTTTAGTACAGCCTTTATGGCCTTTAAATCTTGGCTTATTTTGCTAATTATGACCATCCTGGGGCTTAAAATGATTACCGAAGCCCTAAAAACCCCGCTAACTATCTATACACCACCGCTGCTTAATTTAAGCAAGCTATTAATTTTAGCCTTTATTACCAGTATCGATGCCCTAGCTATTGGCCTTAGCCTGGCCTTTTGGCAAATAAATATTAATTTGGCGGCTATAATTATTGGCCTTACCGCTTTTATTTTGGCCTTAGGCGGTGGCCTAGCCGGGCGCTTAATGGCTAAGATTTTAGGCCCAAAAGCCCTGCTTATTGCCGGGGCTATATTAATTTTTATTGGTGTTAAACAATTTTTTTAATACAGTTTTCTATTTAAGTTTTTAAATATAAGGAGGAATTATGCGAGATTTTGTAATTGTAACCGAAAGCACCTGCGATTTACCTGCTAAGATGGCAGATGATATGGGATTGATTATTGCCCCCCTTACCTTTCATATTGGCGAAGAAAATTATGTTAATCATTTAGATGGCCGCGATATGGACTATAAAGAGTTTTTTAGGCGGATTAAAGCCGGCGAAAAAGCTTCTACTTCACAGGTTAGCCCTGCCGATTTTATGGAAAAGTTCCAGGAAATTACCGATGCCGGCCAAGATATTTTGCATATCGGATTTTCGTCGGGTTTATCGGGCACTTTTAATGCCGGGGTTTTAGCCGCCAAGGAAATTATGGCAGCCAATCCCGAGGCTAAAATTATCAATATCGATACCTTATCGGCATCTTTGGGTCAGGGACTAATTCTGCACTATGCCGTCGAGATGAAAAATCAAGGCAAATCAATGGACGAAATTGCCCTTTGGGTAGAAGATATTAAGCTAAAGGTAAATCATTGGGTAGCGGTGGACGATTTAGAGCATTTACATCGTGGTGGCCGTTGCTCGGGTATTAGTGCCTTTGCCGGGTCTTTGCTAAATATTAAGCCTTTAATCCATATAAACAATGAAGGCCGCTTAGTCCCCAGAGAAAAAGTAAGAAGCACCAAAAAGGCACTTTCTGCCTTAGTAGATAAATTAGAGCAAAATGGTGTAGATATCGAAAATCAAATCATCTTTATCAGCCATGCCGATACCGATAGCAGCGCCGAATTTTTGATTAGCCAAATTAAAGAGCGCCTAAAGGTTAAAGATATTCTTTGCTGCCCAATTGGCCCGGTTATCGGTGCACATACCGGCCAAGGCACAATTGCAGTATTTTATATCGGTAGCGAGCGTTAGGTTAAGCAGGCATAAGCTACACTGCGGCTAAATGACCAAAAAGTCCGCCCTTGGATATGTTATAGTGGCGAGTTAAATATATCTTTGCATGAAAGGGCGCAAAATTTATGGCTATTATTTATTTAGATTGCTCCAATAAAGAAGCAACCGGCGATATGCTGGCCGCTTCTTTATTGGAGCTTTACCCTGCCCCACAGCAGGTTTTAGCAAATATACAGGCTCTTTTGCCAAATCTGCTAATAAACAGCTATTTAGAACAAAAAGAGGATTTAAACGGCCGTATTTTAAATATTAAAGTAGCCAATCCTCAAAATACTTTTAATCTAGAGCAAATCAGCCTTATATTAAATCCTTTAAACCCTGCGCTTAAAGATGATATTTGGGCAGTGCTGCATATTTTATTCGAAAAAAACAGCTTGCTTTCAACTGCTAATCCCCATTTAATCGAGCAGCAAGAATTAGCCATTATCATGATTAACTGTTATTTATTTACCCATTTAGAGCCCCAAAAAGTTATTGCCCATACTCCAAATGGCATAACCGAGCATATAACAGATGCTATTTTAAAATATTATATAGACCAATATGATTATCGGCCGCCGATGCAAATATTTAAAAGCGGCTATGGTTTTAGCCACAATAATCATATCTTAGCCCATCTTGGCGAATTAAAGCTAAATAGCCGCCAACTAATTAAGTTAAGCTCTGTAATTACCGATATAACACCTGCCAAGATCAACTTTTTGCTCACCGAACTATTAGCTAATGAGGCAATAGAGGCCTATACCCAATATATTAATACACCTAATCAAGCCGGTGGCCAATTATTAATTTGTATTTGTGCCCTGCCCCAAAAATTGCGAATTATTGATATAATCTTTAAGCATAGTAATATTTTAAGCCTAGACGAACAAATAATTGAGCGCTATAACTTAAAGCAGCAAAATTTACTTATTGATAGCCCCTATGGCCAATTATCTGTAATAAAAAATTATGGTTTTGGCATAGAGCATTATGATTTTGATCAGCAAGATTTAAACAGCTTAGCACATGAATTAGATTTATCGCTGAACGAGATCGAAAATATCTTATATAATGCCCTTAAAAAGACTCTTACTTAAAAGTTGGGTCTTTTTTTATATCTTTTGCTATTTAATTATTGTATTTTTTGATAAATAAGTTATAATAGAATTAAAGTATCAATTGTTAAGCTGTTTTAGAATTTATTTTGCTAAAATCGAAAGGAGAAACTATGCAAAAAACAATGATTGCCTTTGTTAAAGACAAAGCACAACCGGGTTTAGTTATCAAAGAAGTGCCGATACCTACTATTTCGGCCAATGAGGTATTGGTTAAGATTACCAAAACCTCGATTTGCGGCACCGATGTCCATATTTATAACTGGGACGAATGGGCACAAAAGGTTATTAAGCCTTCGCTTACTATTGGCCATGAATTTGTGGGCGAAATTGCGGCCTTAGGCAGCAATGTGCAAGGCTTTAAAATTGGCGAAAGAGTATCCGGCGAGGGGCATATTGTTTGCGGCGAATGTCGTAACTGCCTAGCAGGCCGCCGTCATTATTGCCCCAATACTTCGGGGGTTGGCGTAAATCGTGATGGCGCTTTTGCTCAGTATTTGGCTATTCCTTATACCAATGTTTGGCGTTGCAGCCCGGAAATTTCCGATGATGTTATTTCCTGCTTCGATCCTTTGGGTAATGCCGTGCATACCGCTTTAAGCTTCGACTTAGTCGGCGAAGATGTTTTGATTACCGGCGCCGGCCCCATTGGCATTATGGCTGCCGCTATTTGCCGTCATGTGGGCGCTAGGCATGTAGTTATTACCGATGTTAATGATTATCGCCTGGATTTAGCCAAGCAAATGGGTGCTAGCCGTGCTGTTAATGTAGCTAAAGATAGGCTTAGCGACGTAATGGACGATTTAGGCATGAAGGAAGGCTTTGATATCGGCCTAGAAATGTCCGGCGCTGCTCCGGCCTTTAATCAAATGATCGACAATATGGCCAATTATGGTAAAATATCTTTACTTGGCTTTATTAGTGCCGATACTAAGGTTAACTGGAATAAAATTATTCTCAATGGCCTAACCTTAAAAGGTATTTATGGCAGAGAAATGTTCGAAACCTGGTATAAGATGAGCGCCATGCTGGAAAGCGGCCTTAATATCGACCCTGTTATTACCCATCGCTTTAAGGCTACCGATTTTGAGCAAGGTTTTGCAGCCATGAATAGCGGCAATTCCGGCAAAGTAGTGCTCGATTGGCAAAATCTATAAACGAGGAGAACTTATATGAAAACTGCTTTATCTAAATATCAAACTATTATCGACGATATCAAAGAGGCCGGCTTATATAAAAGCGAACGGATTATTACCGGTGCCCAAAAAAACATTATCGATACTACCCAAGCAAAGCAAGTAATCAATATGTGTGCTAATAATTATCTGGGTTTAGCCAATGATAGCCGCTTAATTGATGCCGCCAAGGCATCGTATGATAGCTGGGGATTTGGCCTTTCTTCGGTGCGTTTTATTTGCGGTACGCAGCAATTGCATAAGGATTTAGAGGCTACAATCAGCGATTTTTTAGGCATGGAAGATACTATTTTATACTCTTCTTGTTTCGATGCCAATGGCGGCTTATTCGAGACCATTTTAGGGCCGGAAGATGCGGTTATATCCGATCAATTAAATCATGCCAGTATTATTGATGGTGTACGGCTTTGCAAGGCGCGTAAGTATCGCTATAATAATAATGATATGGTTGATTTACGGGCTAAGTTGGAAGAAGCCAAAGATGCCCCGATTAAATTAATCGCCACCGACGGTGTATTTTCGATGGATGGTTATATAGCCAACCTAAAAGCGATTTGTGATTTAGCCGATGAATATGATGCCTTAGTTATGGTTGATGATAGCCATGCCGTAGGCTTTATGGGCAAAGGCGGCCGTGGCACGCATGAGCATTGCCAGGTGATGGATCGTGTTGATATTATCACCGGCACCCTAGGCAAGGCTTTAGGCGGTGCTTCCGGCGGCTATACTTCGGCTCGCAAGGAAATTATTGAGTTATTGCGCCAGCGTAGCCGCCCTTATCTTTTCTCGAATACCTTAGCACCTGCTATTGCAGCTGCGTCGATTCAGGTATTTAAAATGCTTAAAGAAAGCACCGAATTAAGGGATAAATTACATGATAATACTGCCTATTTCCGTAATAAATTAGCCGATATCGGCTTTGATGTTTTGCCGGGCGAGCATCCGATTATTGCGGTTATGCTTTATGATGCCAAATTAGCGGCTCAATTTGCGGCCGAGATGCTAAAAAAAGGGGTTTATGTGGTTGGTTTTTCCTATCCGGTTGTGCCACAAGGTAAAGCCAGAATTCGCACCCAAATTTCCGCCGGCCATAGTAAAGCCGATTTAGACCATGCCCTACATTGCTTTGCCGAAGTAAAAAAAGAATTATTATAGGCGGTTGCAAGCTATAGCCAACTGCATAGCTTAAGTCTTTGTACAAAAATAAAAAAAGAGGTTGCTGCTAATTTATATTGGCGGCAACCTCTTTTGTATAAAACCTTATTCTGCCAAGGCAGCTGTTAAAATTTGCAAATTGCTTTCCATAATCGAATAATAGCTGGCACCGTCGGCCACTTCGGCGGCGGTAATCGATTGCATAGCATGAAGTTCGGCCACCGCTACCCCCTCATTATTACTATTATCAATAACAGCTTGCGCCAATTCATGCAGGCCATTATCTAAAATTAAAAGCTGATTAAGATCGAGCTGATTAACCTTATCGCTTAAAAAGGCAATAGTTTCAAAGGTGGCCTCGGTTTCGGCCGAGCAGCCCTGAAAGGCGGCATAATAATTAATCTGATAATCGCCCATCAAATAAAGAAAAGGAAAGCGATCGGCAAAAACTAAGGTATCACGTGGGGCGGCAGCAATGGCGGCTTCAAAGCTCTGATCCAAGGCCTGCAAGGCGGCTTGATAGGCTTGAGCATTTTCCTGATACAGTATTGCATTTTCCGGATCAAGTACAGCCAGCTCATCGGCAATAATGCCGCAAGCGGCAATTGCATTATTTAAAGATAACCAGATATGTTCATCGGCATGGGCATCATCGGCATGGTCATGGGAGTCATCATCATGATTATGAGCATCTTCATTATGAGCATGTGTACCTTCATCATGATTATGAGCATCTTCATCATGAGCATGGGCATGGGCATCGGCCTGCATGCCCTCTACCAGCACTTCATGCTGCACACTATCGCCCAAGCGCTCCATCATATTGATAATTATCATCTCATCAGTAGCTGATTGAGCAAGCAAATCGCCTAACCAATCCTGAGACAGTCCACCATTATAAATTAAAATATCGGCCTTAGAAATCAGCACAATCTCCTCCATGCTCGGCTCGAAACTATGCATATCCACGCCATTTTCCATCAATAACTCAACCTCAAAATCGGCCTCTTTTTCGCCCAAAACTTGCATCAACCAATCATATTCATGAAAGGCCGATGCCACAATTATCGGCTTAGATTCAGCCGGCGCGGCAGCTACACTTTGGCTTTCTTGACCCGGCTCCTCGGTTTGCGGCGCAGGCAACTCTTCGGCTGTGCAGGCGGCAAAACAAAAACTGAGCAATACCGTTAATAGAACTAAAAATTGTTTTTTCATTACAGCTCCCTTTAAAAACTTATTTTATAGATTTTGCGAACAATTCTTACATTGACCATAAATCACCGCCGCGGCATCATTAACGGTAAAATTAAAATCATCCTGTGCCAAACCAATAATCATTTGCGAAACATGCTTATTTAAATGAAATGTAGATTGGCAGCTTTGGCATTTTAAATGGATGATGCCCATGCAAGTATCAGGGTTTACATACTGATAAAGTGCCCCCTGACGGTTTTTTTCGCTAATCTTACATAGCAGGCCATCTTTTTCCATTTCGGCTAAATTCCTGTATATAGCACTTATGCTTATATCTTGATCGCCCAATTCGCTATAAATTTCCTGCGCAGATAAAGTTCGATGATTGCTGTTTTCAAAAAAAGATATTAGGCGCTTTCTTTGTTCGGTTTGATATTTTGCCATAATTACCTCTAATAAATTTAGTATTCATTCGCAAATTGATATTATCATAAATATTTAATAATGTCAATAAAATTCGCCTAGTAATTTGCGAATTAATTGCAATTAATATTGATTACTGATGCTACTGGTATTTTGGCCAAAAATATGATATAATAATCGCAAAGTGATTATTATATCATATTTAACTCGCCGGAAATTCTCGGCCAAAAGGCGGCCAAGAATTTTTTATGGCACAATTATATCAACTAGGAGAAAACTATGAAAACAATAGGCCTCATCGGCGGCATGAGCTGGGAAAGTACCGTTACATATTATCAATTGATTAATCAAAGAGTTAAAGAGCTATTAGGCGGACTGCATTCGGCAAAAATTTTGCTTTATAGTGTAGATTTTGCCGAAATCGAGCATTATCAGGCCCAAGGTGAATGGGAACAAAGTGGTCGAATGCTGGCCGAAATTGCCCTTAATTTAGAGCAAGCCGGCGCTGATATTATCATAATTTGCACTAATACTATGCATAAAGTAGCCCCGCAAATAGAACAAAATATTAAAATTCCTATCCTTCATATTGCCGAGGCCACCGCGCAGGCGATAATCGAAAAAAATATCACTAAAATTGCCTTGCTGGGCACCAAATACACCATGAGCCAAGATTTTTATAAGCAAAAGCTTATCGATAATGGCCTTAAAGTGCTTATTCCCAATGCCGACGACATGGAAATCGTCAATGATATTATTTATCAAGAATTATGCTTAGGGCAAATCAAGGCAGAATCCAAGCAAAAGTATTTGCAAATCATCGCCAAATTGCAGGCCGAAGGCGCAGAAGGCATTATTTTAGGTTGCACGGAAATTGGCCTTTTGATTAATCAAAATGATATTAGCCTGCCGGTTTTTGATACCAGCCAAATCCATGCCCTAGCCGCCGCCCGGATTGCCATAGCCGATTAAAAAGCTTGGCAATCAACTTACATATTTAACAATTTAACTACTGAAAGGCCTTATATGGAAAAATTGCTCGCTATGGCGCAAACCGATCAAGAAAAAATCCTCCTGCGCCGCCTGCTGGATTTGGATAAACGGGCAGATCAAAGCGGCTATTATGCCTTTAGCCCCTTTTTAAGCCCGGCCGAGCTGGAATTATGCCGCCGTGCTCAAAAATACTTATGCTGCACCTTGGATGAGGCCGGCGGCTATGAGCAGGCCGAGCGCCGCTTACTTATTTTTTGCCCGGACGCCATGCCTAGCCCTGCCAATACATCAGAAAATTACCCTTTACGCCCTTTAAAGCTAACTTATAAAGCCAATTTAAGCCATCGTGATATTTTGGGCAGTTTAATGTCTTTAGGCATAAAGCGCGAGGCCTTGGGTGATATTCTGGTTTTGGAAAATTGCAGCTATATCTTTGTAACAGTTGGCATTTATGATTTTGTTTTAAGCAATTTACAGCAGGTAGGAGGGGCTACCGTTATCCTTAATTCCGCTCAATTTGCCGAGATTTTGCCACCTGCCAAGCGGGTTAAGGAAATAAGAAGCTTGGTAAAATCGCTGCGCTTGGATGCGGTAGTAGCCGCCGCTTTTAATTTATCCCGCAGCGAGGCTCAGGCAGCAATTGGCCATGGTTTATGCTTAGTTAATAGTCGTCCAACCACATCTACAATCAAACAATTGGTGGCAGGCGATATTCTCTCTTTAAGAGGGCATGGTAAGGCCGCCCTAAAAGAGATAGGTGGTAAAAGCAAAAAAGATCGCATTTATATTACTATCGAGCAGTATTTATAGCTTAATCACTAATCAAAAATATTGCTTAGTTTGGAATGTTTTTTTAACTTTTACTTGTATTTATCCTAAAATGCTACTATAATTAAATTATAGTAGCATTTGTTATAAGTGTACAGATTTGGAGGTTTATATGAGTGAAAAAAAATCTGTTATCGGTACTTTTAAGTTATTAACTGTTAATCAACTAATACTTCTATCGGGAGCAGCCCTTTATGGCACACTTTATCTAGTAGGAGGGAATATTGCCAGCGGTTTGGCAATTATAGGCTTTACGCTGTTACTTACCGGGCTATGCCAATTTTTTAAAAAGCGTGAGCAATACTCTATTTGCATCAATATTTTGGCCTATTCGCAGTTTATTCTTATTTTAGGTTTTGGCTTGCTTAGCCAAAATCTGCTCGCTACCCTGCCTTTAATTATTGCATCTTTGGCCATGGGTGGGCTTTATTATAATCCTAAACTAATTCTTAAGCAATGGCTTATCGGCGCTTTGGTTTTATTCGGAGTATTATTCTTTGCCCCTCAATTATATGGCAATGTCGACTTGGGCAATATTATTCGTGGCCTTTTGGGCATTAATTTTTGCATACTATTACTTTACTTTTTGGTTAAATGGGGCAGTTCTTTTATGGAGCAATCGGCTGCTAAGGAGCTGCAATCCGAATCTTTGCTTAAGCAGGTTGAAACCAAGATGGCCGAAAGCCGTAATAATGCCCTATTGCAGCAGCAAATTTTTGATGAAGTTAGGATGCGCAGTAATAATTTAGAGGGTACATCGCGGCGGATGTTGGATATTGCTAATACGATTAGCCAAACATCTAATGATCAAAATCGGATTATCGAAGATGTATTGCAGCAAAGCACTGCGATGAAGGAGGAAGCTTATTCTACCCAGGAGAAAACGATTAATTCCCGGGATACGGCCATGCAAAGCGTTAAAAAGCTTGAGCTTAGCAATCAGCGGATGCATGATATTTTGATATCAATCAATGAAATTGAAGCTTCTTCCGAAAAGATTAGCGGTATTATCCAAACCATCGAAAATATTGCATTTCAAACCAATATTTTGGCCTTAAATGCCTCGGTAGAGGCGGCCCGTGCCGGTACGGCAGGCAGTGGTTTTGCGGTTGTGGCCCAAGAGGTAGGAATGCTGGCCAGTCATAGTTCGGAGGCAGCCAATGATAGTGCCGCCTTAGTTAACGAAACTATTGCCAATGTACAAGTTGGAGTTAAGCTGGTAAAAGAAGCGGTTAAGGATATGGATTCGGTAATTAGCGATTCGCAATATTCGGCCGATATTGCCGGCCAGATTAGCGAAGTTATGCAAATTCAGGTGCAGAGCATTAATAATATTTTGCAGCAAATCGAAAATATAAGCAATATTACCGGCCAAACAGCAACCACCGCAGGCGAAAGTACCACTATCGCCCATGAAATTACCGAAGAGCTTTATTCTATTAATAAGGCTATTCAAAATTAAGACCTAATAATAAAAAGGATGTCGCAAGTTTTTTGCGACATCCTTTTTGTTTAGGCGATTTGTGATTACGCTAGCCTAATATAGGCTATGCTTTTATTTAAAAAAATTATTTATTCATTAAGCTATTGGCTAATTCTATCGCAGAGCTGGCATCCGGCGAATAATGGCCGCCAATATCTTTGGCATACGCAGCATTAACCGGCGCACCGCCTATCATAACCTTTACATTATCTAAACCGGCTTCTTGTAAAGCCTTAATGGTAGCCTCCATAGCCTGCATTGTAGTGGTAAGCATGGCCGACATCCCAACTATATCGGCATTATGCTCTTTAACGGCATCCACAATTGCCGTAGGCGATACATCCACGCCTAAATCTATTATTTCATAGCCGGAGCTTTCCATCATCATTGTAACCAATCTTTTGCCGATATCATGTAAATCGCCCTGTACGGTAGCAAATACGCAAATGCCTTTGCTTTCCATATCGGCACCGGTTAATAAGGGCTTAACAACCTCGATGCCTGCTGTCATGGCTCTGCTGGCCATTAATACTTCCGGCACAAACATTTCATTATCTTTAAATAATTGACCCACTACATTCATGCCGACCATTAAACCATCATTGATAATTTCCTTAGGGGTTAAGCCTTCGGCTAAAGCCTGTTTGGTTAATTCTACTACCTTATCGGCTTGGCCATTTTTTAATTCTTCTACCATTTGTGTGTACAACATTTGTTATCCTCCTTTTATGTATATAATTGCAAAAGTATTCTTTTTTTAAACATGACCATAAAAATCACGATGCACAGTTATAGAATTAGCATAATCCATCAAGGTAGACCAGCTTAAAACAGGGATACCCACCGCACGCTGAATGGCTCGTCCAAATACGGGAAAGCCGGTGCATTCCAGCACCAAGGCGGCCATATTGGGGTTTTTGGCTACAAAATCTTTACAGGCATCAACAAATTGCTGCTCGGCCTTGGCATAATCGCAATGGCCAATTTCCCGAAAGCGGTCATCCCATAGATTGCTAAATTCACTAATATTATAATCATCTTGAGTTCCGGCAATGATTAAGCTGTCTTTATTTTCAATACCCACGGCATTAAGAACTTCTGTCGATAAAGAATTTTTATGAGCGCACATAATACCTACTTTTTGTTTCGGGTTTAATATTTTTTGCATCCAGCCTACTTGCAAAAGCGAAGACATAAATACAGGGATATCAAAGGCGGCGGCCATTTCTTTTTGTAAAAGGCCAAAATAGCCACATTCGCCGATTAAGGCTTTGCAGCCTAAATCCTGTAAATATTTACCTGCATTTAAAGCAGCTTTTAGGCATAAGTCTTTATCGGGATTAAAAATTAAGGTGTGATTATTTACGCCCTCGGCAACACAGTATTGAATATTATAAGGAAAGGCGCTGGCATTACGAACATCGCCGGGAAAAGCAGGAAAAACTGCATCAAATAAAATAACACCTAAACCCATGCCATAGCATTTATATTGCTTTTTTGATATGATATTTGTGATATTTAAATCATGCTGCATAATAAATCCTCCTTATAAAAAATTGCCGAAAAATTTAAACTAATTATAAATGCTTAGCAACTATTATAACATAAATAGCAGAAAATACAATAGTTTTAAGGGGATATTTTGATATATTAAAAAAATGTATATTAAAGTAGATGTTTTAAAGTTTTAATCAATTTTTTACAAAAAATTGTGGGGTTTGGGGCAAAGCCCCAAGGTTTTAAAGGAAAGAAAGCTGGCTTAAAACCGGCGCCTTTTGGCGAAGCCAAAACAGCCCCAAATATCAAGCAAAAAACCAACAACGCCCATGGATAAAAAAAGAAGGCTATCGCAAACAGTTATATTTGCGATAGCCTCTTTTAGCTAATTTAAAGACTATTAATTATTTACGTTTTTTAAAGCTTAAACCAAAGATGGCTAAGGCGCTTAGGGCAGCCAATAATAGATTGCCGGCGCTAATACCGATTGCCCCTGTTTGCGGCAATTGGCCTAGCGGAGTTTCTTCGGTGATGATAATGGTTGGGGTTTCGCCCAAGGGGGTATCTGCTTCCTCGATATTCACGCCACCGGCTAAGGGTGTTGGCGGCTCTTCGATTACTGTCGGAGGCTCATCGGGAATGGTAGGCGGTGTGGGCGGCTTTACGGGCGGATTGGGCGGAGTAGGTGGTGTAGGCGGAACCGGGGGATCTTCCGGGGTATATTCCGCATAAAAGCCTAAGGTTAAGCCCACTTCGGGTATAGAGTTAACATCAAAGGTAATAGTGCTGCCATTGATTTGATAGCTGGCCGAGGAGTTGGCAAAATCATTATTGGCTGGGCGATCATTAAGGCCAATACCATTTTCCCAGGCCGGTTTTTCGGCATCGCTGCCTGCGTCATCGATAATAGCATGATTGGGGAAGGCTGTTGCTATATTATAAGTGATATGGGCTTGTTGACTATAGGCGATAACCGAATCGCCGATTTGGGTTAATACATTGGTAAGTTCTTGGCTATCTACATTGGTAAACACATTATCTTGCTGGCCATTGGCAATGGCTGTTAAATATTTGCTGGGAGCAAGCTCGATACCAACCGCATAGCTATTAATGCCCATTGCGATTAAAGTAGCTGCCTCTTTTTCGCCGGTTAAGCCAAGGGCTTCGACAACATTTTGGTCGGTACGGGAAAACTCTATGGCGGTATCACTGCTATCTACTACCGGGCCATAGGAATTACCAGCAGCATCTTGTACGATTTGATCATGGGCGCTGCGCGAAGTTTCGGGATTGCCGTCAGAAACAAAGATTACATGTACCGGGCGAGCACTGTCGGCAGCCGAACGCGAGCCGATAATTTCGATTACTTGGCGTAAAGCGGTAGTATAATTGGTACCATCGCCTGCGGCACGATTATCATCTGCGGCAGGGGGGGTAGAGCCTTGAGCGCTATAATTGGGTTGCTCGCGATCAAAATTATTATTAAAGCCGGCCCAACTGTTTTGGAAATTAAAGCTGCTGCGGGTATTGCCGGAAAACTGAACTAAAGCCACCCGATTATAATTATCGGGATTATCTTGACCATTCTCATCAACATCAAAAAGTTGTTCGGCCAAGGTATCTACGGCTGCTACGGCATCCTCCCAGCGAGAACCATTATGCATCGATGTAGATTTATCTAATACAATAATAATATCCGAGCCAACGGCTAAAGGTTCGCCGCTAATTTCTACTTCAAAGTAGCGCAAATCACGATCGCCGGCATCTTCATCGGCAGCACCCTCTTCTGTCCAATTTTGAGTAACACCGCTATTGGGGGTGGTTGGGTTTTGGGCAGGATCGGGCGAGCCTAAATCAAGAACCTCTTCGATTACCGACCAGCCGATATCGCCATTAATAGAGCGTGATGCTTCCCATTTGGCATAATAGGTGATATTTGTATTAATAATTGTAGACGATTGTAAAGCTTCGCCACTGCCATCGGCATTAGGATACCAACCGGCAAAAACTAAAGCCTTACCATTACTATCTTTGGCGGTAGGGATATCGATTGGTAAAGTACCAAAAGCAGTGCCATTGGCAATAGTTTTAAATTGCGGAGCTGCTGTTGCCGAACCGCCGGCAGGAGGATTGGCCTCGAATTCAACGGTGGCATAATTGCCTTGTACCCAACCGGCATAGATGGTTGAGTCATTGGTAATCAAGGTATCGGTGCTAAAACGAACATTATAGCCGGGATCGAGATACCAGCCGCTAAACAACATAGCATTGCGATCTGCAAGTTGGGGCAAGCTAGTTATATAGCCTTGATTATTGGTTTGGGCAGTTGCCTGGCTGGCATCAATAAAGCTGCCGCCCATCGGGTCAAAAGTAATATTGTAAATATCGGGATCACGGGTAGCATCAATAGTAATTTCGGCACTGATAATGCCTGCCTTAATACTGCCGTCAGCATCTTGGCCATAGCCGGTTGCGGTAGCCTTAACAGTGATCATGCCGGCGCTAGCGCCGGTATATAAATTGCCATTGGCATCAATAGATACATTGGCATCGGTGCTGCTTACTACTTCCCATTTAATAGCGGTTTCGCTGGTATCTTGGGGGCTAAAGGTAAGATAATCTTCTAAAGATATGGTTTTATCATATTGAACTTGATTAAGGCTATCATTAAATTTCAAATCGGTGATCGGATTTATGATATGAAGATAAATACTTCTATCCCAACGACCATCATTACTATATTTAGGATCGAAGGTAGAAAGGGCAATACTGCCTGTTGTGCCTGTTTTTTCGGCTTTAACAAAAACGGAATGATTGCCATTTTCGTCCACATAGCCTTGGCTGGTTAAATAGGGATTAGTGCCGCCATCAAAATAACCGGTGCTGGGATTACCAACAAAGCTATATAAGTCTGTGCCGCTGAATTCGCGCCACATTTCGCTACCAATAATGCGGCTATCGGGTAAAGGCTGGGTAGATCTGGGGAAAATTTGATAAGTTCCGCCCACTAATAAAAGATAAGGGCTGGTTGATGTACCTTCGCCGGCAAGAACCTGCTCATAGCTGAAATTAACAGAGCTTAATTGAGGCAAAGGCAATAGAGTTTCAACAATTTCTAGGGTGAAGTCGCGGCTGGGAACAGTAAGAGTACCTCTGTTATCAGGAGCTTCCGGAGAATAGAAATTTTCCCAGTTATCTGTCCATTTACCAAATAAATGCCAAGCGCCGGCAGGGCCATCGCTTTGGGGCAAAATTTTATTGGCTAAATTATCTAAATCGCTAACAGTATTATTAGCAATCCGATCAATAGTATAGACATCACCAATTACAACCTCAAGCTCCAAATCCCTACTATCATCTTCAAAATCCAAAGTCATAGTAACGGTACTATTTCTGGGGCTGGGGGCGGGGCTATTGCTTGGTACATCCGGCATCTCATCATCATCACTGCCACCGCCATTGGTATCGGGGTTATTGCCGCCGCCATTGGTATCGGGGTCATTGCCGCCGCCATTGG
>CAYJBP010000001.1:36834-60909 GCA_964368605.1 uncultured Peptococcaceae bacterium | reverse complement strand
CTCCAACTACATTTGCTAGATTAATCAGTTATCCTATTACTTAGGTACTGTATCCGCAAGTCTTATCTGCGATTGTTATTCTTTTAGGGTATTAAACCCAAGCTTACACACCTCATTTTGTAGGGGAGGGCTTCCATGCCCTCCCGCTGCTATCGCCCACTTTTACTGCCCCAGCCCTGCCAGCTCCCTCGCCCTACTTATTACACCTACTAATATTCAGCAATAAACCAACCGCTACCAAGGTTAAAATTAAAGAGCTGCCACCATAGCTGATAAAAGGTAATGTTACCCCTGTAACCGGTAAAAGCCCTGTTACCACACCCATATTCATTAGGGTTTGCACCCCTATCGAGCTGGTTAAACCCAAGGCCAACAATGATCCGTATACATTTTGGCAGTTTACCGCCACCATCAAGCCGCGCCATAATAATAAACAGAAAAGTAATACCACCAAGGCCACACCGATAAAGCCAATCTCCTCGCCCATTACCGAAAGAATAAAATCAGTATGCCTTGCCGGTAAATAATACCATTTAGAACCTCCTGCGCCAAGCCCTACCCCCGTTAAACCGCCATTGCCAAAGGCAAGTAGCGATTGCACCATCTGTAGGCCGGCATCGGAAGGATCGCTCCAAGGATCTAACCATGAATAAATACGCTCCATCCGATAAGGCTCGATAATAATAGCCGCCACACCTGCCCCTACGCCTAATCCCACCAGGCCAAATAAATAAATAGCCCTTATGCCGGCGCAAAACATCATGATAAAACCGGCCGCCGCTACTACTACTGCTGTAGATAAATCCTGCTGCAAAAAGATAAGCCCCACCGGCACCATAATTGCCATTAATGCCGGCACAAAACTAATCGAAAAACTGGTTATATTGTTTTGACGATCGGCCAAAAGTTTGGCCAAATACATCGGTATTGCCACCTTGCATAATTCCGAAGGCTGAAAACTAAAAGCACCAACCTGCATCCAACGCTGCGCACCGCCAATGCTGGCAATATTGCTGCTTACCACCATAAATATCAGCACAGCCAAAACAATTAAACTGATAAAACCGGTTAAACGCTTAACCAAATTTAAATTGATATGATAGGCCAAAAACATAAAAACCAGGCCTATAGCCGCCGCCAAACTTTGGGTACGCATATAATGAAAGGCATCATCATAATCGTTTACCGCAACATATTGGCTAGAGCTAAAGACCATTATTATGCCTATTGCCAATAGCAAAAGGCTGGCAATCAATATCCACCAGTCGGGCTGATTTTTTGGTTGGGAACTCATAGCTATCCTTCCTGCCTTGTTAGGGCGCTTAAATTAAACTTTTAAAGATACGCCCCCGCTCCTCAAAATTAGTAAACATGCCCCAGGCCGCACAAGCAGGGGAAAGCAAAATTGCATCGCCTTTTTGGGCATACTTGCGAGCCGTAGCCACTGCCTCGGCCATATCATTTACCCTGGTAATAGCCGTTATATCGGCTTTGGCTGCCGCAGCCAGTAATTTGTCGGCGGTTTGCCCCATTACCGTTATATGACGTGCCCTGCTTTTAAGCATAGCCATTAAAGGGCCAAAATCGGCGCTTTTATCATAGCCGCCGGCTATCAATACTATCGGCCGCTCGATAGCTTCTAAGGCCTTGATTACCGCATCGGGATTAGTACCCTTAGAATCATTAATATAGGCCACGCCATCAATCTCGCAAACAAATTCTTGGCGATGCTCTACCCCCAAAAAGCTCTTAAGACAAGCCGCTATATGCTCTAAGGATAGGCCTAAGCTTTTAGTAGCCGCCAAGGCCGCTAGGGCATTTTGATGATTATGGCTACCTTTTATATATATGTCTTTTTTGGCAATAACATGCACTTTTTGGCCATTTTCTTTAAAATAAAGATTGTCCGCATCGCAAAAAGCACCGTCTACCTCGGCTTCTTGGCTAAAAGCTATTAGTTTAGAGGATGCGGTTTTAGCCAAAGGCTTAATCAATTGATCATCGATATTTAATACGGCAAAATCATCAGCCGTTTGATTATTAAGGATTTTTTGCTTAGCAGCAACATAATTTTCCATATTACCATGATGATTAAGATGATCGGGAGTGATATTCATCATCACCGCCACTTTAGGCTTAAAGCTAAGGGTATTATCTAGCTGAAAACTGGATGTTTCGGCTACAATATAATCATATTCTTCTTCAACATGGTTGATAATCGGCTCGCCAATATTGCCGGCTACCAGCACTTTATGCCCTGCTTGCTCAAGGATATAGCCGATTAGGCTGGTGGTTGTGGTTTTGCCATTAGTGCCGGTGATGGCGATAAATGGTGCTTTGATTAAACGATAAGCAAGCTCCACCTCGCCCCAAATTTCGATACCTTTGGCGCTTAAAGCGCTAACCAAAGGATTGGTAGGTGGAATGCCGGGGCTTTTAATAACCAATTGCCAGGGAAAAGCAGTAGGTGCTTGCTCTTGGCCTAAAAACTCGATGCCTTGGGCGATTAGCTCTTGGGCTTCTTGATTAAGCTCGGCTAAAGGCTTATTATCGCTTAAAGTAATTTTAGCACCCTTGGCTAATAAAAAACGGCAAGCCGCCAATCCCGATAGGCCTGCCCCAATCACTAAAATTTGCTTATTTGTAAAATCCATAATTATAATCCCCCTAGTATTTATCTTTTATAGAAGCATCCAAGCTAAGCTTAAAGCCACGGTAATTAGGGCTAAAAGCCAAAATAAACGTACGGTTTTGCGCTCGCCCATCACTAATTCATAATGATGATGCAAAGGGCTCATTCTAAAAATGCGTTTGCCAAAAACTTTAAAGCTAAAAACCTGCAACATAACCGAGATAGCCTCGATTAAATAAACGCCGCCTAAAAGCAAAAGCACAAATTCGGCCTTGCAGATAACGGCAAAGGCGGCCACAGCGCCGCCGATGGCCAAAGAGCCGGTATCGCCCATAAAAACCTTGGCCGGATAGCGATTATAGAATAAAAAGCCGATACAGCAACCGGCCATGGCCGCAGCTAAATTAGCAATTTCCTGATAATCGACGGCATTAAGCGGCGGATTAGCAATAAAGGCCAAAGCCATCAGCCAATAACCGCCAAAAACAAAAAACGAAACCCCGGCGGCCAGCCCATCTAAGCCATCGTTTAGGTTAACACCGTTAATCATGCCTACCAAAAAAACAGATAATAATATATAATAGAATATCCCCAGCTCTAGATTGATATTAATGCCGGGTATAAAAATATCGGTGCCACGATTTAAAAAATAATTGCAAGCGATTAAGAATAGAAGCACAGCGGCAAATTGGCCTACTAATTTTTGGCGAGCGGTAAGGCCTAAAGAGCGATGCCAAACTACTTTAAGCATATCATCAACAAAGCCAATAGCGCCACAGGCCACATATAAAAACAAAAATAGCCACATAGCCATGCCTAAACGGCTAAAGATAATGGCAATGGGCAGCATGGCCACAACAAACATCAGGCCGCCCATGGTAGGGGTGCCGGCCTTGGCCAAATGGGTGCTTGGCCCATCGGTACGAATTGTTTGTCCTATTTTTAAGCGGCGTAAAGCAGGCAGCATAAATAAACCGATTAAAATAACGGCCACCATCCCTGCTAAAAATGCTAATAAAGAAATTCCCATAATACCCTCATCAATTACGACATAAACAAGCTACTATATTATATGCATGATTTTTTTAGAAGTGCTAAAAATATATCCTAGCCGATAAAACAAAAAAATTCCGGGAGGGAAAATCCCTCCCAAAAATATTTTAAGCCAAATGCTCCCGAACCTGCTCCCGATCATCAAAATAGATTTTCTCGCTGCCTAAAATCTGATAATCCTCATGCCCCTTGCCGGCAATTAAAACCAAATCCCCGGCTTCGGCCATATTTAAGGCCATTGCAATAGCCTTGGCTCTATCTTCCTCGATTAAATAATTTTTAAGGCCAATTTCTTCAATGCCTTGCTTAACTTCGTTGATAATCAAAAGCGGATCTTCATGGCGTGGATTATCGGTGGTAATAATCGCTAAATCGCTTAACTGAGCACCAATTCTGCCCATAATCGGTCTTTTGCCGCTATCCCGATTACCGCCGCAACCAAAAACGCTAATTATTCGCTTAGGCTCAAGCTGCCTGGCCGCATTTAAAACATTTTCCAGGCCATCGGGGGTATGGGCATAATCAACTACTGCCGTAAAGTTTTGGCCGCAATCGACAATCTCGAAACGTCCCGGTACTTGCGGTACTTTGGCTAAAGATTTAATCAATTGCTCAAAAGGCAAACCTTCGGCTAATAGGCAGCATAGGGCGGCCAGCGCATTATAAATATTAAATTTGCCGATTAAAGGCGTTTCGATTTGATAATCCTGCCCCTCATAATGTACCGTAAAAACCGAACCGCTAACCATGCTTTGATAATTAATTAAGCGCAAAGTAGCGGCCGCATCGCTGCCATAAGTCCAAAGCGGCGCTTGGCAGGCCTCCACAAAAGCAATAGCTGCCGGATCATCAATATTAACTACCCCGTATTTGGGGCTATGGGGGGCATAATTTAATTGGCTAAATAATAAAGTTTTGCTGGCCAAGTATTTTTCGAGGCTGCCAAAATAATCAAGATGGTCTTGGCTTAAATTGGTAAAAATCGCTGCCGAAAAATCACAAGCATCGCTTCTGCCTTGCTCTAAACCATGGGCCGAAACCTCCATTACTACTGCACGGCAATCCTCGGCTCGCATAATGGCCAGCATCGAAAAAAGTTCTAAGGATTCGGGGGTGGTTAAATCGGGCGGCAATACCTTTTGGCCGGCCAAATTATGAATAGTACCGATTAAGCCGGTTTTAATGCCGCTATTTTCCAGCAAAAACTTGATTAAATGGGTAGTTGTGGTTTTGCCATTGGTGCCGGTTACACCAATCATTCGCAATTCCTGCTCGGGATGCCCATAATAGGCCGCCACCAAACGCCCTAACATACGGCGGCTGTCTTTGGCTTGAATAATCACGATATCGGCGGCGATATCGGCAGGTATTTGCTCCACAACTAAAGCTACGGCTCCCTTAGCTACGGCATCGGCTATAAAATTATGGCCATCATAAGTGCCGCCGGGGATTGCCACAAATACGGAATTTGGCTCTACCTTGCGTGAATCATAGGCAATTAAGCTTACTTCTTTAGCACCTAATTTTTCGTCAGCCATAATTATATTGGCTCCATAAGCAGTTGCTACCGATAATAATTGTTGCAATTCCATATTTATACGCTCCTTTTAATAAAGATTAATTATGGTTGCGGCATATTTGGATCTAAGGCCGGATTAAGCAGAGGATCGAATAATTGCTCGGGTTCGGCAAATTTAACGCTGATAACCGTGCCCGGCTCGACTAAACTACCGGGGATTGGGTCTTGTTGATAGGCCGTACCGCTATTGCCCTCGGCCTCTAGTTTTAGGCCGATGATGCCCAGCATTTCCATGGCCGCACTTAGGCGCTCGCCGGTTAAATCGGGTACTACAATTTGATTATTTAGGCTTTCATTCATGGTAACAATAACCGTTGTGCCGGTTTCTACCTTGGCATAAGCGGCCGGAACTTGCTCAAGTACCGCATTGCCACTGCCACGAACCTCGATGTTTAAACCAAGCATATTTAAAATTTGCGAGGCCGCTTCGGCATTTAGGCCTGTTAAGTCGGGCACATCGACCATTTTAAGATTGTCTTCGGGGGCTGCTTGCGAAGTTATTTGTGGTACTACCCCCAAATAACGCATGGTATCTTCGACAATTGCCGCAAAAACGGGTGCGGCCGATTGGCTGCCTTGATGAAAGCCATATACGGCTTCGTCTACCACAACCAAGGCTACAATTTGCGGATCATTTACCGGCGCCATGCCGATAAAAGAACCTACATATTTATCTTCGGCATAGCCGCCGGCCTCGGGCTTTTGGGCAGTACCTGTTTTGCCGCCAACCCGATAGCCTTCGATATAAGCTTTGCTACCTGTGCCATTGGTAACTACGCTTTCTAAAACATTGCGCATAATATCCGAAGTTTCTTCCGATATTACCTGCCTTACTTCTTTAACTTGATAGTCCTGAATAATTTGCTCGCCATCTTTAATTTGATACACCAGTTGCGGTTCCAGTAAAACGCCGCCATTGGCCACCGCCGAAACGGCGGTTACCATTTGTAAAGGGGTAACAGAAATGCCCTGGCCAATTGCGCTGGTAGCCAATTCAACAGGCCCTAAATTAGAGCCGCTTTGTAAAAGGCCGGCTGCCTCGCCGGGCAATAAAATGCCGGTTTGTTCGCCAAAACCAAAGGCATGAATATACTTATAGAATAGGCCATCTTCTTTGGCCTCTAAAGCTTGTTGCATCGATATCATCGCCGGATTGCAGGAATTTTGCAAAGACTCGGTAAAGTTTTGGCTGCCATGGGGATTATAAGAACGCCAGCAGCTAATATTGCTATCATAAATCTGGGCGCTACCCGAGCAATAATAGGTGCTATCTAAAGTGGCCGTGCCTTCTTCGATAGCGGCCGAGGTGGTGATGATTTTAAAGGTAGAGCCTGGCTCATAAATATTGCTATTTAAAATATTGCGTTGCAGGCTAATATCGGCTTCTTGATAATAGTTAGGGTCGTAGCTGGGGCGTTGCGCCCAAGCTAAAATCTCGCCTGTTTGTGGCCGCATAATTATAACCCCGGCCGATTTAGGGGCAATTTCCGATGCCATCAATTCATCCAGCTCGCGCTCGGCAAAATACTGAATATTTTCATCTATGGTTAAATATACATCATAGCCATTAGTAGGCGATACATAATCATATTCGGCTTGAGGCAGGGAATTACCACGGGCATCATATTCGCCGGTTATCATGCCCGGCGCACCGGTTAATACATCATCTAAAATTAATTCCAGGCCTTCTAAGCCTTGATTATCAATGCCGGCATAACCGATAATATTAGCAGCTAAACTACCTCTAGGATAATAACGCTGCGATTCGCCAATAATATTAATGCCCGGCAAATCGGCCTGACGAATACTATCGGCAATTTCAAAATCTACTTTGCGCTTAACCCATACAAATAGCGATTCTTGGGCAATCATATCCCTAATTGTGCTGATATCCAGATTAAGTTCGCGGGCTAAAAGGGCGGCAACTTCGTCGCCATTTTCATTATTTGCAATGGTAGGGGGGCTAATACTAATCGAATCGGCGGTAATGCTAATTGCCAGCTTTTGGCCTTCCCGATCAAAAATAGTGCCCCTAAGTGGGCTAACTACTTGGTCGCGGGTGCGTGATTCGGCGGCTTTTAATTGCAATTCATCGCCTTGGGCTATTTGAATATGGGCCAGTTTACCGATAATTGCCCCAAAACAAAGCAGCATAAGAATTAAAGAAACCGTAATTTTACGGCGCATACTTATTTGCTTGGTAGACATAAGCCCTCCTTAGCTATTTATCGTTTATTCTGCTGCTAAGGCCGAAAAATAATTACCAAACATATCGGACCAAGCAGCAATCAAATTGGTATTTTCGATTTCCGCAGGCGGCTCATTTTGGGCTGCCTGAACAGACATAATTTCTGTTTCGATATTCTGGGCGATAGCAGGGCTTAAATACTGCACGCTATTAATATCAGGATAAACCATGCCCAAATGCAGCTGGGCATAGCTTTCTATTCTATCCAAAGAGCTTAGGCTGCCGATTTCGTATTCGGCTCTTAAGCTATCATTTTCCTGCTCGGCAATTTGGCCTTGCAGATTAATAATTTCTGCTCCTAAAACCCCAATATTTGCTTCTAAAACCATATAAACAAGGGCATATGCAAAAACTGCCATAGCGGCTAAGGCATATCGTACAACTTCTTTGCGTTTTTGCTCCTGGCGAACCTTTTGTTGGGGAGCTAACAGCTCTAAGCGCCGCTGCTGCCACTCTTTTTGCTGGGGGTAGCTATCAAGTTTCGCCAGGGAATTATGATGTACTGCCATTTTATGCCCTCCTTAGTTAAAGTATGTTTATTTATATAAAAATTCTAAATGATTTTTTCGGCAATTCTTAGTTTAGCACTGCGTGAGCGGGGGTTTTGCTCAAGCTCTTCGGCAGTGGCAATAATTGGTTTACGATTGATAATTTTAATTTCCGGCTGATGCTTACATTGGCAAATCGGCAAATTTTTATCGCAAATGCAGCCGGCTGCCCAAAGCTTATATTTATCCTTAACAATCCGATCTTCTAAGGAATGAAAGCTGATAATAGCTAGGCGTCCACCCACTTTTAGCAGGCTTAAAGCTTGGTCTAGGGCTTTATCTAATACGCCAAGCTCGTCATTTACTTCTATTCTTAAGGCCTGAAAAACTCTTTTGGCCGGATGCTGATCTTTTTCCCTAGCCCCCTGGGGCACGGCTTTTTTGATGATGCTTACTAATTGAGAGGTGCTTAAAATAGGCTCAATCATCCTTGCTTCTTCGATAAATAAAGCAATACGCTTGGCCCATTTTTCTTCGCCATATTGATAAAATATATCGGTTAGTTTAGCGGCCGAATATTGATTAACTACTTGGTAGGCTGTTAAATTGCGGCTAGCATCCATCCGCATATCCAAAGGTGCATCTTGCATATAGGAAAAGCCACGTGCGGCATTATCCAGTTGATAGGAAGATACGCCAATATCAAGTAATATTCCATCTAAGCTGGCCGGCGGATAATTAAAGCTGGCTACCGCTTGCGCCATATCGGCAAAATTGCCATGGTATAAATGGATTTGTTTTTGATAGGCCGCCAAATGCAGCTTTGCGGCAGCTAAGGCTTCTTGGTCTTGGTCGATACCGATTAAATCGATATTAGCGGCGGCCTGCAAGATAGCCAAGCTATGGCCTCCGCCGCCTAAAGTGCCATCTAGGTAAAGGCCATTATCTTTGATATTAAGGCCGTCGATGGTGGCGGCCAAAAGAACCGGCAGATGCTTAAAATTTTGCTCACTCATAGGCAAATATCGGGCAGATTTTCGGCAACCGCCTCATAATTGCTGCTATCGTCGATTGCGTCATCGTCATTATATTTTTGCCAAACGGCGGCATCCCAAATTTCTAAGCGGGAAGATACGCCGATGGTAACGATTTCTTTTTCCAGCTGCGCATGTTTGCGCAAAGCAGGGCTAATTAGCACACGACCTTGTTTATCGGGTATAACTTTTTGGGCAGCCGAGAAAAAATTACGGGCAAAACGGCGCATATTGGCACTGGTAGACGAAAGATTAGCCAATTCGTCAACCTTTTGCTGCCAAGTTTGCTCGGAATATACAAATAAACATTGATCCAAGCCCTTGGTGATATAAAAAACATCGCCCAATTCCTCACGAAAAGTAACGGGCACAATATAACGCCCCTTATTATCGATGGAATGATTGCTTTCACCAATAAACATCGCTAGCCCTCTACTTTATACCACTTTGTACCACTTTGTATCTAATTGTTTTCTATTTTGTAGGCTTATATCCTTTTTTTAAAGGCAACTTTTTTAATTTTTTTTTCAATAAAAGGCCACAGTTAGCATGATATACTATATATAAGCGCCTTATCAGTTGCCAAACACAAGATATGGGTTTAGCTTAGGTGGTTAATAGTGGTATAAATTTGGGATAATATTTGGCGGCTAAATTTTGCCGAGCTATTTATTATGTAAGGGCGGCTAGATGCCATTATTTTTGCCGCCCCGGTTGATTAAAAAAGTTTGTGTCCGCTTAATTATACATTCCGTTTACGGCCATATAATCATAAATTGTTTTGCCATGCACCTGCTCTTGCTTTTGAATGCCATTTAAAAGATCCCGAGCCTGATTATTTTTGAACTCAAAAATGCCGATATCATAATTAGCCGAAACATGCTTTTCGGTGGATAGGGCATCGCTTAATAAATAGCTATCATTGCTAAAAGCCTGCGGATTGCTGGCATAGGTGCTGCTTTTTTGAGCTTTACTTGCCTGATTGTCGCCTGCCTGATTTTGCTGCTTAACAGCCGGGATAATGCCTTGCTCCATCTGGGTTAAGGTTTGCAGATGATGCTGTTCTTGCTGGCTTAGGTTGGTAAACAGGTTCTTTAATTCCGGAGCGATGGCATCCTGGGCATATTTTTGGTATTTAGCCACACAAATTTGCTCAGCACCTTTTAATTCCTTGATAAAGTCCATTTCTTTTTGACAAAATAGATTATTCATAATCATCCTCCTTAATTTGATATTCTTATTATGGTGCTTTTTTCTAAAAGTATACTTTTTGATTTGTCTTTTAGAAAAAATAATGTTATAATAAATTAAAGATTAGCCAACTGTAAAATAGCCAAACTTTCCTCTTTAGTATTTATCGGATTGCAGTATACAATTAATAATAATTGTTGATGGGAGGGATACTGATGGATAATGGTGTTTGGTTTGCCCTGCTTTTAACCTTGATAGCAGGTCTAGCTACCGGTATTGGCAGTTTGCTTTCTTTATTTGCTAAGCGTACAAATACCGGGTTTTTGTCTTTGGCCTTAGGTTTTTCGGCAGGGGTGATGATTTATGTATCCTTTGTCGAGATTTTTGCTAAAGCGCAGGATTCTTTAACCGCAGTATGGGGCGAAGTTACCGGCTCTTGGCTGACGGTTGGCGGTTTTTTCTTCGGCATTCTTTTGATTGCGATTATCGACCGCTTTATCCCCCAGATGGGTAATCCCCATGCTGCCCATACTGTTGAGGAGATGGACGGCAATGACCAAGAGCATAAAACCAAATTGATGCGGATGGGCTTGTTTACAGCTTTGGCCATTGCTATTCATAATTTCCCCGAAGGCCTGGCCACCTTTATTGCCGCCTTAGAAGACCCTAATATGGGTATAGCTATTACGGTAGCGATTGCTATTCATAATATCCCGGAGGGAATTGCGGTGGCGGTGCCGGTTTTTTATGCCACAGGCAGCCGTAAAACGGCTTTTAAGTATTCCTTTTTATCGGGATTGTCAGAGCCGATAGGCGCTTTAATCGGGTATTTTTTATTATTCCGCTTTTTTAATGATACGATGTTTGGCTTTATTTTTGCGGCAGTGGCCGGGATTATGGTTTTTATCAGCCTAGACGAGCTTTTGCCGGCCGCCCGGGAGTATGATCAAACTCACTTGGCGATATACGGCCTTATAGGCGGCATGATGCTGATGGCTTTAAGTCTGCTATTATTTATTTAGGTAAAATATGATGCTTAAGATGGCTGATATAATCCGAACCGAAGTTGCATACCCTAAAGGAATAACAAACGAAGATAAGACTAAAGGCCTAAGAACCTACGTAATAGAATAACCTATTAAACTAGCTCAGGCGCTTCGCAATTAGCGGTCGTTTTTTGTTGCTTTTTGCGACCAAAAAGTAACAATCCCCCTCTGTGATAAAATAGATAAGCAAACGGAGAAAAGGACAAGAAAGCCTAACTACCCACGAAACACAAACCAAACTAACTATCCGCCCAAAAACATAAAGAACCCATAATCCAGCTAGCAATGAGCAACAAAAACTAAAATAGTCCAGCTAACAATAGGTAACAATAAGCCAAACAGCGGAATGGTCAAGACCATTCCCTACAAAATGCAAGCAAATCAAAAATTCCCAAAGCTGGGCTGGGTTCGAATAACATATGTTTCCCTAGAATGAGAGGTGTAAAAAATGGATTTAACAAAAAGTAATATTAGAAAAATATGTTTAATTATCACGTTTGCGGTATTATTGGTGCTGGCGGTTTTAAAGATTGATCCTATTTTAACTTTTGGGCAAACTCTGCTTTCGACGATTTCGCCATTGATTATCGGTGCTTGTATTGCCTTTATTGTTAATTTGCCGATGACCAAAATCGAGAATTTTTTGGAAAAGTATATTATTAAAAAGCCGACTAATTTAGGTAAGATAATCAGTATGCTTTTGGCCTTTTTATTTATAGTGGCTATTGGCGGTGTAGTTGTGGTATTGATTGTGCCGCAGATAGAAAGTTCGATTAATACACTTTTGCCAAAAATCGGGCCTTTTTTGGACGATGTAAGCGCTTGGATAATGGGGGCATTTAATGATCCTTTTATTATCGAGCAGCTGGAAGGGCTGGAATTAAACTGGCAATCTATCAGCAATAGTATTATGACGGTGATAAGGGATATTGTGCCTAACTTTTTCAGTAATATATTTATTGTGGCCGGTTCTTTTGTGGGTTTAATAATTAAAATAGTGGTTAGCATTGTATTTTCGGTATATATTTTGCTAAGCAAGGAAACTTTAGCTAAGCAAATAAAAATGGTTATGCAGGCCTTTTTATCGCCTAAAAGGAATAAAAGCTTGCTGGAGATTTTTAGTTTAAGCAATGAAACTTTTGCTAAATTTATTGCCGGGCAATGCACCGAAGCGATTATTTTGGGCACAATTTTTTTCATCACCTTAACCCTAATAGGCATGCCGTATGCTTTGTTAATTAGCGTATTAATTAGTGTTACTTCGATTATCCCGGTGGTGGGAGCATTTATGGGTTGTGCTATCGGCGCTTTTTTAATTCTAATCGAAAACCCGATGCAAGCCTTAATTTTCATCATAGCATTTTTGATAATTCAGCAAATAGAGGGCAATTTAATTTATCCCAGGGTGGTGGGCAGCAGTATAGGCATACCGCCGATTTTGATGTTATTAGCGGTAACGGTGGGCGGTAGCATGTGGGGTATAGGCGGCATTTTGTTTTTTATCCCAATTACCGCAATTGCCTATAGCATGTTAAAAACGGCAACCTTTAAAAGGTTAGACGAGCAAAAAGAAGATAATAAAAAAGAATGATTTAACCTATTTAAAAGCGATAAAAAACCATACCAAGATGCAGTGATGCCATCGGGGTATGGTTTTTTATTATGGGTAGCGTAAAAGGACTCGAACCAAAACGGTTTTGCACTCAAAATCAGCGGCATCTAGCGGCCTTGCCGATACTTCTCGTAGCGCTGCTACGAAAAGCATCGTCAATTCCACTATCTATCCCCTGATTTTGGCGCAAAACTGCTTCGCACCCTTATTTAGGCTGCAAAAATTATTTTTTTAGCCAAAGAATAATTAAAATAAAGCTTTTTTCTAATAATTTAGTTCCTGCTTAGCCTAAATAAGGGCGTATGGGTTCAAGTCCTTTCACGCTAGGGAAACCTATATAATCCGAACCCAGCCCAGCTTTGGTAATTTTTGATTTGTTTTGTAGGGAATGGTCTTGACCATTCCGCTGTTTTGGTTATTGTTACCTATTGTTAGCTGGATTGTTGGCTATTTATATTCGTCGGGGAATATTTTGTTTAGTTTGTATTTTGTAGCTGGTAGGTTTTCTTGTCCCTTCCTACACTTCGGATTACGGGCTTAAGCAAATAAGATTGAAGTATCCAATCTATTTTTAAAGTTTTTAAACCAACCCTACAGCTAAGCAAGCAATAAACGGTCATGGATAAAAAAAGAAGGCTATCGCAAATATTTGCGATAGCCTTTTAAATATAGGAATAAAACTTTTATTCAGTTTCCTCGGCAGAAGCTACAACCTCTTCGGCAGCATCGCTGGAATAAACAGGCTCGCCTTCGGCTGCTTCCGGCATTTCGGCGGCTTCTTCCTTGGCGGTAGCAGCTTTAATGCTTAAGCTCATCCGCTTGCCTTCGGTATCTACGGATAAAACCTTAACCTCTACCGAATCGCCGGGCTTAACTACATCTTCGGTTTTTTCTACCCGCTGATGAGCCAATTGCGAAATATGAACCAAGCCTTCAATGCCCGGCTCTACCTCGAGGAATGCACCAAAAGTGGTGGTGCGCATTACTGTTGCGGTAATAATGCTGCCCTCGGGATAATTCTCCTTAGCGGCACTCCAAGGATTAGAAACAAGCTGCTTTAAGCCCAAAGAAATCTTTTCGCTGGCTTGATCTATTGCTAAAACATATACATCAAGCTCATCGCCTTCTTTTAATAAATCAGAAGGATGATTTACTCTGTACCAGGCCATTTCCGATACATGCAATAAGCCGTCCACGCCGCCTACATCCACAAAAGCACCAAAGCCGGTTAAACGGCGTACGGTACCGCGCAAAGTTTGGCCTTCGGCAATGGTAGCCCAAGTTTGCTCGCGTTTTTCCTGCGAGGCCTTGCGTAAAACCGCTTTGGCCGAAAGCACCAATTTATTGGCGGCTTTTTCGCATTCGATAATCTTCATTTGCATTTCCTGGCCGATATAGGTGTTTAGGTCTTCTACATAGTTTAAGCTGGCCAAAGATGCCGGCACAAAACCACGAATGCCCACATCAACCAAAAGGCCGCCTTTAACTACGCCCACTACTTTGCCGCTGATAACTTCATTATTATCTTTGGCAATAATTAGCTTATCCCAGGCCAATTCTTGATCGATACGGCGCTTGGATAATACAGGATAACCCTCTTGATTCTCTTTGCGCAAGATAAAAACATCAATTTCGTCGCCAACTTTAAAGCGAGTTAAAATTTCTTTAGCATCATCAGCAGATAACTCGGAGGCCGTTAAAACACCTTCGCTTTTGCCACCAATATCAACAAGTAATTCATCAGGCTTTACTTGGACAATTACCCCTTTTACGCGGGTGCCCCGACGAATTTCCTTCATGTCGCCATATTCGGCAGCAAAGCTGTCTTCCTCACTCATTGTTTCAGCAGGTTCTGCCTTAGGCTCGGGCGCACACTCACCATCGCAAGCGCATGCTGCTTGTTCGGTTGTGCAACCGCATCCACAAGCCTCTTGCTCTAAAGTCGAACTTTCTCCTTCCATAGCCTGCATTTTTTCCATTTCCGTCATTGTTTCAACTACCTCCTCAATAATCCAGTCCGGAGTAGAGGCGCCGGCAGTAATGCCAATTTTCGCCACTCCCCACACAATATTACAATGCAAATCGGCTGCGGTTTCGATATGATATACCTTAGCCAGCACCGTTTTGCATATTTGTGCCAATTTTTTAGTGTTAGAGCTGTTTTTGCCACCGATAACCAGCATCATATCTACCTGTTTGGCTAAAGCCAAGGCCTCTTCCTGATGCTCGCTTGTGGCATTGCAAATGGTATTTGCTACCTTAATTTGCAAGGCATATTGCTTAAGCGCAGCCACTGTTAATTCAAAATTAGCAGCTAACTGCGTTGTTTGGGCAATAATACCAATTTTGGATAAATCATGATTGATGGCCAATTCGGCCACGCTTTGTGGGTTTGCCGCAACTAAGGCCTTGCTACCTGCCCAGCCAATTAAACCCTCAACCTCGGGATGCCCGGGATCGCCTACGATTACTACTGTGTAGCCGTCGGCGGCCAATTCTTGTGCTAAAAGTTGGGATTTTTTGACAAATGGACAAGTGGCGTCCAGCACTTCGAAGCCGCTGGCTTTGGCCAATTGCTCTCTTTGCGGTGCAACCCCATGCGAACGAATGATAATTTTAGCATTTGCTCCATGCTTAGTAGGGCTATGCTTGCTAAAATCATCCAAAGGGATTATTGCTAATTGTTGGGCTAGGCGGTTAATTTCTTGGGGATTATGAATTAAAGGGCCATCGGTATATACCTGGCCACTTTTAGCTGCCTTTTCGGCCATAGACAAGGAGCGCCTTACCCCAAAACAAAAGCCACTGTGTTTTGCTACAAAAATCTCCACATTTTCCTCCGGGTAAACCCTTGAAAACGGATGTTTTTTCGGGTATTAATAATCTTTCTTTTTATAAAGGCTTTTTCCTGCTAAATTTATTTTTTTTTATAAAAATATTACTCAAAACATGGAGCTTTTGGTAAAAAATAGGGGTTTTTTTGATAAAATCGGCTTACGATTTGACATTAATCAAATCGTCGATATTCCTGGCTATCAAATTTGTGATTGTTGCTCGATAATGGCTGCTTATTTCTACAAGTTGTTCTTCGTTTAATTTGCCTTTGGGCGGGCATGCTATTGGCTGGCCGATGCGCACTATTATATCCCTGCGCCAAAACTTAAAAAAATTAAAGCTATTGCTTAAGCCAACCGGCACTACCGGCACCTGTGCTTTGCCGGCAATATAGGCAGTGCCCGGCAAAAAAGGCAGCAATTCGCTTTGGCGATTACGATGCCCCTCGGGAAAAAGCCCTACCACTTTTTGCTCGGCCAATACCCTAAGCGAGGTGCGTAAAGCTGCCAAATCCGAATCGTCTTTGTTTAAAAAGACTACGCCTAGGCGTTTAAATAGCCAAAAGCCAAATTTATTTTTGCTTAATCCTTCTTTGGCAATAAAGGTTATCGGATCTTTAAAGCTTGTGCCCACTAAGATGGGGTCGTAAACCGATAAGTGATTAGCGATAATTAAATACGGGCCTTTTGCCGGGATATTTTCCTTACCGATAATTTTTACACCTTTTATTTTAAGCATTATTCTTAGGACTTGAGCTGCAAATAGATAAAATTTCATTTATTTTCCTCTTTTTGGGCAATATCTTTAATCTTCATTATTACTTCTTCTATGGTTAAATTGGTGCTATCCAGTAAATATGCATCTTTAGCTTGGCATAGGGGCGAATCTGCGCGACTGCTATCCCTTTTATCACGCTCGGCAATATCTGCTGCCACCTCTTCGATGCTCACTGTTTGCCCTTTGGCTTGCAATTCCATTGTCCGCCGCTTTGCTCTTTCATTTAAATCGGCAGTCAAAAAAATCTTTGCTTCGGCATTGGGTAATACCACTGTTGCAATATCGCGGCCGTCCATTACCACATGCTCGCTTGCCGCCATTTGCTGCTGCATCTTTACCAAGGCTTTACGTACCGCCGATACCGCCGATACCGGGCTTGCCGCATTGCCTACCTCGGGGCGGCGTATGCCTTCGCTTATATCCTCATCATTTAAAAATACCCGATACTTATCTTGATCATTTTGTAATTTAATTTGGCATTTAGCCGCCAATTCGCCTAAGGCTTTTGCATCATCAACCGCTATCCCTTCTTGTAAAGCTGCCCAGGCTATGGCTCTGTACATTGCCCCGGTATCTATGTATAAATAATTTAAATCCCTGGCCACGGCTTTGGCTACCGTGCTTTTACCGGCTCCTGCCGGCCCATCTATGGCAATTTGTTTAGCGTACATATTATGCTCCTTTATTAGTTAATTCATATCGGCAATGGCTCGATGCGCCAAGGCTATTGCCACATCATCTAAATGAATCATCCCAATTGCAAAGAAAACAGCCACACAAAGATGCTCGCCCTGCCTGGCTACGCCCACCTTGCCGCCAAAATTAAGGCCGCTGGCCTGTGGCAAAATCTGCCGCAATACCTCATGCGTTGCCCCGGCTACCGCGCCTTCTTCGGCATGGCTATCACGGATAACCCCTTCTCTTTTTGCCCCCACCACGGCTCGCTCGATAATCTTTGCTATCGAATTTAAGGCCTCGCCACCAAAATCCATGGCGGCTACATATAAGCCATTCTCGCTAAAGGCCTGTTTAAGCTGCCTTTCTTCATCACGATTATTGCTAATGGCAATTTTAATCGCAGCTTGAGCCACTTCTTTGCTGCTTAAATTTTGATTATTCGCTTTTACGGCCATAATTACTCCTTAATTTTAATTTTTGTACCAAGTTTTGGTCATAAAAAATCCTTGCCATCTAAACTGTTACCTGCATTAGCCTAGATTAATAGCTAGGCTTATTTGTATTCATTATAACATTTATCTAAGGTTTTGACAATCTATTTAAATCTAATTGCCGCCAAATCCAGCTTTTGGCCATCTAAATATAAGGTTTTAGGTAGCGTATTTTCTTTAATATTACTTGATAAAGTGTTAATATCTAAGCGAATTTGCCTTTGATAATCCCTGCTATCTATTGTTAAAACATCATTTTCATATACACGCAGCAATAATTGCCCTGTTCCTAAATTGCCTACTTTAAGGCCATTATTGTAGATGATAATTTTGGGCAATAATAAATTGTCCTCGGTTTTGATGCGGATATTGCCAAAAAGCAAATTTTGGTCATCTGTGGCAACAATTTGCGTTTGATTAATGGCCGCTAAATCGCTTTTTTGAACTAAAGGGCTATCAAGCCCCAGGTAAGAAGGTAGATAAAGCAAAGCCAAAGCAAAAATATCGGCTAATAGAAGCAAAATAATTAAGCCAAACACGCTATGCATCCATCTAAATTCGCTCATCAAATCCCTCCTTTTAAAGACTTATTATGCCAAAAAACTTGGCAATTAATCAGTAAATTATTTGAAATGTGCCTATTGGCACATATGTTTTTTGAGCAAAATATGCTATAATTAAAAAAAATTAAGGAGGAGGAATATACTATGAAAAAAACTTTTTTAGTATTGATTTTAACAATAACCTGCCTATTAGGCCTATCGATTAATGCTTTGGCTGCCGAAAGATTTGATGATGTTAGCCCACAGGATTGGTTTTACGGCGATTTAATGTTTGCGGTAGATAATGGCCTGGTAAATGGCAAAACTGCAACTACCTATCAGCCAAATGCCGATTTAAGCATAGCCGAGGCCGTAAAATTGGCTGCTAGCTTGCATCAATTAAATGCCGAAGGTTTAGTTAGTTTGATGGCCGCAAATAATGGGGCTTGGTATCAGCCTTTTGTCGATTATGCTTATCAACAAGGCATTATCAGCGAGGAATATTTATGGACTAAAAGCATAAATCGGGGTCAGTTTATGGATATTTTTTATCGGGCATTGCCTGCTGAGCAATTGGCGGCGATTAATACTGTGCCAACCGATGCCATCCCCGATACCGCCGAGGCCAGCCAGTATGGGGCGGCCATTTACGGATTATATCGAGCCGGCATTGTTCAAGGCAGCGACGAGGCCAAAAATGCCCTGCCGATGACCAATATTAAGCGCAGCGAGGTAGCCACTATTTTGGCCAGAATGGTCGATCCTAATCGTAGAGTAAGTTTTGTAATCGAGGCTGTTTCGCCTACTGCTCCTACTGCTCCTAGTGATAGTGATTTTGCCATTAGCATGCATCCTCAATCTACGGATATCTTTTATGGTGAGGATGGCGAACTAAGCATTAAGGTTGGTGGTGGCAGCGAGCCTTATTATTATCAATGGCAGCAATCGATTAATGATGATTGGGTAGATTTAGTCGATGGCAGTTATTGGATTAGTACCGAAGGCGGCGATAGCGTAAGCGGATCGCAAACTGCTACTTTAAAGCTGATTAGCGGTGATTATTTAGGCAATGGCAAATTTAGATGCCTAGTTGAGGATGTCCAAGGCAATATGTTGATTTCGGAAGAAGTTTTTGTTAATATTATCAGTTATTAGATGATATTGGGTTTTGGCAAAAAATCATTTTATACAATCCTGCCAGCAAAAGTATGTAAATAGTTTACGATAAAAGTTGCTTTTATAGCATATTTATGATACAATATATAAATGCGTATGGTGTTAATTCGCCCAAGGTGATACCGCAGTTGATAATTCAGCTGTGGTATTTTTTGTTTAAGGGTTATAAAATGATTATATGTTTTTAAGGAGGATTAGGCAATGGCAAGTTCGATTGGCCAAAGGTTTGATACTTTTGGGCTTATTAAATTTACAATACCCAGTGTGATTATGATGGTGTTTATTTCGGTTTATTCAATGATGGGCAGTGTTTTTGCCTCGAGATTTATTGGGGAGCATGCTTTGGCGGCAATTAATATTGTTTTTCCTTTTATCTCTTTTGCTTTGGCGGTATCGATTATGTTTGCAACCGGGGCAAATGCAATTATTTCTTTAAATTTAGGCAGCAATGATTTAAAAAAAGCCCGCGAAAATTTTACCGTTATCACAATACTTTCCTTTAGTATGGGGCTGGTTTTTATGCTAATCGGGCTGGTTTTTGATGATCAAATTATTAGGGTATTAGGTGCTACCGAGGCTATTATCCCTTATGCCAAAACTTATTTAAGAATTTATTCGTTTATTTTTCCTTTTTTGTTTTTGGATATCTTATCGCAGTATTTTTTTGTAACCGAGGGCAAAGCTTTTATGGGCATGCTAATAGTTGTAATCGGTGGTTTGCTTAATATGCTGGTGGCGTATTTATTATTGGCTGTATTTAGGATTGGCATTGGCGGTGTTGCTATGGGGTCGGCTATTGCTTATAGCCTGCCGGCAATTATTTATTTAATTTACTTTTTAAAGAAAAAAGACAGGATATTGTATTTTGTAAAGCCTAAGCTCCATAGGGGTTTTATTTTAAATGCCTGCCTAAATGGCTCGTCGGAGATGGTAACTAATTTAGCTATTGCCACAGTGGCGGCGGTTATGAATATTATTATGGGCAATTTGGTTGGCGATAATGGTATTGCTGCGGTTGCCGTAATTATTCAGGTGCAATTTTTATTAAGCTCGATGTATATTGGTTTTGGGGCAGGTATTGCGCCGATTTTTGGTTTTGCGCATGGCGCAGATGATCGATTGCAAATTAAAACGGTTTTTGGCATATCGGTAAAGCTGGTGCTTATCAGCTCTATTATTTTGGTAATTTTATGCATGATATTTAATAAGCTTATTGTGGCGGCATTTATTGATCCTTTAAGCCCTTCTTTTGGCCTGGCCAATAGCGGTTTTATTCTTTTTGCCATGGCTTATTTATTTGTAGGCTTTAATATTTATGCTTCGGTATTTTTTACCAGTGTTTCAAATGGCAAAGTATCGGCCTTAATTTCTTTTTTAAGAACATTTCTTTTTATCTTGGGCATGCTTGCCATATTGCCGCCAATTTTAGGTACTAAAGGGGTATGGCTGGCCATACCTATTGCCGAGTTGCTGGCTATTATCATATCGCTAATATTGCTTAAAAGGTATCGAAAAGTATATCATTATTAATGATGCCCTTGCAAGCCAAAGCTTAACTTGCAAACAGGTGGCCAATATATTATAATAAAACTATGTTTAGTAAAAATACTGCCAACTACTTATTGGTAATAATTGTTGTCACCATTATCGCCTTTTGTGCTTTATTATGGTATATCGAGGCGGTATATCGCTATCAAAATACAAACTATACCGAGGTATCTGCCGAGGCAGGCCTTTGGGATTTGCGTGATATCGATTTTGATACCACCATAGTCAGCCTACAGGGCAATGTGGAATATATCCCCAATCAAATCCTTAATCCCGAGCAATTTGCCGCCCAAGAAGAGCTGATCGAAATTGGCAATCCTATTGATGTAAATGCCGGCCGCACGGCTAGGCTTACTGTTTTGATGCCCGATAATGGCTATTATCGTTTGCTTACTTTGGGCGATTATGCCCGTACCGTTTATATTAATGGCGATTTAATCGGCCAATTTGGGGTAGCGGCAGCAGAAGCGGCCGATTTTAAGCCAGGCTATGGCGAAATTGTAGTCGATATAAAGGCTACCGACAATACCTTTAACTTAATTGTGCAAGGGGCAAATTTTGCCCATCGGGAAGGCGGCCAATATAATAGTACAATTATTGGCAAGCCTGCTTTGCTTAATTGGTTTATGCATAGCCAAACCATAGTAGAATCCCTTGCTATTGGTATGCTTTTGCTTTTATGTGTTTTTCATTTGCTTTTGGCTATTGTTTCGGGCAGCTATCGGCTTAATCTATTATTTTCGCTAACTTGCTTTATTTACAGTTTGCGTTTAAGCCTGGTGGGCAGCAAGGTTATTTTTGAGATTTTACCCAATTTAAATTGGCAATTGGCTCTTAAAGCCGAATATATTTGCATATCGCTTAGTGCGCTTTTGATATTGCAAATTGTAGATTTGCAATTTGATAATATTTTTAATAAAAAGGTTTTAGGTTTTTTTAAAATACTATTAGGCCTATTTTCGCTTGTATTTGTGCTGGTAAATACCTTTACTCTTTCTAATTTAATGGTGCCTTTAACAGTATGTTATTCTGTGGTTATTTTTTATATCAATATTGTAATTTATAATAAATTTTTGCATAAAAGCAAGTCATTAATGCATTTAAGCATCGAGCAAAGAATTACCATAATTTCGCTATTAATTTTATTTATAGCTGCTGTTTTTGATGCCTTTTTCTTTAGCGGCATTTATCTTTTAGGCATAAAAAGCTCGCTGGCCGAAATTGCCATTTTAATGTACTCTATAGGCCAAACGGTTGCTATTTTTTATATCAGCATGCGAAAAGCGGAAACCGCCCTGGCGGCCGAGCAAAAAGCTGTATCTTATGCCCAAAATTTAGAGAGCTTAAATAAAATGAAAAGCGAATTCTTGCAAGATATGAGCCATGAAATGAAAACACCGCTAACGGTAATTGCAACCGGTGTAGATTATATAGCTATGCAGTCCCAAAAAGAGCATTTATCCGCAGATAAAATTAATAATGCCTTGGATATTGTCAAAGGCGAAACAAACAAGCTGGGGCGCATGGTTAGTGGAATGATTGACTTAGAAACAATGATGATGACCGAAAATCGGCGTAAGTTCGATTTTGGGGAATTACTAAGCACTTGTGCCAGCTCTTTGATGATTTTGGCCGATGAGAAAAATACACAGATAAGCTGCCATATCAGCTCCGATTTGCCGCCTGTTTTTGCCGATTATCAAAGCTTGGTTATGGTAATTAATAATATTTTAAGCAATGCGATTAGGCATACCCAAGATGGTTTAATCACTATTAATGCAGCTTTAAGCGGCCAGCATATCGAAGTAAAAATCGCTGATAATGGCTGCGGCATTGCCCCGGAGCTTATCGATAAAGTTATGCAAAGAGGGGTAAGTTATTCGGGGGGAATGGGCTTGGGTTTATATATTAGCTTAACTATAATTAATGCCCATGGCGGCGAATTGGCTATTGCCAGTAAGGAAAATCAAGGGACAATGCTTACTTTTAGGCTGCCTGTTTATGCCGGGCAAGAGGAGGGTCATTGATGAATGCTAAAACTATTCTTTTAATAGAAGATAATCTGGCGGTACAAACATTTAATCAGGAAATACTTAGCGAGGAAGGTTTTACGGTAAAAACGGCCTTAACCTTGGCCGAGGCCGAGCAAATTATCCAAAAAGCTATTATTGATTTAATTGTCTTAGATATTGGTATGCCCGATGGCAATGGCCTAACTTTTTTAAAAGATATGCGTCAAAAATTGGCTATTCCGGTTTTAATTTTAAGCGGTTTTAGCAATGATGATTATATTGTTAAAGGTTTTGATACCGGCTGCGATGATTATTTAGCCAAGCCTTATTCTTTTAGGGTTTTATTGGCACGTATTAAGCGTTTATTAAAGCTGGGCGAAAAGATTAATCAAAAGCTAATAAAGGGAGCTTTAATTTTGGATTTAGAGTTGGCGCAGGCTACTATTAATGGCCTGGATTTGCAATTAAGCATAAAGCAGTTTGCTTTATTGCGTTTATTTGCCGAAAGCGAGAATCAGGTTTTATCTTTGGAATATATTTATTTAACTGTTTGGGGCGCGCCTCTTAATAATGATAGCCGTGCCTTAACCAATAATATCTATCGGCTGCGCAAAAAGCTGAACAATTGCGGTTATACGATTAGGGCGGTTTATGGTAGTGGTTATGTGTTCGAGACCGTATAAATCCTTATTTATTATCGTAGCGAAATATCACATTTTTGTGATATTTCGTTTTTTTATGCTATGGAATGATATAATTATTTTGTATCTAAAAAGGAGAAAGGAGTTATAATTATGAAAATAAGTTTGTTAAAAAAGGGCTTGGCTTGGGTTCTTATTTTTCTGCTGGTAGGGACTTCTTTTCCTGCCCCTATTTGGGCTGAAGAATCAGTTTTTGAAGATAGCGAAATTATAACAGCTATTACCGAGCTTGATGAAGCTATTAAGTATCAATATTTTAAGGCAGAAGATGAGCAAAATCCTAATTTGCCCACGGAAATTAAAGCTACCTTAACCACAACCAAGTGGGAGCAAGTGGCAGTAAATCCTCCGCCTGCCGGCAATGGCGAGGGCGAGAATCCGCCTGCCGGCAATGGCGAGGGCGAGAATCCGCCTGCCGGCAATGGCGAGGGC
>CAYJBP010000001.1:0-36734 GCA_964368605.1 uncultured Peptococcaceae bacterium | reverse complement strand
GGTGAGGGCGAAGATCCCGAGCCTACCTTGGTGTGGCAATCTACTATTAGTGATGAGGAAGTAGAACTAGCTGTTACCTGGACTAGCAAGCAAGAGCTTAGCGCAGATGATAGCCTAATTTTTACTTATACGGCTAATGTTGAAAATAGCGGCTATCAAATGGCCGCCGATTTGGTGATGCCTCAAATAGAGGTTGAAGTTTATCAAGAAGCTTCGACTTTGGAATTACCGGCGGCTATTAGTTTATTGGCGGCCGATTTTGCTTTGTTTAATGTAGATGATAATAGAAATAATAATGATTTTGGCATCGATCAAAGCACTCCTTCCGATTTTAAGGCCAATGATGGTGTCCATGTTTTTGGTACGGGCGATGCCTCAACCGGCGTCGATGATCAATGGTATAATATTAATCCCACCCATGAATTAGTATTGCTCGAGCCCAATTATAATAAGCAAGATGCCCATTATACCTTATTTGATTATAATAGAGGCGATCCCAGCATGCCTTCGGCATCTTATACCGATCCTGCCAATATTCAAACTTTTGGTTCTAACGGCGCTAATTTCTTTAATCAAGCTTCCACCCAGAATGCTTATGATCAGGCAACACAGCGCTTAAGGCTGGATTCCGGTGCCCAAAATACCTATCGTACCAATTATAATAGTAGCTTGCTTTACGGTGCCTCGATTGCTTATGACCCCAATGGCACCGGCCAAGATGATCATATCGCCTATTATGGCTTCGACTCTAATAATGAATATCGCCCAACCTTAATCCGTTCCGATGCCGATATTAACCCCCTAAGCAGCGGTAGTCGCACGGTTTTACATAGCGGTAATGAAGGATATAGTTATATTAAAAATGCCCAATATCATGAAGTAGAAGGCTATACCAGCATTGTAGCCGGCGACTTTGATGGCGATGGCAAAGATACCCTTATGATATATGATCCGATTTGGACAGTTTATGCGCTAAGGGAAATGGCCGGTGATGAGAGTGTAGACTATAATATGCAAAGTTTTACCGCTTTAGGCAATAATCCCTATTTTACATCAGGCCATGCTAGCGGCACAAGCGGCATAGCCGGTGCGGTTCAATATGTGTATGGCAATAATATTGGCAACGAGGGCGGTATACCGATAACTCATCCTGAATCCTATCGTAATGTGCCCTATATTCATATGGCAGCCGGCGACTTAGATGGCGACTTTGATGATGAAATTGTTTTAACTATGTCTTTCGGTAATGGAGCGGGCGATGAGTATGAACGCCTTAACCCTAAGGATTTTTCCACTATTTTTGTAATGAATAAAGTTAATGGCCAATGGGTTGTTGTTTTCCATGAAGTGATGGATCAAATTACGGCCATCAACCCCAATAATTCCTATGATTCGGCCATCAATTTAGAAATGCGTTCGGCTTCTTCCCAAATTGGCGATTTTATCGGCAATGATGGTATTAATGAAATTGTTACCATCGGTTTGGCCGATAATAATTTGCATACCGGTAATCATTATGCCGATAACCTAGCTTATACCGACCGCATGCTAGCGGCTATTACTCAATATAATCCTGCGGCCAATAGTTATTATAGCGATAAAAGTGGGGAAGCCATTAATGGCCACTTTTTGATGTTTAATGCCAATACCGGCCATGCTTATAATCGGCAGCCTTCGGATATACCGCAAATACCGATTGCTTATGCTAATATTGCCCCCTTATCATCGGCCTTGGTTCGTTTTGATGGTTATGGTACCCAAGAATATTTAGTGGCCTATGGCGTGGTGTTCCGCTATGCTGATGGTGCTTTTGTGCCGGCTGATTTTACGGCTAATGCCACCCAAATCGGCGAAATTTTTGATGGCGCCGCCAATTATGTTTATCGAGCTACCGTTGGTAATTTTAGTGGCGATTTGGGTAAAGAATCGGTATTATTCGGGGTACGCTCGCATTATACCGACAATTGGCGAGTGCATGTAGCCGGCTATCATAAAGCTACGGCCGATGATGCCGATATTATCAATGGCGGCGATTTATTATCGGCAGTATGGACAACCGATTCCAATATCTATAATCACCCACTATTGATAGCGGTGGATTATGATAATGATGCCGAATTATTAAAATTTACGCGTAAAGAGTATACATTTGTAGATCCGGAAATTATGGCTGTTTTGGAAATTGCCCCTTATTTTAAAGGTTTAGATTATCCATCCGGCGATGCAGCGGCCACCATTTGGGGGCAAGGTAATACTGTAGGTTCAGGCGAAATGCAAAGCTTTGGCGCCCATGCCGGGGCTTATGTAAGCTATACCTTTGGGGTAAAAAATAATACCGGCAGCAGTATTGAAGTGGCCTATGATTTTGCTTTTACCCATGAGGAATATACCGAAAACAGTGTAGAACGTTCGATGAGCTTTTCGGTAGGCGATGGCTTAGAGCATGAAGTGGCCTTAATCTCTACCCCGGTTACTCTTTATTATTATGAAGCATTGCGCCCCAATGGCCAAAAGGATGAAGTGGTAGTGCATGTACCGGATGATCCTCGCTATGGGGTAATTACCTTAAATAATTATAATGCGGCGGCCACCAGGCATGGTTATCCGCTTATCCCCACCGGCGGCAACGAGGCCTGGCTAAGTTCTACCCCGGGCGACCCGGAAAGCTATCGTGGCGGTGCAGAACTTGATGCAAACGGTTATTTCGACGGCAAGGATTATCAAACCGTTACCGAAGAATATGTTAATGTGCCGGAAGGAACAAGCTTTATCGAGCAAACCCTAACAGCAGCCAAAACTACCCAAGTTAGCGAAATATTTAACCATAGCATTACTATTACAGGCGAAGCTTCTAAAAAAGGCTTTACAGTTGGTGTTAGCGGCGGTGCCGATTTTGGTCATGGCACAGTTGAATTAGATACCTCATCTACCAACCGTACCGGCGGCGTGGCCGCTGTGCCTTTGGGTTTAGGCAATGATTATGGCTATGCCTGGAAATTTATTACTTGGGACGAAACATTTACAAATAGTAAAGGCGAAGAATATACCGTGCCGGTGCTTGGCTATTTAGTGCGTGAAGGTTCGGTTAGATCTTTACCAACCCCGCCCGAAGGCTTAACTGCCGAGGCGCTTAGTCAAACTGAGATCAAATTAAGCTGGCAATATGATGCCGCTAAACTTGCCGATGGTGATATTAAGTTTAATGTTTATCGTATTTACCAGGGTTCGGCAACCAAAATTGACACTGTTAATACTACTGAATTTACCCATCAGGGCCTAACTGCTAATACAGCGTACTCTTATTATGTTACGGCGGTAGAATCTATAGCTGAGCATGATGGTTCGCCCGGCGAGAAAGAATCCCTAGAATCGGAATCTGTTTCTGCTACCACTTTTGCAAGTGGCGCTTCTGCCGGAGTAGATATTAGTAGTCAACCAAGCCCGCAATCTGTTACTGTTGGTCAAGATGCCACATTTACTGTTGTAGCTAATCCCAACCCTGCAGGTGGCCAGCTTAACTATCAGTGGGAGGCCTTTATTCCTACCGGCTCTTCGGTAGAAGCAGGTGTTATTACCGGCATCTGGGCAGATATTGCCGATGCCACCCAAGCCAGTTATACCTTTACAAATGCCCAGTTAGCCCATAGCGGTTATTTGTTTCGCTGCAAAATAACAAATAGTTCTGCTGCCCATCCCTTGCCGGTACGTACAGGTACCGCCAGCTTAACCGTTGGCGAACTAAAAAATATTTTGCCTAAACTAACTGTTACGGTTACTAATATGTCCGGCGAGAATGTGGATTATCTTGCAGCTGATCCAGTTGATCTGGTCGAAGGCGAATACTTTAATGTTAATCTTACATTAACCGATGCTGACAATAATCCATTAGCAGGCAAAACGGTACAATTACGCCATGATTTCCAAAATGACCCCATTACTGATACTAATCCCACATTTAGCCCAACCCATTATCGTGGCAGCACTACCGACGCAAATGGTCAAGTAAACTTTAGATTACCCACCACCGGTTATGTTCCGGCACCGGAACATCATCGGATGGTGGCCATATTCCCCGGCGAACCAGCCCAAAATGGTAATCCCGGCTTCGATGCCGTTTATGCCAGCCCCGTTCAAATCAAAGTTCAAAGCGGTTATGGTTTGGTCGGCTTAAAAGATAGTTATTTTTATCTGGATAATATTGCCACCGGGGTAACAGTAGAGGATGCCAACAATAACCCTGTTGATGCAGCAAGCTATAAACTTGAAGCCTTTGCCCAAGCAGGCAGCGGCTGGTCGGTAACTGCCGAAACGGCAGGTGCTAGCACTGCTTTAGCCGATTTAAGCCTAGTGCCGGGCAATTATCAAATCCGTGCCTATCGAATTAGCGATGATGCCTTATTGGCTCAGCAGGATATTGTAGTTGTACGCAAGCCTATTATGGTAATAGCGCCGGATTATACAACTGAAATAGCCGATATTACAGCCTTTAATACCGATACTCTTTATCCAACAGTAAAAGTAAATACGGCTGATCTCAATGGCTACGATTTAAATAATTCTGCCTACGGAACAGCAGCAAATGGCTATAATATTATTTTCGACTTAATTGTAGTTCAGCGTGTAGACGGCTATTATTTGGTAGCTGATTTTGCCAGCTATACATTGGACGTTGCGGATGAGGCAGGCCGCAATGCTTTAATCGATTTCCAAAGCAAATACCAGCCCGAATTTATGGCCTCTAATAAACTTGATGTTGCCGGTTTTGCCCTGCATACAGTTACCTTTTCGAATACAGGCAGCGGTAATCTAGTGGCCAATTCCGATATTGGCGGCTTTTTCCCCAGCGCAACACAGGTATTTAGTGGTGCAGACATCACCTTTAATGCCCAAGGCGAAGGCGGTAATGCCCCCTCGGTTAATAATTGGACGGTAAATGGCGCAACCATTACCGCAGATAATATGGCTAATTATGGCATGAATAGCCCCACTGCTACCACCTTAACTATCGATAACTTAGCTGCTGATGCAAATGTAGTAGCCAACCTGGATACTAATACCTACCCCGTAACCATCAACGGCAGCCGTGCCGCAAACACCGGTGCCGCCAGCTATGAGGCCGGCCAAACCGTAACCATTAATGCCGGTAGCCCGGAGAGTGGTTATCGCTTTAGCGGTTGGGTTGGTAATATAGCGCCTACCAATGCTACAGCTACCACTACCACCTTTATTATGCCGGCATATGCAATCAACCTAACCGCTACCTGGCAAAACACCACCCAATATAATGTAACTATTAATGGCAGCCAAGGCGTTGTTAGCACCGGCGAGGGTACTTATTTAGCCGGTGAGCAAGTGGATATTGATGCAGGCTCTTTAGCAGGCTATAGCTTTAATGGCTGGCAAGCAGCAGGCATTACTTTAACTAATCCTGATGATGCTCAAACATCCTTTAATATGCCGGCTAATGATGTAGATTTGCGAGCAACCTGGGTTAGCACCTCGCAAGGCGCTCATACTGTTACCGTTATCGATAGTTATGACCCCATTCCCGGTACAGGTAAATATGATCGCAATAATATGGTTACCTTAAAAGCAGGTAGTCGCGAAGGCTATACCTTTGATGGCTGGACAATTGATAATCCGGCAGTTACCATTATCAGCCCCGAGGATGTCAACACTTTCTTCCAAATGCCGGGCGGCGATGTTACGGTTACGGCCACTTGGCTTAAAAACAGCATACCCAATCCCAATCCTAATCCGGGCCCCAGCCCCGGCCCAGATCCGGCCCCCGTGCCCGACCCCGATCCTAATGAGAAAGAAACGATTATTACCATAATCGAAATTAGGGAAATTATTAGGGAAACCGAAAATAGGGAAACCATTATTATCGATAGCCCTACCCCGATTACCAGCATTCCCACCGAGCTTTTTACCGAAGCGATGGAATTTGGCGAAATTATCATCAATACCCCGGCGGCGATGATTGGCATTGATAATAATTCCTTTGGCTCTTTGGCCTCTTTAGGCGGTTATATTACGGTTTATGCTTCGGTAGTAAATAATGAGGATGGCACAGCCACTGCCGACTTATCGATTATGGTAAACGGTACGGCTTTAAAAGAAGTGCCGGGTGGCATCTCGATTGCCTTCCCCTTTAGTGGCGGCAGCCATACCACCGTAGCCAAACTGCTTTATGCCGATGGTACTTATGGTATTATCCCCAAGTCGATAGTTGGCGATGATATGATATCTATCCATTTAAGCGGCCCTTCCAGTTTGCTTATCGAGGATAATACTCAATTATTTGATGATATCAGCCTCGATTATTGGGCGGCTGCGGATATTGGTTTTGTAAGCTCGCATGGTTTATTTTTAGGTGTTGCTCCCGGCATTTTTGATGCTACCGATAGCATGTCGCGCTCGATGATATGGACGGTTTTGGCAAGGATGGAAGGTGTAGATACCGAAGGCGGCACAACATGGTACAGCAAAGGCCGTGATTGGGCGATAGCCAATGATATTTCCAATGGTAGCGACCCGAGCAGCGCTATTAGCCGTGAATCCTTGGTAACTATGTTATGGCGTACAGCAGGATCGCCCATGCCGGCTGCTGATATCAGTAGCAGCTTTAATGATAGCGATCAAGTTTCCGTTTATGCCAAAGATGCGATGAATTGGGCAATCGAAGCCGGGATTATCAATGGCAAAAGCGCAGATATCATCGACCCCTTAGGCGGAGCTATTCGCGCCGAAGTAGCGGCTATTATCCGTAGATTTATGATAATGTTTTATTGGTAGATAATTTAATAGGCAAAGCTATGGCAAAATAGCAGCCTGCAATAATAGTTGTGCATAAAAAATACCCTTAAGCGGCCAAGGCCCTTAAGGGTATTTTATTTGTTTTAGGCGCTAAACCAGCGTTCTGTTAAAGCAAATGCTGGCTCTTAACGCCAAACCTGGACAAAAATAGGCGAATGGCACGGGATAGGTAAATATCATCATTCCAGACCAGGGTAGGGTAGGTTTTGATGGTAAAATCCTTAATCGGTTTAATATAGATATCGGGATTGGCCAAAAGATTGACGATAGAACGGGGCTGATAGCTAATTCCCAGCTTGGCCATTACTAAAGCCAAGGCTACCGAGGTATCATGGCATTCGCAAACTATATTGGGGCTAAAGCCATGTTTATGACATTCATTGACCAAAAACTCATTATAACCCCAAAATTTGCCGCTACGCAGCATACATAGGGGGATATTGCGTAATTGTTCTATAGCTATCTCGTCTTGATGGGGGGCAGGGTCTAAATCCTTATGCATAACCAAAACCAGGAAATCCTCTTCAAGAATTTGATAATGATAATTGCCGGTTTCGCAAGTAGGGCTGCGCAAAAACATTAAGTCGATTTGGCCATGACTCATCCATTCCATTAATTGAATAGGGTCGCCATGCATAATATGGGTATTTATTAAGGGATATTCCTGCTGAAATGCCTGTAGCTTATTGGCAAAAACGGGCAAAGCCGAATAAATGCTACCAATTTTAATTTCGCCACGAATACCTTCATTGGTTTCGTCAATCATTTCAATCATTTCATTAATATTATTGAATATTTCATGTGCTTTTTGATACATTATTTTCCCGGCCTGAGTAGCCTCGATACCTTTGGCACTACGTTTAAGTAATTTTGCGCCTAATTCTTCTTCAAGTAGGGAAATTTGCCTGCTTAATGGGGGTTGGGCAATATGAAGTTTTTTGGCGGCAGCGGTTATGCTTTTAGCCTCGATAGCGGCTACAACATATTCTAATTGTTTTAAGTTCATAATTTCTCCTTAACATATTAAAAAGGTATGGCTAATGTTGCAATATAAATATTTTTCATTATATACTAAATATGTTACAATTGCAATGTAAGTATAGAATTTTCTTGCTAACCATTAGCATAGGCTTGTGTATAAGCATGAGCAGAAAGGAAAATTATGGAATTAATTAAAAATTTAACAAATGAATATGAAGAGTATCTTCGTGACGAATCTCGCACGGTGGGTTATGCCGAAAAAATAGCCTTTGCCAAAACCGAAGACGATATTTGTCAAATAGCTGCCTATTGCCATCAGCATGATTTAAAAATTAATGTTCAGGGCGCTCGTACCGGTTTGGCAGGCGGCGCATCACCTTTAGGTGGCTTGGTGTTAAATTTATCACGCATGAATAAAATTTGTGGTTTACGCCGTGATGAGCAGGGTATTTACTATCTAAGGGTGCAACCTGGGGTTTTGCTAACCGATGTGCGCAAAGCCTTGGCTAATAAATCCTTCGATATTAGCGATTGGGCGCAGCCGGATATCGAATGTCTGCGAGAAATTAAAGCCGGCCAGCTATTCTTTTCGCCCGATCCAACCGAAAGCACGGCTTCTATCGGCGGTATGGCCGCTTGCAATGCGGCCGGCGCACGCTCTTTTATGTATGGTGTTACTCGCCAGCATATTCAAAGTGTACATGCGGTTTTGGCCGATGGCTCTTTAACTATTCTGGAAAGAGGGCGGCATCGGGCTAAGGGGCGCTCTTTTAGCCTGCCTTTAGCAGCAGGCGGCATGCTTGATGGCCAATTGCCCGATTTTGATACCCCCCATGTTAAAGATGCCGGCTATTATCTGCGTGATGATATGGATTTAGTCGATATTTTTATTGGCTCGCAAGGCACTTTGGGAATTATCAGCGAATTAGAAATTAAGCTAACGCCTGCGCCCCAATTGGTTTGGGGTTGCACTACCTTTTTGCCAACCGACCAAGCTGCTTTAAACTATGTACGCTTATTGCGAGGCGAAAAAGTAATCGAGCATTTAGATATTTTTAGCAATAGGCCGGCGGCTATCGAGTTTTTTAATAAAAATGCTTTGGATATGATTCTAAAGCAAAAAGAAATTACCCCTGCTTTTCAGCAATTACAGGAATTGCCCAAAGATTATCATTGCGCTATCTATACCGAATTTAATAGCGATAATCGTGACGATTTTTGGCCGGTAATCAATAAGCTTAAAATTGCTATCGAGGCCTTAGGCGGCAATGCCGACCATACCTGGGTAGCCCCTAATGCGCGCGAGCTGGAAAAACTACTTTTCTTCCGTCATACCGTGCCGGAAACCATCGATTTACTTATCGACAAAAATAAAAAGAATGAGCCATGTATTACCATTTTAAGTACCGATATGTCGGTGCCCGATTGCCATTTGCAAACTCTATTTGATATTTATGATGGTGATTTACGCAAAACCGATTTGCATTGGGTAATTTTTGGTCATATCGGCGAAAATCATCTACATCCTAATATTTTGGCACGTAATAAAGAAGAGTATTTGCAAGGCAAGGAGATTTTTAAAAAGTGGGCACATGATGTAAGTAAATTAGGCGGCACTATTACCGCCGAGCATGGCAGCGGTAAAATTAAGCGTGAGCTGGTTAGAATTTTATTCGGCGATGAAAAAATGACGGCTCTTAAAGCTTATAAATTAAGCTTAGATCCTAAGGATTTATTAGGGCCGGGAAATATTTTATCTTAGCTAAAGGGAGGAAGTTTATGAAGATTGCGGTATGTATTAAGCAAGTGCCGGCCACCAATGAAGTACGGATGGATCCGGTTACCAATACTATTATCCGAGAAGGAATAGAATCGATTATTAATCCCTTTGATAGCTATGCTATTGAAGAAGCGATTCGTCTTAAAGAAAAATACCGGGCTCAGGCTTATGCTTTAAGCATGGGTATACCTGCTGTTAAAGAATTGCTGCGCGAGGCTTTGGCTATTGGCTTAGATCAAGCTTATCTTTTAAGCGACCGAGCCTTTGCCGGGGCAGATACCTTGGCAACCGCCCATGTTTTGGCCGCCGGGATAAAAAAGGCCGGCGGTGCCGATTTAATAATTTGCGGCAAAATGGCCACCGATGGCGATACGGCACAAGTGGGGCCGATGCTGGCCGAAATGCTAAATTATAGCCAAATTACCGATATTAGCTCTATCGAAAGCCTAGATAGTAAGCAGATAACCTGTCGCAAATTAAGTGATGACGGCTATGTGCTGGTGCAGGCTAAGCTGCCGGCTTTAATTACGGTAGTTAAGGAGATTAATATTCCTCGCTTACCTTCGATAAACGGCCTTTTACGTGGCCAGCAGATCGAAATCCCCACCTATACGGAAGCAGATTTAGATGTGGATAAAAAAGCTATTGGCTTAAGCGGTTCGCCTACCCAAGTTTTAAAAACATTTACGCCGGATTTAAATCGTAAATGCAATTGGCTGGAAGGCAATATTGCGGAGCAGGTTAACTGCTTGCTCAATAGCGTAGAGGTTTTTAAATAGCAAGTAAATATTATTTTAGGAGGATACATATGGCATCGGTAAAGGTTATTACTGAAAAATGCACCGGTTGCAAAAAATGTGTCAATTGTTGCCCTTATCAGGCCATTTTAGTCGAAGATAAACTAGCAATAATTAACCATGATAAATGTACGCTATGCGGTGCTTGCATCGAGCAATGTAAATTTGCAGCCCTTGAATTAAATGCTACTAAAAGTACGGTAATAAACATTGATGATTATCAAGGTGTTTGGGTTTTTTGCGAGCAATACGAGGGGCAAGTTAAAACAGTGGCCTATGAGCTTTTGGCGCAAGGCAAAGAAATTGCCAAGCAATTAGAAACAGAATTATTTGCGCTTGTATTAGGCAGCGATATAGCGGATGTAGCTGATGATTTATTTGCCTATGGTGCAGATAAGGTGATTTTAGTTGACGAAATTCAGTTTGCTAAATTGAATGATATGTTGTATACGGATACAATAGTAAAGTTAACCGAGCAATGTCGGCCTGCTATTATCCTTTTAGGGGCGACCTCTTTTGGCAGATCTTTAGCACCACGGGTGGCGGCCCGTTTAGGCACAGGGCTTACCGCCGATTGCACGATTTTAGATATTGATAAAAGCCAAGGTTTATTATTGCAAACGCGTCCGGCATTTGGTGGTAATATTATGGCAACTATTATTACGCCAAATCATCGTCCGCAAATGGCTACCGTTAGGCCAAGGGTATTTAAGCCTTTAGAGGCGGATTATAGCCGCAAGGGGCAAATTATTCGCCCAAAGATAGAAACACCTACTGCATCGCCGGTAGATATTTTAGAAATAATTACCAATGCTGCCGATAATATTAATATTGGTGAAGTCGATATTTTAGTAGCAGTAGGGCGTGGTATAGGCAGCATCAATAATATAGCTTTAGCCGAAGAGTTGGCCGGCCTTTTAAACGGTGCTTTAGCCGTAAGCAGGCCGCTGGTGGATATGGGCTGGTATGCTTATAGCCATCAGGTGGGGCAAACAGGTAAAACAGTAGCGCCAAAGCTATATATTGCTATTGGTATTAGTGGTGCTATTCAACATATGGTGGGGGTAGCGGCCGAAACCATAATAGCCGTAAATACCGACCCCGACGCCCCTATTTTCAACTATGCCCATTATGCAATTAAGGGCGATTCGCTAGACTTTTTGTATGCTATGATCGAGCAGCTAAAAGCCCGCCAAAATTAGATATTTAAGCGGAGAATGGAATTTAAAAAGCATCTGCGAAAATTAGCAGATGCTTTTTGGGTTAGATATTAAGTAATTAATAATGCCGTTAGCAGGTATATAGATTTTAAAATTAGCATAGTCGCGCCGATTCGAACCCATGCTCTTTGCCCACCTAGCAGCCTGCCGTCGTCGGTGCGCCTTGTTCGGCAGACAAATAATTTACTAGATAAATACTTTATCTTTTGTGGGCTATTTTTTATACTTATTTTTCGTGCGGAATTGCCCTAAAACTATCACCATTTATTAACAACATAGAACCTAAGCAGGATATAACTATTTGCCTCAGAATTACTATAGTTAATTCTATACAATGCTTAAAGCTTGGCAAACTAGGTATAAAGGAAGTAGATTATGAATTCTGGAAATAACTCTTTACACAATAGTCTTGACCTTAAGCAAAAACAGAGGCTAAATTTAAATCAGCATATTTATCAATCTTTGCAGGTTTTGGCCATGCCGTCTTGGGAATTGCAGCAATATATGCAAGAGCAGGCAGAACAAAATCCAGTAATAGAAATAGACTTGCTTAGCGATCATAGCCATTTGCCGGAAGAAAATTTTGCTTTAAACTACGATGAAGTTACCCTAGGCGAAAATTGGCAGCAAATCATTCATGCCCATAAAGAAGATGCTAATTACTACCCAAACTTTAATCAAAACCGCGACAATCAGGGGCTAATCCCGGATATGGTAGCACATAATCAACGCTACTTGCCTTCTTATTTAAGAATGCAGCTTAGTTTTAGCCAAGCAATGCCGTCTTTGATTGAAATTGCCGAATTGATTTGCGAATACTTGGATCATGATGGCTATTTAAGCTTAAGCAATCAGCAATTAGCCACAATTTGCAATTGCGAAGAAAGCACAGTTGAGCAGGCTGTTAATCTAATTCAAAGCTTAGAGCCGGCCGGGATAGCTGCGCGTAATTTAAGTGAATGTTTAATTAGCCAAATCGATTTAAATAATCCGCAACGCCCTTTATTAATAGAAATTATCCAATACCATTTGTCGGATTTAGCCGCCAAACGCTTTAAGCCATTGGCAGCTAAACTTAAAATCAGCCTCGAGCAGCTTAGCGATTTAACAGCAATAATTAGTGAGCTTAACCCTTATCCATCGCGTAGTATTGAAGCCGATAGCACCCATAATCATTATATTATACCCGATATTATCATTAGCCAAAGCGGAGACGACTATCAAGTTAGCCTATCTAAAAAATCAGATCCTCATTTGCAAATCAGCGCTTATTATCGCAATTTAGATCCGCTAATTTTAGAAGATCAAGCGGTTAAAGATTATATTCAGCAAAAATTGCAACAAGGCTTAAATTTAATTCAAAATATTGAAAAAAGGCAAGAAACTATTTTGCAATTGGCCAAAATTACAATTGCCAAGCAAAGAGCTTTTTTTGAAGGTGGCCATCTAGAGCCATTTACAATGAAAGAAATGGCACAATTGGCTAATATTCACGAATCGACGGTAAGCCGCGCTGTAGCAGGCAAATATATTCAAACCAGACAAGGAGTTTTTGAATGGAAATACTTTTTTCCAAGAGCTTTTGAGCAAAATAATGGGGCGGTAATTCCGGATCAAATCAAGGAACATATTAGCCGTTTAATTAAAGATGAAAACAAGCAAAAACCTCTTTCCGATCAAAAATTAAGCGAAATGCTGGATGGTTTTGGCTATCAGGTTGCCCGACGTACCGTAGCTAAATATCGCGATGAATTACAAATACCCACTAAAGATAAGCGTAAACAAGCTACTTAATTACGATTATTTATATCAAAATAGAGCAAGTTTTGCAAAAGACAAAGGCCGATCAGATTAATTCTGACCGGCCTCTATTTTTATTTGCGTTGATACCGATTTAAGCATAAAAGAGGGGAGCTATGCTTAAAAATATCGGCTGCTGATTATTTACTGCTATTATCTTTTTCGGTGGCTAATTTTCGCCAAAGGGTGCTGCGGCTGATGTTTAAAAGATCGGCCACAGTATTTTTATTATTATTATTTTGCTCCAAGTAAGCATTGATAATGGCAATTTCCATATTATCCAGGCTGCCTTTATTAATAGTGATAGTATTTTCATCATCAAAAGGCGGCTTAGCTTTACCTTGATTATTTAAGCATAAAGAAAGCAGCTTAGCACGAGGTTGAAATGGGTATTGAATAACAAAGCGTTGAATAATATTTTCTAATTCACGAACATTACCGTCATAATAATAATTAAGAAGCCCTTTTTGTTCATCCTCGGTAAAATTATCAATTTCAATATTATAGCGCTTACAATAAATTTCTAAAAGTCGCTTAGCCAAGGGTAAAATATCGTCTTTGCGCTCGTTTAAAGGAGCTATATTTATAGTTAATGTGCTAATTCGATGATATAAATCATTACGAAAAGCTCTATTACGGCTTAAACTTAATAAGTCTTCATTGCTGGATGAGATAAGCCGCACATCAACCTTAATTGTTTTGCTCGAGCCAATACGGCGGAACTCCTTTTCCTCGATGGCGCGTAATAATTTGCCTTGCAGCTCAAGTGGCATGGAATTAATTTCGTCAAAAAAAACGGTACCTTTATGAGCAATTTCCAATAAGCCGATTTTACCACCCTTTTTGGCGCTGGTAAAAGCACCATCTTCATAGCCAAATAATTCGCTTTCCATTAATTCGCGTGGAATAGCTGCGCAGTTAATCGGCACAAAGGGATAGTCGGCTCTTTGGCCGTTGCTATGGATACTTTGGCAAATTAATTCTTTACCGCTGCCTGTTGGGCCGGTGATTAAAATCGGAGCATCGGTTAAAGCAAAAACCTTGCCTTTTTCGATAGCCAATTGCATATTCTCGCTAATTGAAATTAAATCATCAAAGCAATACTTGGTGCTATAACCATGATTATACAAAATATTACGCACGGCATGTTCCTCTTTGCGCAAAATATTGATATCTTGAAAAGTGCAAATTTGAGAATTATTATCTTGGCTGAGCACCTCTTTATAAAGATAGCTTTGATCTTTGATGGTTACAATTTTTTCGGTGATATTTTTAAATGATTTTTCGGTAAATAAAATATTTAATTTACTAAGCAGCTCGCGATAACTTTGGCCGATAATATGCCCGGTGCCAACATTTAAGATTGAATTAATTACATCATTGGCAAATTTAATAATATCATTTTCAACAATTAGCAAACCGGATTCGATATAGTTCATGGCTATTGTTTCGTACTGGTTTTTTTTGCGCTGCTCATTTTTATACTTGGCATAAAGCAAAGCATTATTAATAGCCCGCTTAATCGAAAGCACCCCGGTTGGCACAAAAACATTGGGAATATCAATACTTTTAGATAAAGAATGGGCGGTTGTACCGCCACCAACAGTAACATTAACCCCATCATTTTTGGCATTGAGCAAAATACTGCTAATATCATGTGCCTGTTCATAACTATAACTTTTTAAATAAGATAAGCCCAATAAAAATTGATAAGATGGCAACTTGCTATCGATTTCATGCTTTTTGTGGACAATAATTCCCACTTTGTCGCCATAGGCGGTGGCTGCTTTTAAAGCATACAAAAAATCAATATCATCAGGATTGGCTAAAGAAATTACCGAATTAGGGAAGTAATCGGCCAAAAAACTGGAAATTGAACCGCGCGTTACTATTGCATCAGGATCTACATTCTCCGGATAAATGGCTTTAATCCGCTTAATCAAATCCAAATCACCCTGATAAGCATGGATAATTTGCGGTCGGCAATTAAGTTCGGTGCAAGCTTGCAGGGCATTTTGCTTAAAGCCCTCATAAGAATCGAGAATTAAAATATTGGCTTCCATTAATATCCTCCATAATTTCGAACGTGTTTCATTATAGTAACACATTATGTTTCAAATTGCAACGCCATCTTGTTTAAGTATATTATATTGTATTTAATTAGCCAACTGATAAATTAAATATTAATAATTGTTTAACATCATTTAGCATAGCATTTGCCTAAAATTAAGTTAAAAATAGTGGCTTAAAAATAAAAACTGGCATCAAAAATGCTTATAATATTAGGTAAGTAACTATTAAACAATAAAGGAGGAATACTTTTGGATCTAAATATCCCTCTAAACGAGCAAGATATAAAGGGTTTAAAAATTAATGATACCGTAGAGTTATCCGGAATTATTTATGCAGGTAGGGATGCTGTTTTACCGCAAATTGTCAGCTTATTGCAAAACGGCAAATGGTCTGATTACGGTATTGATTTACAAGGAGGAGCAATCTTCCATACAGCAGTTAGCGCTGCCGGAATTGGGCCTACATCCAGCAATAAAGTAGACATTGAAGGTTCGATACCGGAATTATCTCGTGCCGGCATTAAAATGCATATAGGAAAAGGTTCTTTAAGCACCGAAACGGTACAAGCTTTAAAAGAGCATAATTCGATATTTTTGGTTACACCGCCCAATAGTGCTTTATTAACTTCTAAAGTTTTAGCAAGTGAGGTAGTAGCTTTTGCCCATGAAGGGATGGAAGCTTTGCATCGTTTGCAGGTAGTTAAATTCCCGGCCATTGTTGCTATTGCTCATGGTCAATCCATATTTTCTAAATAGGTGGTATGATATGTATTCTTATCAATTAATTGTTGAAAAAACAGCGCAAACTTTAATCGAGGCATCTACCGTATTTAGCGCAGATAAAATCCGTGCTTTTGAAAAAGCGGTATCTAAAGAAGATAATCCCAATGCGCGTTGGGTTTTGGAAACTATTTTGGAAAATGCCCAAGTAGCCAAGGCCGAGCAAAGACCACTATGTGATGATAGCGGCATTCCTCATGTTTTTGTTGATATCGGTGACAAGGCAGTTTTACCGCCGGCATTTATCAGCGCCATTGAAGAAGGGGTTAAGCAGGGCCTAAGCCGATTACCGGGACGGCCGATGGCTGTTAAAGGTGATGATTTGCAAAGGTTGAGCCAAAGCGCCGGCCTATCGGATGACCCGGCCGATTTAGCAATGGCACCAATTCAAATTCGCGAAGTTAAAGATAGCAGCCAAATAGCGATTACCGTTTTAATGTATGGTGGCGGGCCGGAAATTCGCGGTAAAACCTTGCGGGTTTTCCATAAACATTCGGCTCAAACCGTAATCGATGAAATGGTAGCCTGGGCAATTGAAGGCTGCGATAAGCTGGGTTGTTTGCCGGCTATTCTCTCATTTGGGATTGGGCGCAGCAATTATGAGGCGGCAGCTTTATCCTTGCAAGCGATGAAAGAAGGCAATTTTGATCAGATAAGCCCCTTAGAACAGCAAGTTACCGATGCGGTAAATGCCAGCAATATCGGGGCTTTGGGCTTAGGCGGTAAAAATACGGTTTTAGCCAGTTTTATCAAAGTAGGCCCACAGCGTGCCAGTGGTGTGCGGGTAGTTTCAATGCGAGTAGGCTGCTGTTTTGACCCCAGGCGTGCTACAACAATTCTTTAAAAAATTACTTTATTATAAATAAAGTATAAATTAAATTATTTTATGAGGTGAACAAAGATGATAATTTTAAAAGATGGTATGGTGGTAACCGGCGACGGAGTAACATTATATGAAAAGGCCAGTGTTTTGATTAGGGATAATCAAATTTTAGGCATTTTGGAAAATGTTGATCCGGCTTTAGAAGTTTATGCTGCCGAAGTTGTTGATTGCACAGGCAAAGTAATTATGCCGGGCATGATTAATCATCATCAACATGGGGTAACCTTTGGTCCGATTTTTGCAAGTGGTATGATTAATTATGGCCGCGAAAGAATTATTGAGCTTTTGGACAGAAACTTGCTGCAAGGCCATACCACAGTTTTAAATGTTGATGGTTTTGTAACAATGGATGAAGTTAGGGAAACCCAAAAATATCATCCCATGCGCATTAAAACCGCAACTACCCATGCACCGGTTAATTATGAAGCCGGCAAAAGATGTGATGGCAAAGGTTTATTGCCCAAACATCAGGCTATGACTATCGAAAAAATGCTGGCCGACGGTGCTGTTTGTATCGGCGAAGTTGGCGGCGGCCATACCTTAGGCGGCGGTGGTCAAGATTATCTTTACTTGCCGCAAGCTGTTAAAGAAGCTAAAGGCATTGACATCGATTATCTGCAAGCTAGAGCTATGAAATTGGCTGTTTTAGGCAGATTTATTGAAGAAAGCTATTATAGCGAAGATATCGTAGCCGCGGCCTTAAAAGAGCATGGCTTGGATAAATACTTAAGCCCGGACGAAGCCCGTGATATCGTTTATAAAACCACCTTAGCTTCGGTAAAAGTAGCGCTTGATGGCTATCGGGAAGCAGCCGAAGCCGCAATTAAATATGATGTGCCTTTGATGTGCCATAATGCGCCAACTTCGATGAAGCAAATCCATGAAGTTGCTAAAATGGGGGTTAAGCAATTTATTTGCTGCCATTCCAATTATCTGTTTACCAAAGACGAAGCGGTGGAAAATACCAAGTATTTGCGGCAATTTGATGGCGTAATTATCGATGCCGCCGTCCATGATCCTTTTGGTGCTAAGCGCTTAGTAGCCACCCCCGAAAACCTCCATGCTTTTTATGAGCATGATTTAACCGATATTATTTCTACCGACTTTGCCAATGGCAGCTTTAACTCGATGCTGGAAGCCATTGAATACGGGGTAAATAATAAAATTGTGTCCCTGCCTAAAGCTGTAGCCCAAGGCACTAAAAATGTAGCCGAAGCCATACCGCTTTTAGCTCCTAATTTAGGGCAATTGAAGCCGGGCTTCACCGCCGATGTTTTGGTTACTTCCTATCCTAATGTTGCTCAGGTGGAGCGGATTTATATTGATGGTAAATTAGTAGCCCGAAACGGCTTTAAAATTGAACAATAACAAAATTTTATAAAATATTAAAGATTAAGGGAGTGTAACAAATGAAGGTAGTAAAGGTATTATGCACAGAATGTATGACCGGCTTTTACATGGATGATAAGGAGGCTATTAAAAGAGGTGCTCAAGAAGATGGTTTTGTTTATAAAGGCGAACCGGCCACCAAAGGATTTAAAACCATTCGTCAACCCGGCCAAGCTGTATCGGTAATGTTTTATTTGGAAAACGGCGAGGTGGCTTACGGGGATTGCGCTGTAGCTCAATACGCTGCTTCCGGCGGCCGCGAAGTGCCCAATACGGCCAAAGATTTAATTAAAGTTATCGAAAAATATGTGCCTGCCATGTTTGAAGGCCAAGATATCAAGCGTTTTAAAGAAACTGCCGAAGAATTCGACCGCAAATTATTTGATGGCGAGCAATTACCGGCCTCCATTCGCTACGGGGTAACCCAAGCTATTTTAGAAACCGTAGCCAAAGATCGCCATATTACCATGAGCGAAGTTGTTTTGGATGAATACGGCCTGGAAATGGATATAACCCCGGTGCGAATCAATGCTCAATCAGGCGATGAGCGTTATACAAATGTTGATAAAATGATTTTAAAAGAAGTGGGCATGATGCCACATGGCTTAATCAATAATGTAGCCAGCAAATTAGGTAATGATGGCCAAATCTTCTTAGACTGGGTTAAATGGGTTAAAAACCGCATTGTCGAAATTGGCGATCCTAATTATAATCCGGTTATGCGCTATGATGTTTATGGTTGTATCGGCTATGCTTTTAATGACGATTTAGACAAAGTTGTGGATTATTTGCTAAAAGTAGAAGAAGCCTGCCAACCGTATGAAGTATTTATCGAAATGCCGATTGACTTAAAATCTAATGATAAGCAATTAGCCGGCATGAAATATCTTAAAGAAAAATTAGTAGCCAATGGCTCTAAGCTAAAATTGATTATTGATGAATATGCCAATACCTATGAGCAGATTATCGAATGGGTTGATGCCAAAGGCGCAGATATGATTCAGGTTAAAACCATCGATTTAGGTGGCATTAATAATATTATCGATGCGGTTTTATACTGCAAAAAGAATAATGTTTTAGCCTATCAGGGCGGTACTTGCAATGAAACCGATAAATCGGCCTTGGTTTGCGTAAACTTAGCAGTAGCCACCAAGCCTTTTGCCATGGCCGGCAAGCCGGGCATGGGCGTTGATGAAGGGGTTATGATTGTTAATAATGAGCAGCAACGCTTATTAAAAATATTCTCGGCCAAACTAAATAAAGAAATTTAGAGGTGATAAAATGCTCGCTGTAATTGCAGAAAATTGTAAAGGTTGTAAGGCTTGTATTCAGGTTTGCCCAATGCAAGCAATTGAGCTTAACTCTAGTAAAAAAGCTGTGATCAATGATGATTGTGTCCATTGTATAACCTGTACCAAGGTATGTAAATTTGAAGCTTTAAAAACGGTTGAGCCTAAATGTGAAGATTATATTATTTGCCGCAATTGCGGGGTTAAATGTCAAATTCCGGCCGGTAAAGAAGGGGCATGTAAGCGCTTTACTTATGATAATGGCCAACTTTTCCGTAATCGTCCTTTGCAAATCCCGGCCGAAAACAAGCGCGATGCCGAACAAATTGCTTTAGAGCGCCCGATTATTACTGCCGTTGGCGCAGGGGCAGCTTATCCTGATTATAAGCCGGCACCTTATATCGTCGAAGATAAATTTGATGATTTTGATGTAGTAACCGTGGTTACCGAAGCCCCGATTACCTATAGCACGATGATGCTTAAAATCGATACCAATAGCTATATCGGCAAAGAATCGGCCTTGGTACGTTGCAATGGCAAAGAAGTTGGTATTATCAGTACCGAACAGTATGGTTCGCAAATGATTATTATCGGCGGTGTTAACCGGGTTAAAGGCCCGCATGGCATGACAGTAGTTAAGGTAATGGCCGATTTAGGCAATAAGAAAACCGTAGAATTAAAGGTAGATGATGGCGCAACATTGCAATTAACCGTTGGCCAACACCCAGTTATCAATGGCGAAGTTGATACTAAAATGCGAGTTGGTTGCGGTGGCGCTTGCTGTGGTTTATTTGCTAAATATTTGGGCAAATTAATCGACGAAGCAATTATTATCGACCATCATATTACCGGTTTATTCACCCATCATCCGGCAGGGGCCGAACAATTACCGCCCAGCGGCGTTACTCCGGTTGGCCGTTTTGCTACCCCGGGACGCTATTTCTTCGATCATGGCGAAGGCTGGGGTGGCACCAATATCAATCATCCGATTGAAGCAATTAAAGATATTGATATGTCGGTAGCAAAAGTTGGCATGAAAATTTTAATTGCCGAAACCACCTGGCGTCAAATTGCTTTATTCGAGGTAGACGAAAATGGCAAGCCGCAACAAATAGATATCTTCCCCGAATTAGAAGAATTTAGAGCCATGGCTGCCAATAACTGCGAAGATAGTAAGGTTTCTTTGATGTATTATGCCGGGGTTGGTGGTAGTGCTCGGGTTGGGGTTACGGTAGACCCGATTAAACTAACCCAAGCCGTACATCGAGGCGATGCTGTTTTAAGCATTGGTGGCGCCGAAACCTTTGTTATGCCCGGCGGCGGCATTACCTTCTTGGCCGATGTTGAAAAAATGCTCGATAATCCCTTTAGCTATACTGCCTCGCCGGCCATTGTTGCCCCAATTGAGTATACGATTACCAAAGAAAAATATGCTCAAATCGGCGGCCATATAAAATCGGTAAGGCCCATGGCAGATGTAATTACCGAAGGACGCTATGAACATATTAGTTTGAAAAAATAGGACGGAGGGTTTTTTTGAAAGATAAACTAAAGGCCTTCTGGGAAGGCGGACAAAAAAGGCAACTTAGCGGACTTGATAAAAAGATTGTTACCACTTTGGCTGTTATTATGTCTTTATATCAAATTTGGCAAAGCACCTTATCATCTATTCAACCTCTTTTGCATTATAGTATTCACCTAACATTTATCATGATTTTATGCTATTTTATGTATACGCCATTTATGGGGGCTGATCGTAAAAAAGCATCTATAGTGGATTATATAATTGCTGCCTTAGCTTTAATTGCCGGCATTTATTATTCTACACAAGTTGGTGTTTACCTATTACGCTGGCCGCAAATCGACCCCTTATTCCCGATGGATATAATTTCGGCAATTATTATTGGCGTATTGGTTATTGACGGTACTCGCCGCACAATGGGCATGGTTTTGCCAACGATTGCGCTAATCTTTTTGCTTTATGCCTTTTTTGGGCATCTTATCCCCGGTTATTTAAACCATCGCTATATCGAGCCGCTTCATGTGCTTGACCAATTGCTGTTTACCAGCAATGGTATTTTCTCATCACCTTTAGCGGTATCATCCACTTATGTGTTCTTGTTTTGCTTATTCGGCTCATTTTTTAATTATTCGGGCGCGGGAGATTTCTTTTATAATTTCTCGATGGCCGCAGCCGGTAAATATACCGGTGGTGCAGGTAAAGTGTCTATTGTTTCCAGTGCATTATTTGGCATGATTAATGGTTCGCCTACAGCCAATGTTGCAACTACCGGCTCTTTTACAATCCCGATGATGAAAAAAATCGGCTACGATCCGGTATTCTCCGGCGCTGTTTGCGCAGTTGCTTCTACCGGGGGCGGGGTAATGCCGCCGATTATGGGTACTGCCGCCTTTTTGATGGTTGAAATGGCCGGTATTCCCTATCGCGATATTGCCATTGCTGCTATGGTACCTGGTATTTTATACTTCCTAGCTTTAGGTTTTATGGTTCACTTCCGTGCCAAAAAAATCGGCCTAAAAGGCATCGAGCCGGATAAATTGCCCGATTTGAAAAAAACCTTAAAAGAAGGCGTGCAATTCCTTATCCCCTTAATTGTATTGGTGGCTATGATTTTGCAAGGTTTTACCCCATCCTTAGCTGCGGTAGCCGGGATTGTTTGCGTAATTATATGCAGTTATTTCCGCAAAAATACCCGCATGTCTTTAACCAAAATCATTAAAGCTTTAGAAGACGGCGCTTTGCAAGCTATTATTATCTCAATGTCTTGCGCAATTGCCGGTATTGTAATCAATGGCTTAATGATTACCGGCTTAAGCGGCAAAATTGCCAGCTTAGTTTTAAGCTTAGGTGGCGATAGTGTTTTAATCGCATTAATTATTACCGCTGCTTTATGCATCTTGCTCGGTATGGGTATGCCTGTTGCGGCCGCTTATGCCTTAACCGCGGCCTTAGCCATTCCTTCTTTATACGAATTAGGGGTTACCCCTATGGCTGCTCATATGTTTGTAGTTTATTTCTCCACTGTTTCGGCCATTACTCCGCCGGTTGCCGTGGCCAGTTATGCCGCAGCCGGAATTGCCGATGCTAATGCCACCAAAATCGGCTGGCAGGCCTGCTGGCTGGGCATAGTATCATTTATTGTTCCCTTTATGTTTGTTTTGCAGCCGGCAATGCTTATTTCTTTAGATAATATTACCTTCTCTACAGTTTGGCTAATCTTTACCTGCTTAATCGGGGTATACTCATTAAGTGCCGGCATTGAAGGCTGGTTACGTAAAAAGGTTAATATTTTATTTAGAATTTTGCTGTTTGGGGCTGGTATTATGATGATGTATCCCGGTGCAATGACCGATTATATCGGTTTAGCAATTTTTATTGCAATTCTTGTTTTACAATTTGTTGGTAAAAAACCTGCAAAAAATCAAACTATGGCTCAATAAAAATTTAAAATATTAGGAGGATTTATCATGAAAAACACATTAAAAAAGGCAGCTTTGGTAGTTATGATTTTAGCTTTATCCTTAGGTTTAATGGTTGGCTGCGGTGGCGGCGCAGATGACCCCGCTGAAGAAGGCGCAAGCAGTGGCGGTTCGATGAACTTAACAATTGTTGGTGGCTCGATTGGCGGAGCTTGGGCTTCGATTGGCGAAGGTGTAGGCGAAGTTATTCGTCGTAGTAATGATAGCGCCGTAGTTGCTTATGAAGTAGGCCAAGAGGCTGCCAATATTGCTTTGGTTAGTACCGGCAGTGTTCAATTGGGTATTGCCCATTCCAGCTTAATTAATATGGCTGCCAATGGCGAAGCTCCCTTTAATACTCCTTTAACCAACTTAAAAGCTCTAACCGTTTTATATGGAGAAGCCGCTCAGCATTTTGTAATTAAAACCGATACTGGCATTACCTCTTTCCAAGATATCGCCGATCAACAATATCCTTTAGCCATGAACTTAAACACCGTTGATTCTTTTATGGAAATCGTAGGTAAAGCTTGCTTAGAAGCCAATGGCATCAGCTATGATGATTTAGCTGCTTGGGGTGGTAGCGTTGACTATATGTCGATGGGTTCTTCTTTTGACTTAATGCGCGATGGCAAAATCGAAGCTTATTCCAATGTTATGCAATATCCATCTTCCCATATTATTGATGCTTCGACCACTTTAGATTTAACCTTATTGCCAATGAGCGAAGAAGCTATCGAAACCGTTAATGCTCAATTAGGCACCGTACGTACTGTTATCCCCAAAGACCAATATCCTTTCTTAACCGAAGATGTTCCTACCGTAGCCGCTACCGTTGTTTTATTTGCCAGCGATGATTTAAGCGATGAAGAAGCTTATAATATCGTTAAATCGATTGATGAAAACCTAGAATATTTCACCGGTATTCATAGCTCGGTTTCCGGCTTAAACCTAGAAACCATGCAAGAAGTAGGCCCGATCGAAATTCATCCCGGTGCTGTTAAATATTATCAGGAGAATGCTCAATAATTATTAATATGGAAACTAGGTTAAAAATTCTTGATGATCAGCGAGTTTTGGTTGATTATGGGCCGATTACGATGACTATCAGCGCCCAAAAGGATAAAATAGTTAACCTTAGTGCCGCACAATTAGGTGGCAGCAAGGCAATTGCCGATTTAGATTGCCTTGCTGAGCACCTGGCTATTTTAAAGCAACCAATTGCTCAAATACCCGATCAAATTAGTGATTTAGCTATTTTAAATAAGATGATTGCCGCTACCAAGCTATTAAAAGATAATAGCTTTACGCCTTTGGTTTGTGTGGCCGGCGCTTTTAGCGATACGGTGGTTAATCATATTAAAAATAATAGTGATTGCGATTATATTATTGCTAATAATGGCGGGGATATTGCCTTTTATCTGGCTAATAACCAAATATTTAAGGTTGGAATTATTGATGATTTGGCGCAAAGAGTTGCCGGCTATGGCCTAACCATTAATAATACCAATCAAATTGGCGGCATTGCTACCAGCGGCTTAGGTGGGCGTAGTTTAACTAAAGGTATAGCATCGGCAGTAACGGTTTTAGCCGCCAATGCCATTTATGCCGATGCCGCAGCCACCTATATTGCCAATCACACCGTTTGTAAAAGCGAGCAAATAAGCTATTGTTTAGCCGAACAATTAGCTTATGACACTGATATTAAAGGCCAATATGTGGTTAATGCTGTTGGCAACTTATCAGTTTTAGAGATTGAACAATCTTTGCATAATGGATATATGGCTGCCCAAAGATTATATGATTTAGGCCTAATTAAAGCCGCCTTTATCTTTGTTAAAGGGCAATTAAGCATCTATCCACCTTTAAGCGATGACTATATATTAGAAAAGAGAGGTAAAGCTAAATGAAATACAGATATATCGGAACTAAACAAGGCTTTATCGATGCCAAAGATAAAATTGGCGGCAAGGTGCAATATTTAGCCGATATACCGATGGCCGGTATGCTTCATGCTAAAATATTGCGCTCACCCCATCCCCATGCCTTAATTAAGTCGATTAATACCGATAAAGCACGGGCTTTGCCGGGTGTTAAGGCTGTAATTACCGCCAAGGATTGCCCGAGCAATAAATTTGGCTTAGAAATTGCCGATGTTACCATGTTGGCTGTTGATAAAGTGCGCTATGTAGGCGATGAAGTGGCAGCGGTAGCTGCCGAAACAGAAGCTATTGCCGAACAGGCTATAAAATTAATCGAAGTAGATTATGAAATATTACCGGTGGTTGATGATTTAGATGAAGCTATCAAAGAAAATTCTCCCTTGGTTCATGAGGAAAATAAATCGAATATTGCCAAGGAATACCATTTTAAGCGCGGTGATATCGAGCAAGACTTTGCCAATTGCGATCATATTTTTGAGCAAACATTTTCCACTCATCGAGTTCAAGGTTTATATATGGAACCCTTTGGCGCTATTGCCAACTGGGAAAATGATGGCCGCCTAACCATGTATTCCGGCTTACAAGCAATCTTCCAAGCCCGTAATGAAATTGCCAAAGCTTTAGGCATTTCGCCGGCCGATATTCAAATTAAAGCCCCTTTTATCGGCGGCGGCTTTGGTGCAAAAATTTGGGTGCGTAATTTTCATCCGATTGTAGCTGTTTTAGCTAAAATTACCAAATGCCCGGTACGGATTATCTTAACCCGTAAAGAAGAAATGCTAACCACCCGTCCGCGAGTTGCCCCCAGGCTTCATGTTAAATTAGGGATGATGAATGATGGCACTATGGTTAGCAAAGAGGTTAAGATTTTAGCCGATAACGGCGCTTATTCTTGGGCAGCTACCAAAATTTTGCTTAATATGTCCATTCGTACCGATTGTCTTTATCGCTTTAAATCAACCAAAACCGATTCTTATTTAATTTATACCAATTTAATTCCAACCAGTGGCTTCCGTGGTTATGGTAATAGCCAAGCCCATTTTGCTTTAGAATCGATGATTGATTATTGCTGTAAAAAGCTTAATCTCGACCCGGTTGAAGTACGCTTAAAGAATTGTATTCGCACCGGCGATTTAACCTTGCATGGCTGGCGAATTAAAAGCTGCGGCTTAAGCGAATGTATCGAAAAAGCCGATCAAGCTATTCGTGCTACCCGTAAACCACTTGAGGAGCAAAATGGTAGAATTAAACGTGGTATTGGTTTAGCCTGCATGAACCATGTTTCCGGCAATCGTGGCGGCGATAAATATGATGGTTCGGCTTGTATGATTCGTATGCACGAAGATGGCAAAACCTTTGTCTTTTCCGGCGAGGCTGATTTAGGGCAAGGTTCGCGCACCGTATTTGCGCAAATTGCCGCCGAAACATTGGGCATTAATATTGATGATATTACAATTATGCCCTTAGATACCGATGTAAGCCCCTTTGCTTTGGGTACTTATTCCAGCCGTGTTACCACCATTGGCGGTAATGCAGTGCGTAAGGCTGCTTTAGAAATTAAAGATCAATTACTGGATTTAGGTGCCGAATACCTAAAACGGCCCAAAGCCGCTTTGGATATTAAAGATTCTAAGGTCTATTATAAAAATGAAGATAGCGATAATGTTGCGGTAGCCAAGTTATGCGATATTGCTGTGCGTACCAATAAAGCAATGACAATTACCGCTTATATCAACTATGATCCGCCCACCGTTGGTGCATCAGCCGATGGCTATGGCGATTATTCCAGCGCTTATTCTTATGGTGCGCATGGGGTAGAAGTGGAAGTTGATACCGTAACCGGCCAAGTTAAAGTTCTAAAGGTGGCCGCAGCTCATGATGTGGGTAAGGTTATTAATGCAAATGGTGTTATCGGCCAGATTAATGGTGGTGTATCGCAAGGTATTGGCTGGGCTCTTTATGAGAATATGCAGTTTAAAAACGGTATTCCTCAATCCAAAGGCCTACATCAATATACTTTGATGACAATTAAGGATATGCCCGAAGTAGAGAGCATTATTGTTGAAAGTAATGACCCGGTTGGCCCTTATGGCGCTAAAGGCATTGGCGAACCCACCTTAATCCCCACCGGGCCGGCCTTAGTTAATGCCATCGAAGATGCGGTAGGGGTAAGGATTACCGATTTACCGGTTACCGCCGAAAAAGTATATAATGCTCTTAGGGCAAAAAAATAAGAAAGGGGTAAGGACTTTTGAATACAGTAAATTATTTTTATCCGCAAACCGTAAAAGAAGCGGTAGATTTGCTAAAAGAGCATCAGGCACGCATTATCGCCGGCGGTACCGATTTGGTTATTGAACTGAATAATGACCATATTGAAGCCGAAGCCTTAATTGATATTACCAATATTGCTCAATTGGACGAAATTACCATTAATGAAAATAATATTATTCTTGGTGCTTGCGTAACCCATGCGGCAATAGCTTGCCATCCGCAATTAAAAATTCTGTTAACTGCTTTAACCGATGGCTGCCGCAGTGTAGGTTCACCGCAAATTCGTAATATTGCTACCGTTGGCGGCAATATTGTTAATGGTCAACCGGCAGCTGATGCAACAATTAATCTCTTTGCCCTCGATGCTTCTTGTGAAATAGTTAATGCCGAAGGCAGCCGCATCGAAAAATTGCGCGATTTATTTATCGGTATCGGCCAAACTAAAATTGATCCCAGCTGCGAAATTTTAACCAAAATTATTATTCCTCTGCCGCAAACCAGTTATGCTACGGCTTTTCAGCGTATTGCACCACGCAATTCTTTGGCCTTGCCAATTGTTAATTGCGCAGTAAAAATTGAATTATCCGCTAATAAGGTAACCGATGCAGCCATTGCCTTAGCCCCGGTAGCTACCACCCCATTTATGGCAAGCGGCGCCGCTCAATCCTTAATCGGCCAAGAGCTAAATGCGCAAACCATTGCCCATGCTGCCCAATTGGCGCATGATGAAGCCAATCCGCGCGATAGTTTACTACGTGGTAGTGGTGCTTATCGTAAAGTTTTGGTTAAAGATTTGCTGGAAAAAGCCTTGCTCGAAATTGCGACAAAACTAAACTAAGGAGGCCCATATGCAACAAATTACATTTAATTTAAATGGCGAGCAAGTAAAGGTTTGCGTAGAGCCAACCCTTACTTTGCTGGATTTATTAAGAGATCAACTTGGTTTAACCGGCACCAAAAAAGGCTGCGCCGAAGGAGAATGTGGCGCTTGCACAATTATTTTTGAAGGCCGCCCGGTTAATTCTTGCTTAATCCCCGCCTGTAAGGCGGATGGCAAAACAATTATCACCATCGAAGGCCTACATCAAAGCGGCGAATTTGAAGCTTTATCCCAAGCTTTTGTCGAAGTAGGTGCGGTACAATGCGGTTATTGCACCCCGGGTATCGTAATTTCAACCAAAGCAATTTTAGATAAATACAATAATCCTACCGATGAACAAATTAAAGATGAGTTATCCGGCCATCTCTGCCGCTGCACCGGTTATTTACAATTTATCGAAGCTATTCATTTAGCTGTTCATAAATTAAAACATGCTTAATACCTTCGGGGAGTTGCTTCTAATCTTCTTGAGCAACTCCCTTTTCCCCTCTACTTTTAATAGAAAAGAGTGATTTAGGTGAATAATCCCAATTTATTTTCTCCAATCGAAATTAATGGCTTAGTATTACCTAATAGAATAATCATGTCACCGATGTTTTCCAATTCGGCAGGGCCAAATGGTGTAGTCAGTGACAATACAATTAAACATTATGTCGATCGTGCCCGCTCGGAAGTGGGCCTGATTATGACTGAACATACCAGCGTTAGTTCATTATATATTCATCCCGGCAAAAGGCTGCAAATCAGCGACGACTTGCATGTAGCAGGCCTAAAGCGCTTAGTAGATGCTGTCCATCAAGAAAATTGTAAAATAGGATTGCAAATAGCCCATTCCATTCATGGTCAACATAAAAAGCCTTCCGACTTAACCAATGCCGAATGTTATCAAGTAATTGATGATTTTGTCGAAGGTGCACGCCGAGCTAAAGAAGCCGGCTTTGATGCTATCGAACTTCATTATGCCCATACCTATACCATGGCCGATTTTTTGTCTAAGCGTACCAATACACGCAATGATGAATTTGGTGGCGATATTTATGGCCGGATGTTTATGCATATCGAAATCCTTAAAAAAGTGCGGGCTTTAGTAGGGCCTAATTATCCGCTTTTTGCTCGTTTTTCGGCCGAGGAATTTGTGGTAGGCGGCAATACTTTGGTTCAAACCACCATCTTTGCCCAAGAATTAGAAAAGTATGGTATCGATTGCTTAGATGTATCGGTAGGGGTGCGCTTTGATGATAATGGCCTTAAAGGCTATAGTGATCAAAGAGGCAAGCCAACCATTGAATATCCCGACGGCCCCAATGTTTATTGTGCCGAACATATTAAAAAACATGTTTCGGTGCCGATTATTACCGTTGGTAAATTAGGTAATCCCATTATTGCCAAAGAGGTTATCGAGCAAGGCCGCGCCGATATGGTAGCTTTAGCTCGACCCTTAATTGCCGATTCAATGTGGGTTAAAAAAGTTAAAGCCGGCCGTGATGATTTGCTCAAAAGCTGCCTTTATTGCAATGAATGTCTTTATGAGCGCTTCGACCCGGAAGCTTATGTCCATTGCATGCGCTATACCTGCCAAAATGCATGTCCGGCCAATGCTATGGTACCCGTTTATTTGGATTTGGCCTATCAAGGCAAATATTTAGAAGCTTATCAAGTTATCCAAGCCGAAAACCCACTGGTTATTGCCTGTGGCCGCGTCTGCGACCATAATTGCGAAACCTATTGCAATCGTCAAAAAATTGATGATTCGGTGGCGATTAAGGATATTAAGCGCCTAATCAGCGATCAAGTAGCTACCGCATATAAGAGCTTCCCGCTGCCTAAAATTGAGGCCGATAATGGCCAAAAGGTGGCTCTAATCGGGGCAGGCCCATCATCTTTATCATGTGCCTTTTATTTGCGCAAAAAAGGCTATGCCGTTACCGTATTCGAGCAAAAGGCCAAAATCGGCGGCATGATGCAATATGCCATTCCCGAATTCCGCCTGCCTAAAACTATTTTAGATTTAGAGCTTGAATTGTTTAGCAAAATGGGCATCGAGTTTAAAACCAACTGTGCTTTAGGCCAAGATATTAGCATTAAGCAATTGCAAGATCAGGGTTATCAGGCCATTTACTTAGGGATTGGTGCTACTAATAATAATCAAATCTCTTTGGATAATAGCAATGCCAATAATATCTATTCGGCCTTAGACTTTTTGGAATTAAGCTTAAATCGGCAAATTGAGCTTAAAGATAAAAATATTATCGTTATCGGCGGCGGCAATGTTGCTTTAGATGTAGCCCGCACTGCAGCCCGAGCCAAAGCCAAAGCAGTTAAGCTTTATTGCTTAGAACAAAAAGAGCAAATGCCGGCCCATGAATGGGAAATTGTTGATGCCTTAAAAGATAGGGTGTTAATCAATAATGGCTGGGGTGTTGAGCAAATTATTATTACCGATAATTTGGCCAGCGGCTTAAAGTTAAAGCAATGCACCGAGGTTTTTATTGATGGCAAATTTAAGCCAACCTTTAATGAAAATAATCAAATTATCAGCCAAGCCGATATTATTGTTTTTGCAATTGGCCAGCATAGCGCCAGCCAATGCCTAGCTGCCGAATTGCCCCAAATTTTAGCATCTAATGGTCAAATCAAAACCGAATTTGGTGGTTATACTGCAATTGAGGGCATTTTTAGCGGTGGTGATTGTAGCCGTGCTCCTCAAAATATTGTGCAAGCCGTGCAAGATGGCAAATTAGCTGCCGCTTCGATTGACAGTTATTTAGGCGGCGATGGCCAAGTGCTGGACATCAATACCTATCAGCGAATATTGGCCCATCAAATTGATGAAAGCGTTCAAGCTAGAGAAAAGGGCGCATTTATCAGCATCGAACAAGCCAAGCATTGCTTTAGCGAGGCCGATGATTGCTTAACCGTACAGCAAATGCAGCAAGAAGTAGGGCGTTGCCTAAGATGCGATGTATTAAAAATGCCCTTATTATAATAGCTATTGAGGTGAATTATGGATATTAAAACCCAGGCTATTGCCGGCAGTTTGGAATCCGGCGATATATTAATTAGCATTGAACCGGCTGCAGGCGGTTTGGAAATTAGTTTAAAAAGTATTGTTCAAAAGCAATTTGGCGATAGTATTTTGCAAACGGTTAATCAAGTTGCCCAAGATTTAGGCATCAAGAATGGCAAAATTACCCTCGATGATAAAGGGGCATTAGATTGTGTAATAAAAGCACGTTTGCAGGCCTGCATTTATCGAGCTTGTCAAGTTGAGCATCCCGATTGGGAGGTGCTTTATGGTCAATAAAGATAAATTGCGCCGCTCCTTGCTTTATGTTAGCGGAGCCAGCCCGGCCAATATGATTCAAGCCCCTTATTATGGTGCCGATTGCCTAATTTATGATTTGGAAGATTCGGTATCTATGCACCAAAAAGATATTGCCCGTTTTTTGGTCTTTAATGCTTTAAAAGCCAAGCGCCATCCTGATTTGGAATATATTGTGCGGGTAAATGCCCTAGACAGCCCCTATGGTCATGAGGATTTAGAGGCCATGGTTAGAGCTAAGCCGGATATTATTCGCTTTCCCAAAATCGAAACGGCCGCAGATGTTGAAAAAGCGGTTAGCTATATCGAAAGCGTCGAAAAAGCGGCCAATATAGAGCTTGGCAGTACCAAAATTATTGCCGGCATGGAAAGCCATATCGGAGTATTAAATGCCCAGGCCATAGCTAAGGCTTCCGAGCGAATTATTGCTATTTCGATCGGCGGTGAAGATTTTACGGCCAGCATGAAAACCAGCCGCAGTGTTAAAGGCTTAGAAATGTTCTTTGCCCGTAATGCCATTTTGCTAGCAGCACGAGCAGCAGGGGTACAGGCTATCGACACCATTTATGCCAATATCGAAGATGAACAAGGCTTAAAAGAGGATACCGAAATTATTAAAAACTTAGGCTTTGACGGCAAATATTTAATTCATCCCAAGCAGATTGAAATTGTTAATAATGTTTTTAATCCTACCGAAAAAGAAATTGCCAAGGCCTTACGCATTTATGAAGCCATGCAAGAAGCCTTGGCCGCAAATAGTGGGGTAATTGTTTTAGATGGCAATATGGTAGATGCCCCGATTGTGGCAAGAGCTAAGCATACTTTATCCTTAGCTATCGCCGCCGGACTAATCGCTAAGGAGGAGATCGCATGGATTTAAGCAGCTTAAATCAATCGTCAATTGCATCCGAGCGAACTTTTAGCCCTTATCAAGGTGCTTTTGCCGATTTACCTCTTAAAAATATCAGCACCAATAAAAAGCAAAGCCTGATTAAACCGGGGCAAAATAAATTGCAAGCTAGCTTAAAGCAAGCCATTATCGATAGCGGCTTGCAAGATGGCATGACCATATCTTTTCATCATCATTTTCGACAAGGTGATAAGGTGGTTGGCATGGTTTTAGAAGAAATTCGCGCTTTAGGGATTAAAGGTTTAAAATTTGCCCCTTCGGCAGTTATTAATATCAGCAATCCCTCATTGGTCGATTTTATTATCGATGGCACAATAAATCGAATTGAAGCCAGCGGTATTCGTGGTGATTTAGGCAATGCAGTGATGGATGGCATTTTAGAGCAGCCGGTTATCCTGCGCTCGCATGGTGGCCGCCCACGAGCTGTTCAAAGCGGAGATTTAACTATCGACCTGGCCTTTATCGGGGTTAGTGCCGCCGATAGCCAAGGCAATTGCAATGGCACTGGTGGCCAAAATATCTGCGGCGCTTTGGGCTATCCGATTATCGATGCTATCTATGCAGCTAAAGTGATTGCCATTACCGATACCATAGTTTCCTACCCTTGTTTGCCGGCTTCGATTAAACAAAGCCAAGTTGATTATGTGGTTGAAGTTGAGGCAATTGGGGATGCGGAATTGATTGGTAAAGGTGCGGCTCGTTTAAGCAAAAACCCACGTGATTTATTAATTGCCAAAATGATTGCCGAAATTATCGCTAACTGTGATTTATTTAAAGAAAATTTTACTTTTCAAACCGGTGCCGGGGCAATTGCCATTGCCTGCACTAAATTTATCGGCGATAAAATTCGCGAGCAAGGTATTAAAGCCGGCTTTATTTTAGGTGGGGTTACTTCCTCGATTATTGATTTATTAGCCGAAGATTTGGTTAAAAATGTGTTTGCCGTCCAATCATTCGATGCCGTAGCCGCTAAAGCAATGCTTAAATACCCGCAAATTATCGAAACCGATGCCGACCTATATGCCAACCCCCATAATTTAGGCTGCATGGCCAATAATTTAGACTTTGTGGTTTTAGGCGCCTTGGAGGTAGATTTAAACTTTAATGTAAATATTTTAACCGGCGCAAGCGGAGAAATGCTTGGTGGTTTAGGTGGTGGCCCGGATGTGGCCGCGGCCGCTAAAGTACCGATTGTGGCCTTGCCTTTAATGCGTGGCCGCACCCCTTCGATAGTAAAAAAAGTATTCACCTGTTGCACCCCCGGCGACACAATAGCCGTGATAGTAACCGAGGCCGGTATTGCTTTAAATCCCAATCATCCTGCTTATCAAATGCTTAAGGATAATTTAGCTAAAACACGCTTAAAAATATTTGCTATTGAGCAATTGCATAATATGGCCATTGAAATGACCGGCACACCTAAGCCAATTGAAACTTTAGACAAAGTTGTAGCTTTGGTGGAATACCGTGATGGCACGATTATTGATGTGATTAAGCAGTTAAAACGGTAAATTTAAAAGTTATATAGAATAAAAAGAGGGCAAGGATTTTGGTCGAATTTTTTACCAAAACCCTTGCCCTTTTTATTTTTTAATATCTTTTACTATAATCTATTTTGCAGTTAGCTATAGTTTTTGATGATTACAGTTCTTTAGGCAGTAGTTAATTTTCAATCAGCCATATAAATAAGGTAATGGCCAATAAATCGGCCGATCCGCCCGGGCTGATATTTAAGTTAATGAATTGCTGATTTAAAGCCGCTAAATTAGCCAAAATCAAATTGTCATCATCAAGTATATCTTGCAATTGGTTTTGAATTTGAGCTAAAGTTTGCTGATTGCTGCGCTTAATAATATTGCTGTCTTGCGTATGAGATATTAGGTGAACTAAGGTAATTGCCGCCGCCTGATTTAAGCTATAGCCGCTGTTAATTAAAGCGCAAAACTTAGGGTAGGCAATATCCCTAACGGTAGAAAAGCCTTGATAAGCCTCTCCTCTTGCTCCATAGATTTGGCATTGATTATATAATTGTTCGCCATTACTCAACGGCTGCTGCTTGAGAGTATTTTGTTCAAAATCGGCTAAAATTTCGCTAGCCATTTGTTGGGCTAAATCGCAAATAGTGTTTATATTTATTGCTTGGCCGCGCCCATATAAAACAGCCAGGCAAGCACTAATAATCCCCAGACCAAAAATAGCGCCTTTATGGGTATTAATCCCTTTAGTTAGAGTATACATATCCTGCTCGGCCTTAAGCCCCAGATAGCGTAGCTGCTTTAAAAGCAGAGGAGGCTCTAAATCATAATTAGCTAAGGCCAAGTTCATAACTTTAGTTAAGTAACCGCTAAGCAGGCTGATACTATCGATAAAAGTAAAAAAGTCCATATCATTATGCGCACCGGTATCGAAGCGATCAACCAAACCCGGCTTGGGGCTTACCGCTAATTCGTATAATAAAGCCCGATTAGCCTTGGCACAAATATCGTCAATAAATTGACGGTCGAAATAGCTGATTAAAATAGTGATTGTTTTAATTTGCAATTGCTCAACAGTATGTTTAAAAGTGCGTCGGCAAATAAAAGGATTATCCTCACAAAGTAAGCATTTACGCTTATTTTGCGCACTGCGAGCTATTTTTTGACCGCTGCTATCTAAAACATCGATATCAAAAAGGCGGCCAAGTTCGGTATTATCTTCGATTTTAAGCATTAAATCTTTAATCAAGGGCGCTAAGCCCTCAACTGCAAAATAAGCCTCATGGCCATAAGGCAAATAATCAATCACTTCTTGACTTACTTTTATATGATAAAGAGCCAACATTTGCTTAATTTGGCTAATACCTTCACAAAAACCTTGTTCAATTAAAGGCGATATTTTATATTCGCCGGCGATATTCATGGTTAGGCAAACTAGGCAGGGAGCTTTAAGCAGCAGCTTTTTTTGCTTTAAAGCACGGTTTTCTCGTGCTAAAAGTATTTGGTTTAAGCTAGGCTTAGGACAATTTTTTAAAATAGCTAACTCATGGTCAATTCTAGTCATTGCCGTATACCTCTTTAAGGTAGGCTAAGGTGGTGGGATAAACCAAATCTTCAATGGCGGCAAAATCATTTTCTTGCAATAATTCGCGCACTTTTGAGGCGCTGATTTCCTGCTGATTACTGCTTTTTAAGCGTGGAATTTCAACCACATTAATACCCATACCAGGTAGAAATTCTTTCATCTTTTGATTATAGGCGGCAGTTAAGGCACAATATGGCTCCTTGCCGATAAAGCGGGTTTTAATGTTTAAATCCGGGGCAATAATCCGACCAAATACCGCTAAATCTAATTGGCAATTAGCCGATTGAGCTTGGATTTTATCTTTAATAAAATAATCGGGAAAAGTTGCGGCCGAGATTAAATAATCGTCACTGGAACAAACGATAACATTATCTAAGTCGGCAGTGCCTTGCTTAACTAAATCAAAGCGAATATCGGACTTAAAAAAGCTTTTATCGGCAGCTAAAACAAAAAGGTAAAGATAATCGCAACGAGCAGCTGCAAACTCGATTAAGTGGCGATGCCCCTTGGTAAAAGGGTTACAGTTAACAATAATTGCGCCATTGTTAGAATGTGGATAATGGGGGATTTCCCTAATAAAATCCTTAATCCCATCTTTTTTGTTTTCAAACCAGGCAATATCTTCGGTTTGAATAATAAGCTCGAAGCCCAAAGCCGATATTTCGACAATATTTTGGGGTTTGGTAAATAAAAATAGTTTAAATATTTGCTTAGACGCAGCATAATCAATAATTTTACTAAGCAAATGCGCGCTTAAATTCTGCCCCTGATAATCGGGATGAACAGCCAGACATTTAATAATATTGTCGTCTAAAGAGCAAGTGGCAATAATTTGCTGATCGCAATTAACGGTAATAATACTAATATCAATATTATGGTCATAGTCCAAGCTTTGCTGCTCCAGAAAGTCTATTAATTGTTTCTTTTTTTGTTTATTGAATTTGGTAATTATTTGATCATTATAATTAAGAAAAGTCATTTTCCTGCCCTTTTTATTGTAAACAAACAGTTGCTAGAGAATTCTGTATTACTTTTTAATTGAGAATTTGCGGCGT